>DASYCK010000216.1:0-19931 GCA_036500205.1 Polyangia bacterium | reverse complement strand
GGGGGCCACCGTCGAAGGCAAGCTGTCGGCCATCGCCGAGATCTTGAGCGGGATCGCCACCGTCCACATCACGTCGCTCGAAGCGGCCGCCACGGTCGCCGACGAGCGGCTGCCCGCCCCCGACGCCAGCCTCGACACCAGCAGGCTGAGCGTCCGGGTCCGCGAGGCTGTCAAGGCGCTGCCTGACCGGGAGCGGCAATTGATGGAGCTCTATTATTTCGCCGACAAGAACCTCGAGGAAGCTGGCGTCGTGATGGGACTTTCCAAGTCGTGGGCGTGCCGCCTGCACGCCCGGGCCGTCGAGTTGCTCCGCCAGCAACTGGCGGACGCCCTCGACTGATTTCGCCCCCGTTGTAACAGTTCCGTTTTTCCCGTGTGAGGGGCCGCCGGGACGTGTATAGACTCCCCGCATCCATGGGGTTCCTCGACTTTCTCAGCAAGGCGGGCCGCGAGAAGCGGTCGCTGGACAGCAGCGTCAAGCGGGTCGTCAACAAGTACGCCCAGTCACCCGATCGCTTCAAGGCCTTCGAGACGTTGCTGAACGACGGCTCGCCGGATGCCATCTTCGGCCTGATGCGCCGGTTCGGCATGATGTACGACAAGAGCATCGAGGACGAGCAGGAGAAGGAGTGGGTGTTCGACGCCCTCGTCGAGAAGGGGGCCTCGATCGTCCCCCAGATCGAACGCTACCTGCGCAGCGCCGAGTCGATCTCCTGGCCGCTGCGCCTGCTCGATCGGGTCGCCTCGAAGGAATACGAGCTGGAGGTGGTGGCGAAGATCCTGGCCGCCCACGAGCCTGGCTACGAGCGCGACCCCACCAAGAAGATTCAGCTGCTCAATCACCTGGCCGCCATGAAGGCCAAGGCGCGGGACGCCGCCGAGCTGGCGGCGCCCTACCTGATCGACATGGACGAAGGGGTGCGTTACGCGGCGGCCGAGGCGCTGGTGCGGCTGGGCGAGGAGGAGCCGGCCCGCGATCCGCTCATCGCGCAGTTCCTCTCCGACACCGAGGAGAGCCTGCGGCTACGCCTGCAGATCGCCGAGGGGTTCGTCGAGCACGGCTGGCGGGTCGACAAGGCCCACCGCCCGGCGTTCGACAAGAAGCTGCCCGACCAGTTCACCATCGACCGCGAAGGCAACGTGAAGAAGAAGACGCCCTAGCCGGTGGTTGTTCCCCGCATTCGGGACCGCGGACGACCGCGACAGCCAAAGACAAAGAAAGGAACCTGACCTCAGACCATGCCGCGTAGAACTGACATCAAGACCGTCATGTTGATCGGCTCGGGGCCCATCGTCATTGGCCAGGCGTGCGAGTTCGACTACTCGGGCACCCAGGGCGTGAAGGCGCTGAAGGAAGAGGGCTATCGGGTGGTGCTGGTGAACTCCAACCCGGCGACCATCATGACCGATCCCGAGATCGCGGACCGCACCTACGTCGAGCCGCTGACGGTCGAGGTCCTGACCCGGGTCATCGAGCGCGAGAAGCCGGACGCGTTGCTCCCCACGCTGGGCGGGCAGACGGCCCTGAACCTGGCGCTCGAGCTTCACCGCGCCGGCGTGCTGGAGAAGCACGGCGTGAAGCTGATCGGCGCGCAGGTGGCCGCCATCGAGAAGGCTGAAGACCGCGAGCTGTTCAAGCAGGCGATGCTGAAGATCGGCCTCGACGTCCCGATGTCGGGGCACGCCCACTCGCTGGCCGAGGCGCGCTCCATCCAGGCCGACATGGCGGCCAAGAACGGCATCGCCTACCCGGTGCTGCTGCGCCCGTCGTTCACCATGGGCGGCTCGGGCGCCGCCATCGTCTGGAACGCCGAGGAGTTCGAGGCCAAGGTGAACTGGGGGCTGTCGCAGAGCCCGCGCGGCGAGGTGCTGGTCGAGGAGTCGATCCTGGGGTGGAAGGAGTACGAGCTCGAGGTCATGCGTGACACGCATGACAACGCCGTCATCATCTGCTCGATCGAGAACTTCGATCCCATGGGCGTGCACACGGGTGATTCCATCACCATCGCGCCGGCCATGACGTTGACCGACAAGGAATACCAGACCATGCGCGACGCCGCGCTGGCGGTCATCCGCGAGATCGGCGTGGAGACGGGCGGCTCCAACATCCAGTTCGCCGTCAACCCGGTGAACGGCCGCATGATCGTCATCGAGATGAACCCGCGCGTGTCGCGCAGCTCGGCGCTGGCGTCGAAGGCGACCGGGTTCCCCATCGCCAAGATCGCCACCAAGCTGGCCGTCGGGTACACGCTGGACGAGGTGCCGAACGACATCACGCGGGAGACCCCCGCCTGCTTCGAGCCCACCATCGACTACGTGGTGACGAAGGTGCCGCGCTTCGCGTTCGAGAAGTTCCCCGGCGCCGACAGCGAGCTGGGCCCGCAGATGAAGTCGGTGGGCGAGGTCATGGCCATCGGGCGCACCTTCAAGGAGTCGCTGGGCAAGGCGCTGCGCTCGCTGGAGATCGGCCGCTGGGGCCTGTGCGGCCTGGAGCGGGCGCCCGGCCTGGACGAGCTGAAGCGCGCGATCGTCCGCCCGGGACCGGACCGCCTGTGGCAGCTCGCCGAGGCGATGCGGGTCGGTCTGACGAACGGGGAAGCCTTCACGCTGACCAAGATCGATCCCTGGTTCCTGCGCCACCTGCGCGAGATCATCGACGAGGACGAGTCGGCGCGGCTGGCCGGCGCGGCGGGGCTCGACGACCCGGAGAAGCTGGAGCGCTGGAAGCGCTACGGCATCTCGGATCGCCGCCTGATGAAGCTGTGCGACGTCTCGGAGGAGCAGGTCCGCCAGGCGCGCATCAAGCACGGCATCCGCCCGGTGTTCAAGCGGGTCGACACCTGCGCCGCCGAGTTCGACGCCCAGACGCCATATCTCTACTCGACCTACGAGATCGCCTTCGACGAAAAAAGCGAGCGCGTCGGGGCCCCCGGTACGACCGAGGACGAAACCCGGCCCACGGGCAAGAAGAAGATCGCCATCCTGGGGGGCGGGCCCAACCGGATCGGCCAGGGGATCGAGTTCGATTACTGCTGCGTCCACGCCGTGCAAGCCCTGCGCGAGGACGGCTACGAGACCATCATGATCAACTGCAACCCCGAGACGGTGTCGACCGACTACGACACCTCCGATCGGTTGTACTTCGAGCCGCTCACCCGCGAGGACGTGCTCGAGATCCTCGATCGCGAGAAGCCCGAAGGGGTCATCGTGCAGTTCGGCGGGCAGACGCCGCTGCGGCTGGCGGTGCCGCTGCAGAACGCCGGCGTGAAGCTGCTGGGCACCAGCGCCGACGCCATCGACCGCGCCGAGGATCGCCAGCGCTTCGGCGAGTTGTTGAAGAAGCTCGACCTGCGCGCCCCCGCCTGGGGCACCGCGCACGGCCTGGAGGAGGCGCGGGAGATCGCGGCCCGCATCGGCTACCCGGTTATGGTGCGCCCCTCCTACGTGCTGGGCGGGCGGGCCATGGAGATCGTCCACGACCCCTCGGGGCTCGACGACTTCGTGCTGGCCGCCATGGAGGCGTCTCGCCGCGAGAGCCTGTCGTCGCGCGCCGGCGAGGACGACGCCCCCATCCTCATCGATCAGTTCCTGCCCGACGCCATCGAGGTCGACGTCGACGTGGTGGCCGACGGCACCGACGCCGTGATCGGTGGCGTGATGGAGCACATCGAGGAGGCCGGCATCCACTCGGGCGACTCCGCCTGCTGCCTGCCGCCCTACTCGCTGGCACCGGAGATCGTGGAAGCGATCAAGACGCAGGCCCGGGCGCTCGCCAAGGAGCTGGAGGTGAAGGGGTTGATGAACGTCCAGTTCGCGGTCCCCCGCGACGGCCGCGGCATCTTCATCCTCGAAGTGAACCCGCGCGCCTCGCGCACGGTGCCCTTCGTGTCGAAGGTGACCGGCGTGCCGCTGGCCAAGGTGGCGGCGCGCATCGCCGCCGGCCGAACGTTGAAGGAGATGGGCATTCGCGAGGTGACGCCCAAGCACGTCGCCGTCAAGGAGGCCGTGTTCCCGTTCGCGAAGTTCGCCGGCGTGGACACCCTGCTCGGCCCCGAGATGCGCTCGACCGGCGAGGTGATGGGAATCGACCGCAGCTTCGCCGCGGCGTTCGGGAAGAGCCAGCTGGGCGCCGGCACGCGCCTCCCCACCAGCGGGCGCGTCTTCCTCTCCCTGCAACAGAGCGACAAGGCGGGGGCGGTGGCCCTGGCCCGCAGCCTGGTCGACATGGGGTTCGAGATCCTCGCCACCACCGGGACGCACGCCTATCTCGAGAAGGCGGGCGTCAAGGTGACGCGGGTGAACAAGGTGCGCGAGGGGCGTCCCAACTGCGTCGATCGCATGCTCGACGGCGACGTCCATCTGGTCATGAACACGACCGCCGGCGCGCAGGCGATCAAGGACTCGTTCGACATCCGCCGCACGGCGCTGGTGCGGGGCATCCCGTACTACACGACCCTGTCGGCCGCCAAGGCCGCCGTGGGCGCCATCGCCGAGCTGCGCTCGGGGCGCATCGAGGTGCGGTCGCTGCAGGAGTACCAACAGGACCAGGGCGCGTAACGGAAGGACGCAAAATGGCAGACCGTTTTCCCATGACCCCGCGCGGACAGCGCATCCTGAAGGATGAGCTGAAGCGATTGCGCGAGGTCGAGCGCCCCAAGAACGTCCAGGACATCGAGGAGGCGCGGGCCCACGGCGATCTGCGCGAGAACGCCGAGTACCACGCCGCCAAGGAGCGGCAGAGCTTCATCGAGGGGCGGTCACGGCAGATCGAATCGACCCTGGCGCAAGCCGACGTGATCGATCCGACGACGCTGTCGGGGACGCGCGTGGTGTTCGGTGCCACGGTCCGCCTCACCGATACCGACACCGCCGAGGAGGTCACCTACAGCGTCGTGGGCGACCACGAAGCCGACATCAAGGCCGGTCGCATCGCCATCTCGGCGCCGCTGGCGCGGGCCATGATCGGCCGCGAGCAGGGTGACACGGTGACGTTGAAGACGGGCAAGGGGACGCGCGAGTACCAGATCAGCGGCGTCCTCTTCAAGAGCCTGTCCGACGGCGAGTAGACGCCGTCCGCGTATGCGCCGTCAGGGAACGATGGTTCCGCAGCTGGTCGCGCAGTTGAAGGCCCCCGACGCGCAGGACTTGTCGTCGATGCACGCCTCGCACTGGTCGGCGTCGCTGCGAATCGAGGGGTTGTTGTCGGAATTCGTACGACAGCGCGACCGGCAGCCGTCCACGTCGTATCCGGAGTCGAAGCAGTCGCGGTAGCGACTGCAGACCTGATCGCAGTCGAAGATCTCGTCCACCTTCCCGCACCCATCGGCGAGCGTCGACGCCGTCATGATGATGGCCGCCATGAACGACGCCGCCAGCAACGTCGCTTTCAATTCCTTCCTCAACAGAACCTTCGGCATCGGCAGTCTCCTTGTCACGTCTGTCGCGCGTCGCCCCGCGCATGCGCCTTCCCGCCCGCCTGGCAGCGAGATTCACGTCGCGTGCCACGGGAAGCGGAGGCGTGGGGACCCCGAAATCCGCCGCCTTCGGTCCGTCAATCCGTGCCGGTCGTTACGGTTGGCTCCCGTCCGCTTCAGCGCGGTGACGGCGCGCGCCGCTGGATGCTGGCCGCTCGGAAGCTTCACGTTATGCTTGCGGGCCTGGCTCGGTGCGAAAATTTGATGCAGGCGACGATGCCGTCACGTCGGTAGATTTCTCCACCGGAGGGCCCCATGCGCACGCGACGATCTCGGTCTGGTCTATCTATCTTGGGTCCGGCGCTGTCGCTGATGGGTCTGCTCGCCGTCGGCTGTGGCTCGTCGAATCAGACCAGCGACGCCGCCGTCGGGGGGCCGGTCCCCGGCGCGCTCGATGATCATTGCGCGGCGGTCACGCCCATCGTGGTGAGCCAGGCCTCTTGTCATCCGGCGGGCAGCACCGCCGACGCTGACGCCGGCACCGACGAGGAGTCTCCTGTCCTCTACAACGCGGCCGGAGACGACGACGACTGCAAGTACCACGTCAGCTTCACCTCGACGCCGGTCCGCCTGAACCAGAACGTCGCGTTCACCGTCACCGCCACCCTGCTCGATCCCGCCGCGAACGGCGCTCCGGCGACCGGAGCGAACATCCAGATCGAGTCGTATCTCGCCGACAATCCCTTCGTGCTGATCCCCAACACCGGTGTCGCGACGACGGAGAGCGGCGTCAGCGGCGTCTACAAGATCTCGCCCGTGAAGTTCACCGCCTCGGGACAGTGGGTGGTCCGCTTTCATCTCTACGAGGACTGCGCCGACCTGAACGACGACTCCCCGCACGGGCACATCGCGTTTCTCCTCGACGTCCCCTGAGCGGCACCGGCGGTGTCAGTCGCGCGTCAGTCGTTTTTGGCGCCGCACACGATCCACCCCAGGATGGCCTGACGTTCGTCGGAGGTGAGCGGAGGTTGGTCCGCGGGCGGCATGTTGCAGGCATGAATCTGCACGAGCACATCGTGCGCCGTCTTGGCCATCGCCCCGGCGGTGACGTCGCCGTAGGTCACCAGGGTCGGCGTCTGATTCTCTCCGTCGGGGCTGTGACACAGGGTGCAGTGCTGCTGGATCACCGGGGCGACGTCAGCGCTGTAGGTGGGGGCCGGACTCGGGCAAGTCGTCGGCACGTCGTCGGGACAGTTGACGCCGGCATCGTGCGGCATGCAACCGGCGGCCAGCGCGCCGAGCGCGAGCGGCCAGCCACGACGACCCAGCGACGACCAGAACGTGCGCGACATGAGGCGCGTCACACACGACGTAAGTGCGATCACCCCGTTAATCTGCCACAAACTCCGGCGGTGGTTCATACTGGGCCGGTTCATGACGGGGAGATCATCGACGTACTTTCTCGTTCTGACGGGAACGCTCGGCATTCTGGGAAGCGCGTGCGGCGGACCGACGCGCGCCCTGCTGAGCCAGCCCGAGCTGCGCGATCCCACCACGTGCAAGAGCTGCCACCCCGCGCAATTCGCGGCCTGGGGGGAGAGCATGCACGCCTACGCGGCGGACGATCCCGTCTTCATCGCCATGAACCAGCGCGGCCAGCGCGAGACCGGCGGCGCGCTGGGGAACTTCTGCGTGAACTGCCACGCCCCCATGGCCGTGCGCGACGGGCTGACGCAGGACGGATTGAATCTGGCGACGCTGTCCGCCCCTGAAAAAGGGGTCACCTGCTTCTTCTGCCACTCGGCCGCGTCGGTCGACGGCACGCACGACAACCCACTGACCCTGGCCACCGACGGGACGCTTTTCGGCCCGTTCTCCGACCCTGTCGCCAGCCCGCCCCACGGCGCGGCGTATTCACAGCTGCTAGACGACGGACACCTCGAGTCGGCGGCCGCCTGCGGAAGCTGCCACGACATCGTCAACAGGCACGGCGTGGCGCTGGAGCGCACCTTCGAGGAATGGCAAGGGACCCTGTTCTCGGGCACGCATGGCCTGAGCTGCGCCGGCTGTCACATGCCGGGCAGCGACGGTCCCGCCTCCAGCGTGTCGACCAAGGTGCGGCGCGTGCACGATCACGGGTTCCCCGCCGTCGACGTGGCGCTGACGGCCTTCCCCCTGCTGGGCGCCGATGGCCTGGCCGATCAGACGCGCAACGTCCAGGCGATGCTGGACAGCACGGCGCAGGGGACGATCTGCTACGACGACGCCACCCAGCGCATCACCGTCGCCGTCGACAACGTCGGCGCGGGCCATTCGTTGCCCAGCGGCGCCTCGCAAGATCGCCGCCTGTGGACGGAGGTGGCCGCTTACGCTGGCACCACGCTGCTGTACCAGAGCGGCGTGCAACCGGGCGAAACGATCGAGGGGGCGTCCGATCCCGACCTGTGGTTGGTGCGCGACTGCATCTTCGACGACAGCGGCGCAGAGGTGCAGATGTTCTGGCAGGCGGCCAGCGAGACCATCAACCTGTTTCCGGGGCCCGTCACCGCCACGGCGCAAGATCCCTCGTCGCTGACGAAGTCGCACCTCAAGTACGTCTTCCCGACCGGCACGCGCACCGTGCCGGGGATCCCCGACCGCATCACCCTGGGCGTGTCGCTGAAGGCGGTCGGCGACGACGTGCTGGCGTCGCTGGTCGGCTCGGGCGATCTCGATCCAGCCATCGCCGCCGCCGTGCCGACGTTCCATCTGGGGGGGGGCGCCGCGCTCGAGTGGGCCCGCGCCACCGCGATGCCTTATCTCGATCCGCAAAGCGGCGACCGCCTGCTATGCGTGACCACGGGGACGTTCACGCCGATCTCGACGGTCACGACCGGCGTCAGCCACGCCCGCTGTGCGACGCCCTGATCGGTACGTCAACCCGGGACGCAGATACGAAACACGGCGCTATCGGCGGCGGTGCTGTCCGTCGCCGCGCCCAGCCCGATGGTGACTTCCCAGTAGCCCGCCATGAACAGGTTGACGGGGTCGAGCGTGTACGTCCCCGCGCCCGCCGCCGTCACCCCGAC
The DNA here is from genome assembly GCA_036500205.1 of Polyangia bacterium. Lineage (GTDB taxonomy): Bacteria > Myxococcota_A > Polyangia > Fen-1088 > Fen-1088 > DASYCK01. The sequence goes on along the minus strand of DASYCK010000216.1, from coordinate 11,449 downwards.
CGGCGTCGTCCCATGCCGCTGATCGGGCATGCGTGGATTCACCGTCATGGTCACGCCATCGACCGGCGCGCCCGTGGTGGTGTCGTCCACCTCGATCGTCCAGGTGTCCTGCCCCTTGGCGGGTGCCTCGGACAGCGCCTTGCCGTTGACGACGAAGACGTTGTTCAGCAGCTTGAGGACGAACGCCCCGTTCTGGGAGGTCACGCTCATTCCAGGCGCGTAGGGCGTGGCCCGCGTCTCGTCCGCGCACGACACGAAGTCGGCGTCATCGGTCGGGGCTGCCGCGTTCGAACCACATCCGAACGGCGCGAGTCCCGCCGCAGCGGTCAGACAGAAAAGCAGGACCTTGTTCCGCCCCATGCTCTGATGGTAGCACCAAGGCCAGGTCCGGGTCGGCGCCCGCGATGCTGCGTCGAACCGTCGGGCGCTAGACGCCGCCAGCGCCGCCCACGGAGGCCGCGCCACCACCACCGGCCGCGCCCGAGATTCCGCCCGCGGCGCCGGCGATTCCGCCCGCCGCGTCCCCACCGCCGCCGCCGACCGCTTCACCGCCTTGTCCGCCGCCGCCTTCCCCGCCGTGTCCTTCCGCGACGTCTCCCCCGGCGCCCCCGACTCCAATGGTCCCCCCCTGACCGCCGCCCCCCGTCGTGCCACCCGTATCGACGCTCGTCGTGCCGCCCGTTCCCGTCGTACCGTCGATGGGCTCGCACGTGCAATTCGATCCCGTGTCCATGCACGAGTTGGGGCAGGTCAGCCCGTCTCCGCAATCGGACGGGATCTGGCAGCGCTCTCCCCGCCCCTGCTTGCAACCGGCGAAGGCACCCCCCACCGCGACGAGCACGATCAGGGTGCGAAATAGACGAGCACGGCGGGCGCCGAACAGGAATGAAAACGTGCGGTTCATGGTGGTCCGTCGGGTTAGCACGCCGAGGGGCGAGGCGTCCACTGCCCCGACGGCGCGCGCGCGCCGTTCCACGCGAACCGCGTGTCGCCGCGCACGAAATTCAGATACGTTCAGGGCATGCGCCAATTCCTGCGATCCCGAACGCTGCTCGAGCTGGCCAGCCTCGCCATCGTCCTCGGCGGCGCGCCGGCCGATTCGATGGCAGCCCCAGACGTGACCGCGGCCCCCGTCGTCGCACCACCGTCCGGCAGTCCCAGACCGGCACGCGTCCCCCCGCGGCGCCTCTCCGCCGCCGAGAAAGAGGCGCGCGCGTTCCTGGACGTGGTCGTCCCTCTGATCTTGCCGGTGGAGGCGGTGGGCGGCGAGCTCGACTGGGTGGCGGCGACCGACGTCACGCCCGAGCACACGGGCGCCCGGGCCGGCGCCGACAAGGCCCTGGCGGCGCTGTCCGGCTCGAAGACCATCATCGAGCACAGCAAGGCGCTGCTTCGTCGCGAAAAGGAGCTGGAGCCGACGACGGCCCGCCAGCTTCACCGCCTGCTGCTGGCGGCCGCCGAGGCGCCGGGGACGATCCCCGACGTGGTGGCCCAGCGGGTCGACGCCGAATCGCATCAGGCCGCCATCCAGGACGGCTTCACGTTCTGCCTGCAGCCCAAGCCCGGCGGTGGCTGTCTGCGCCCCGCCAGCGCCAACGACCTCGACTCCGTTCTCCTGAAGTCGCGCGATCTCAACGAGCGGCTGCGCGTCTGGAGCGCGTCGAAGGAGATCGGCCGCCCGTTGAAGCCAGGCCTCGTCGAGCTGCAGAAGCTGCGCAATCAGGTGGCGCGCGAGATGGGCTATTCGTCGTTCTTCGGGCTGCAGGTGGCCGACTACGGCATGTCGGTGAAGGAGATGATGGACCTGCTCGATGCCACGCTCGAGACGACGCGGCCGCTCTACGAGGCGCTGCACTGCTTCGCCAAGTACACCCTGGCGAAGCGGTTCGCCCGTCCCGTCCCCAAGGGGCTGCCGGCGCACTGGGTGGGAAACCGCTGGGCGCAGCGCTGGCCGGGGCTGGTCGACGAGGCGAACCTCGACGCGTACTTCAAGGGCGCCAAGCCCGAGACCATCGTGAAGAGCGCGGAGAGCTTCTACACGTCGCTGGGATTTTCCCCGCTGCCCGATTCGTTCTGGAAGCGGTCCGATCTGTATCCGGTGGCGGCGACGTCGACGCGCAAGAAGAACGCGCACGCCTCGGCCTGGCACATCGATCACGATCAGGACGTGCGGTCGCTGATGAGCGTCGAGCCGGACGAGCAGTGGTTCGGCACCGCCCACCACGAGCTGGGCCACATCTACTATTTCCTGGCCTACAGCCGTCCCGAGGTGCCGCCGCTGCTGCGCGAAGGGGCGAACCGCGCCTTTCATGAAGCGGTGGGCGAGCTGGCCCGCCTGGCCAGCGAGGAGACGCCCTATCTGCACCAGATCGGCGTGCTGCCGGCGTCGGTCAACCCCGATCCGATGGGGTGGCTGCTCCAGTCGGCGCTCGATTCGATCGTGTTCATCCCGTTCTCGGCGGGGACGATGAGCCACTTCGAGCGCGATCTGTACGAGGACGACCTCCCGGCGTCCGAGTGGCAGAGCCGCTGGTGGCAATACGCCGCCCGCTTCCAGGGCGTGGTGGCGCCCAACGCCCGGCCGGATGACTTTTGCGATGCCTGCACCAAGACGCACATCAACGACGATCCGGCGCAGTACTACGACTACACGCTGGCCAGCCTCATCAAGTTCCAGCTGCACGATCACATCTGCACGCAGATCCTCAAGCAGGATGTCCGATCCTGCAATTACGCGGGACAGAAGGCGGTCGGTGATTTCCTGCGCGGCATCCTGTCGCTGGGCGCCACGCGCGACTGGCGGACCGTCATCAAGGACGCCACCGGCGAGGAGATCTCGCCGCGCGCCATGATGGCGTTCTATCAACCGCTGATCGAGGAGATGGCGAAGCGGAACGCGGGGCGGACGTGCGGCTTCACCGAATAGCGCTGGCGGGCGCGATCGCCTGCGGCACCCTCGGCGCGGCCGGCCTGACGGCGCGCGCGCTGGGACCGGTGCGCGAGCTCGCCGCTCCCGCGCCGAAGGTCGAGACAGCGCTGCCCTCCCGCGCCGTCGACGCCGGGTCCAGCCTGGTCCCGGACGAAGGCCCGGTCGCCAAGCAGCGCGGCGTGGCGCTGGGGATGTTCGCCGAGGACGTCGGCTTCTCCTACCGGCCATTGCTGCGCGAGATCGCGGCGCTGGGCGCCACGCACGTCTCGCTGGTGATCCCGATCTATCAGACCAACGGGAGCTCGACCGAGCTGACGCTGCACACGCGGTTCTCCCCCACCCTCGAGCTGGTGGCCGACACCATTCGCGCCGCGCGCCGCGAGCGGCTCGAGGTCACCGTGTTCCCCATCGTCCGTCTGTCGCGCCCGGCCGACGGCGAATGGCGGGGGACGCTGGCGCCCAAAGACCGCGACGCCTGGTTTCGCAGCTATGGCGAGCTGCTGGGCGATCTGGCCGCCATCGCCGCGCAGACGGGAGCGACCCGGCTGGTGGTCGGCAGCGAGCTGTCGACCCTGGACGACGATCTGGCGCGCTGGCAGCCGCTCGTCGAGAAGCTCCGCGCCGTGTTCCCCGGGAAGCTGCTGTATTCGGCCAACTGGGATCACTACCGCGCCGCGAAGCTGTTCGACCTGGTCGACGAGGAGGGGGTGGTCGCCTACTTCCGCCTACGCGAGACGACCAAGGCTCCCGCCACCGACGCCGCGCTCGAAGCGGCCTGGCGCGGGCACAAAGACGAGCTGCTGACGTGGCACGCCGACCACTCCCGGCCGCTCGTGTTGACGGAGGTCGGCTATCGCTCGCGCGCCGGCAGCACCGTGTCCCCGTGGGACGAGACGGCCGGCGGGGTTCCCGATCTCGACGAGCAGCGGCGGGCCTTCGCGGCGTTCAGGCGCGTCTGGTCGGGCGAGCCCGGGCTCGACGGCGCGTACATCTGGAACTGGTACGGCTGGGGTGGGCCGCGGAGCGTCGGCTACACGCCCCGCGGAAAACCGGCCGAGTCCGAGGTGCGCCGCCTGCTCGAGAGCCTGTAGGGCGGCGCCCGCGCGCGAGATACACAGACGTATTCATTGACCGCTGCGACGGCGCACCCGACAATTCGTTACCGGACGCGCGTCACGGCGCCGGCGAGGTCCTATTGCCGAGAGCCACCAGCGCCACGAGATTCTTGCTCATCATTTTTGGCGTCTGGGGCATTGTCGGATGCGGTGACAACCAACGACTTCCCCCCGGTGAAGGAGGCCGCCCGGCCTCGGGGGGCGGCGGCGGGGGCGGTGCCCTCGCCCAGGGCGGAGCGGCCGGAGGGTCGACCGCCGGCAACGGAGGCGACGCCGGCGCGGCGGGCGGCGGAGGCGCCGCTGGAACGGCCGGAGCGGGCGGCGCCGCCCTCTGCGATCCCGTCGCGCCTTGCGTCGAGGGGATGGTCCGCTGCGTCTCGAGCGCGCCCCAGTCCTGTCAACGAGACAACCTCGGCTGCCGGTTCTGGGGGACCACCCCCGGCGAGCCCGGCATGTGCAGCATCGCTCAAACCTGCGTGGGCACCACCGGCCGGTGCGTCTGCAACGACGATCCGCGGTGCGGCCAGCCGCCCATCGAGGGAGAATTCTGTCCGGTCGCAGGAGGTGCCACGCACGCGACCTGCAATCAAGGCGCGGACGGCTGCTTCACGGTCACGAGCGGAACGCCGTGCACGGCGGGCCTCGTCTGCGAGACGACGGTGGCCGCGCTCGTTGCCACCGGCATGGCCTGCGGCTGTCCACCGTCGCTCGCCGATCAAACGGGAACGGTGACGAAGCTGCTCGGCACCGGCTGCACGGTGGCGCAGGCGGCGGCCGGCGCGCGCGTGGGCTCGGCGGTGGACGATGCCGTGCTGGTCTGCAAGCCGTCGGCGATGTGCGACACCTGGCAGCTTCAGGTCGCCTGTCAGGCGCAGCAGCTGACGGCCGGCAGCGACCCGGTGACATCGCTCCCCGCCTGCGTCTGCAAGCCCCCCGCGGTGGCCCATCAGTATTACGTCGATCCCAACCCGGCGATGGCGACGTTCATGACCGGGCAACCGACGGGCGCGCAGTTCCCCAGCGCCTGCCGCTACCGCACCTTGACCACCGCGCTTCGCCAGCCAGGCGTGAAGGAGGTCATTGCCGCCCACGAGTCGTCGAGCAACGTCCACTTCAAGACCCTGCGCGGCTCGCCGGCGTTCGCCAGCTGCAACGCCGACAACAGCTGCGAGGCGTTCCCCATGCAACTCCCGGCGGGGGTGCACATGTACACGAGCGACGTGGGGAGCTTCAATCCGGCGCACTACATCATCGACGTCGACGCCACGAACAGCGACGGCTACGCCCTGCGGCTCGCCGACCAGGCGTTCCTCGAGGGGTACACCATCGATGCCAGCGCCACCAACCCCAACAGGACCAACGCCGGCGTGAACGTCGCCGCCGTCGTCACCAGCCCCGTCGTGGGTGGCTGGGACCACACCCCGGCCATCGCCGCGCTCTCCGCGCTCATCAACCAGGTGCTGATCCTGAGCAACGCCAGCGCTCCGGCCACGAATGGCCCCGCGCAAACGGCGCTGCTCATCCAGGGACAGGCGCACTGGACGACCACCTTCCTGTCGATCATCGGAGGCGGCAAGACGGCGCGCGGCATCGTCATCGATCACGCGACCGATCCAGTGGCGGGAGCGACGGCGGCGCTGCTCGCCAGCCATCTGAACGTCAACGTCACGGGCGGCGTCGCGCAGGTGGGCATCGAGCTGGGCACGAACGGGCTCTACAACGGTGTCGCTGGCCGGGTGGGCCGGGCCGCCGACGACGCGGGCAACGTCGTGAGCATCGTCAACGACGTCGCCACCGACGGCGCGGGGGCGTTCACGCCGCACGGGCTCCACGTGGGCTCGGGCGACGTGGGCATGCACGCATTCAACGGCGCGGCGGCGGTGACGGGGCTCGACGTCACCGGTGGCCCGCAAGGGTTCACCGGCTATCAGATAGATCGGTCGAACGACCTGGGCATCACGCTCGCGCAGGGCTCGATCAGCGGCGCGGGGACCACCACGGGCGGCATCGGCATCCTGGCGACGGGGGGCGTGACGATGCTCGTCGGCATGCACATCACCGGCGCCAGCGGATGGTACGGGATCAGCGTCCGGCAGACGCCCGGCGACGTCACCTCGGCTGGCGACGTCACGATGCGCGGGGCTCCTGGCGCCCCCAACGTCATCGACGTCGTCTCGCCGCTGGGAACGACGGCGGCGCTCGCCGGAATCCAGGTCGGCCTGGGGGACGAATACCTGGCCTTCGACGTGACGTCCCCGCCGCCCACCCTGGTGCTGCCGCGGCTGGACATCGCCAACGACACGGTGGTCACCCACTACGTCGACGGCATCGTCGTCAACAACGGCCACGTCTCGTCGCAGGGCACGAACGTCCTGGTGCGCGAGAACCTGCGGGACGGGCTGCAGGTCTTCTCGTCGCTGGCGCTGGCGGGCACCGATCCGACCGATTCCCTGGCGCGGGTCACGTTCCGCGGAACGTCGTTCACGGGCAACGGCCGCGCCGGTGTCCTGCTGCGCGATGTCGTCCCCGTCCTGCTCGACGGCATCACCGTCACGGGAAACGGCACGCCGCTGGCGTCGAGCGCCCTCCCCGCTTTCCCCGACGGCACCGGGGGGATCGACCTGCAGCGCACCCAGAGCGCCACCAACAGCGGCTTTCTCGCCTACATCATCAACAGCACCGTCAGCGGGAACGTCGGCTGCGGCATCACCCTGTCGGGCGGCGACGACGATCTGGTCAACCGGACCACGACGTCCGACGGCGTGCGGAGCTGCGGCGTGGGGACCGGGTTCACGAGCGACGGCCTCACCGGACGTCCCGGCGCGGTGGCGGGGCCGATCCCGGGAAGCCGCCCCGGTGACGTCACCACCGAGACGCCGGCCCCTTCCGGCGTCTTCGGCGGGCGCACCAACGTGGGGGGCACGGTCTCGGCGTTCATCAAGAACACGCGCGTGCAGAACAACACGGGGGTGGGGATCTACGTGACCGAGGCGCGCGACTTCGATCCGACGCTGGCCGGCGACGACGTCACCGACGTCGGCCTGCTGGACAACGTGGTGACGGGCAACCTCGTCGTCGTGGCGCCGACCGGCACGGAACCGGCGGCGGGCGGCATCTACTTCGCGTCCAGCAACCTCACCACCACCGACGCCACGGGGATGAGAGCCGTCGAGGTGAGCGACCTCGGCTGCGAGGATCCCCAGAACGTGTCGACCGCCCACGCCGTGTGCACCCGCGTCGGCGCGGCCAGCTTTCTGGGCAACGTCGTCGCCTGCAACGGACGCGCGCAGGTGGCCTTCGGCCTGCCCCAGCGGGGCAGCGCGTCGGCGACGGGACTGTCGCCCGACGGCGACTGGAACATCAGCAGCGACGGAGCGATCGTGGGGGTGAACCCGGCCATGCGCTGCGCCGACGTCGCCTCGCCGAACACGCTGGCCGGCTACTCGGCCACGGCGACGAGCCTGGGGCTGGCCATCCCCGCCTCGGCGACGACCGCCGATGGGATCAGCTTGTTGCATGTGATGGCGTACGGGGTGAAGTGGAACGCCGGCACCATCAGCGGCGGCAGCGACTTCTCGGCCGGGCTGGCAGCCGCGCCGCAAGGAAACGGCGACTACGTCACCTGGGGGGTCTGCCCCAACGTCACGGCGACGAGCTGCCCCGTTCCCTGAACGCCGCTCGAGCGAAGACCGTCGAGGCTTACCGCCCTCGCGTCGGGGTCAGTCCTTCTTCAGCTTCAGCTCGACCCGGTTGCCGGGGGAGGTGGTTCTGGGGTTGATGAGGAACAGGCGAGGGGCCGCGTCGGGGGCGGCCTTGGCGAGCACATCCTTCACCGCGCTGGCGCGGCGGAGCGCCAGCTGGCGCAGCTCGTCGGCCTCGACCCGGATGTTGGCCAGGATCAGCTTCTCCATCTCCGTGCTGGCCAGCACCTTTTCCGAGCCGTTCGGCGCCTGCGGCTTCGGAAACGGCTCGCCGTGATAGACGGCCTCGATCAGCTTCGGTCGCTCGGCGGCGGCGATCTGCACGTCGCCCGCGGGTGGGGACGCCTGCCCCGACTCCGCGATCAGCCGCTGCTTCTGCGCGCGCAGCTTTTTCTCGTAGAGATCCTGACGCAGCCCCGTCTTGTCGCTCTGCGGATCTGCCAGCCCCTCGATCTCGAATGACAGGCCGGGGCGCTCCTGCAGCGCCTTGCCGATCCCCTTCAGCTTCGCCAGCCCCTTGGGCGTGACCTGCGCCAGGCCGCTCGCGAACTCGAGATACGACTCCTCGTCGCCGCCGCCGAAGGCCCGGGCGATCAACGAGAACGGCGCCGTCACCGCCTTCACGACCAGGTTGCCCAGGGTCTTCCAGATCAGGGGCGCCAGCCTGAACTGCGGATCGTCCAGCGAGCCGCTGATCGGGAGATCGATGTCGATGACGCCGTGGCGATCCTTCAGCAGCGCGATGGCCAGCTTGAGGGGAAGCTTGACGGCGTCGGGGCTCTGCACCTTGTCGCCGAACGTGAACTGGTCGAGGGTCAGCTTGTTCTTTGCGTCCAGCTTCCGCCCCGCGATGTGATAGTCGAGGCTCAACGACAGCTTCCCCTTCTCGATACCGTACCCGGCGTAACGGCCGGAGTAGGGGCTGGTGGGGGGCAGCTCGAAGTCGTTCACGTTGATCTTCAGATCGACGAACAGATCCTTCGCCAGCGGGTTCATCTTGCCGTCGATCATCAGCGTGCCCGAGTGATCGACGGCGCCCCGCAGCGACACCTCGGCGGTGCTCTGCGCGTCCGTCGACAGCCCCGTGATCCGTCCCCCCAGCTCGGTCAACTGCGCGCTGTAGTTCGGCTTGATCAAGCGATCGGTGAAGGCGACCTCGCCCCCCTGCAACGTCACCTGCGCGATGGCGATCCGCGGGGCGGCGGCGGCAGGCGCTGCCTCATGCTTGGCGACGGCGGCCGGGCGAGAAGAAGCCGATGCGGCCCCTTTCCCCGGCGCCGGGACCGGGGGAGCCTTGACGGCGATGTCCTCGAGATTGAAGTGGGCGTCGGGAAAGATCATCAGCCTGGCCGCGTAGTCGGTCAGGGAAATCTCCCGCACCGCCACCGTCGTCGGTTCGCTGACGAAGTCGATGCCGCCGATGTGGAATGACTTCCAGGCCAGCAACTTCTCGTTCTTGTAGCCGTCGAGCGCGCCGAAGTTGGTCAACCCGAAGTCGCCGGTGAACGCGATGTGAGGCGCGGCGACGTGGCCCTTCGCCGGCCCCGCGGGCGAGTCGACCTTGACCTGCCCCTTCAACGACACCGCGCCGTCGGTGATCACCATGTTCACCTTGTCGCGGAAGTAGGGCTGGAAGGGCAGGATCTGGATGTCACGCAGATCCAGGCGCACGTTCGCGGCCAGCGGCTCGGCCACGGCGCTGCCGCCGATTTGCAGCTTGCCCGACTGGTTCAACGTCAGCTTCACGTCGAAGTTGGCGCGGCTCCCCGGCCTCGTCGACAGGCCGTCGGCGTGAACGGTCAGACCGTCGACGGCCAGGGTGGCCCGCGGCTTGACGGCCCGATCCTCGAAGCGCGCCGCCCAGGACGTCAGGTCAAGGTTCGCGACGTTCACGGTCCAGGCGGGCGACGACGGGGATTCGACGGGCGGCGGCGCGGCGGCCGCTGGCGCCCCGCCCGCCTTCGCCACGCTCGCCCTGGGGGGTGGGACCAGGGTCGTCAGATCGAGCACGCCGGTCTCGCCGCGAGAGGCGCGCACGCGGACGTCGTGGCTGGTGACGGCGCCGACCTGCACGGTGCGCGCGTCCAGATCCACGTTCACCTTGCGCACGGCGAAGTCAGCCATGCGGAAGAAGTCCTCGGGGGCGGCGTGTCCCTCGGCGGCGCGGCGGCGCAGCTTCAGGTTGGTCAGCTCGACGAAGGCGTCCTCCAGCCCGACGGACGTTCGCCGCCCCTTGGTGGCCACCCGATAGCCCGTGCCCACGCGGAGCTTCCCCTCGGCGAGATCGAACGCGATCTGGTCCTGGTAGTACGGGGCGAAGCGCGCCGGCTCGAGGTCGTCGAGGGTCAGCTTCCCCTCGGCCGCGAACGGCTCGAGCGACAGCGTGCCACTCTGCGCCAGCGTGCCGCCCGGCACCAGCGTCACCTGCGTGGTCACCGTGGCGCGGGCGCCCGGCGCGTTCGACAGGTGCGCGACGTGGATCGCCAGCGCGCGCACCGTCTCGACGAACGCCGGACGCACGGTCTCGTCCCGCAGGTGCACGTCTATCTTTTCGAGCGCGAGGTCGTCCACCTCGAAGCGGGGCGCGCTCGACGCAGGCTGAGCCGCCGCAGGCGTCTTCTTCTCGCTGGCGGGGACCAACCGCTGCAGATCGATCTCGCCGTCGCGCAGCCGGCGCGCGTGCACCTCCAGCCCCGACAGCAGCACCTTGTCCACGTGGAAGCTCATCGCCGACAGATCGGCGCGCCCGATCTGGAGCGCCAGCGTGTTCAGGCTGAGGATGGGCGCCGCCGCCGCGTCGGCGTGGCGCACCACCAGCTGATCGAGCGCGACCCGCCCCTTCAGCGTCACGGCTGGCTGGCCGTCGCGCGGGCGGACGAACGACAGATCGAGCGCCACCGTCAACTTGCCCGAGTCCAGATGGAACTTCAGCGGGATGGGGACGTAGGCCTGGTATGGGGCCAGATCGAGCGCGGTGAGCCGCAGCTCGAGCGTCGTCTCCAGCGAATCCTTGAACGGCTTCGTCTGCCCGTCGATCGAGAACGGCGTCCCGTCGATGGCGACCGCCAGCCCCGGCTTCACGAACGTGTCGATGTCGAGCGGCAACGTCGACACGAATGGCACGCCGATCGACAGGTGCGCCACCTCGTGGTGGCTGCTCGTCGGGACATCGTCGAACGTGACGCCCCCCTCCAGCAGGTGGATGTTATTGATGGAGAACCGGGGCGGCTCGCCCGACGACGGGGGCGGCGGTGGCGACGGGTGCTGCGCGGCGTCCGCCGCCACCTTCGCCAGGATGTCGGAGAAGTTGTAGGCGGTGAGATCGCCGAAGCCTTCGGGCGTTGCGCGCGTGTGCACGACGTGCGCGTGAAGGCCCTCGAGACGCACCTCCTTGATCACCGGCGCGCGGCGAACGACCGACGACAGCTGGGCGTTCACGTAGAAGTGCGCGAAGCCGACGAAGGGCGTCGTTCCATCGCGCTCGTAGAGCTGAAAGTCGTCGATGCCCAGCGACAGCGCGAACGGGTTCACGCGAATGCGCCCGATCGACGCGCGCCGGCCCAGGTGCTCACCGAGCTGCGACTCGGCGACGTGGCGAATGATCGGGGGCAACACGAAGAACCCGATCACCGTGAACAGGACCAGTGACACCGCCGCCCCGATCACGGTCCGGCGAACCCAGGTCCTTCGATGAAATGGCGGTT
>DASYCK010000215.1:0-50661 GCA_036500205.1 Polyangia bacterium | reverse complement strand
CGCGGACGCTGGGAGAGCACTCCCTTTCGCGCTTCCCTTGAGGAGCTCGTCGCCGCCGTCGCCGACACATTCCCCTGGACCCTCCAAAACCCCTTCGCGTAACCCGGAACGGACTTCAGATCTCCAGAACTAGTGCACCGCCGTCGGGCGCTCGAACCGCAGCAGGCAGCCCGCCCCGCCGCTGAGAGCGAGGTTACGCAGCAAGGTCAGCGCGTCGATGGGACCGCCCCCGGTCCCGAAGCAGCCGCAGTCGATGTTGATGCGGCGGAAATAAGCGGAGGCCACGGCGAGCGTGAACATGCCGAACAGCCCCAGCGCAAGCCAGGTTCCGGGGCGTCGCCAGGCAAGCGGCAGCGCGATCAAGCCGGCGCCGATCACCACCTCGATCATCGGCAACGTGGCCGCCAGATACGGCGCGATCCCCGGGAACATTTGGTAGTTCGCGATCTCCGTGGCGAAGGCCGTCGGGTCGCGCAGCTTCAGGATGCCGGCCAGCGCCAGCAACCCGCCGAGCGCGAGGCGGAGCAGGAACAGGACGACCTGGCGAAGCTTCACGGTTGCCCTGGGGACGACGCGTGACCGGGGGGACGATCCTGGCACTGCGCGCACGCTCCCGACGCGCAGGCGAGCCCGGCCTGGCTCCATGCCGAGAAGCCTCCTTCCAGGACCACCACGCGCAGGTCGCTCTTGCCGATGCGCCGCCGCATCTCCTCGGCGACCCGGCGGGCGTCATCGGTGGTATCGCCGTAGACGATCAGGCTCTGTCGCCCCGCCACCAGCTCGACGGCCGCGCTGGCGGCCACGCCCGAGGCGGTGCAGGGGAGGTGGATGGCGCCGCTGACGTGCCCCTGCGCGAAGGACTCGGCCGGCCTCACGTCGGCGATCAGGGTGCGCGGATCGCCACACAGCGCGGAGGCATCGACGGGCGACAGCGTCTCGACGGCGGGAACGCCCGGCGTTCGGGGCGCGGTCGGCGTCGTCGCGGCGCAGACGGTGGGCGGCGCGTACGAAGCCAAGCGGACGCCGCCGGGACGCACCCCGTTCACCAGCAGCCCCAACGCCGCTCCCCCGACGAGCAATCCGAGCGCACGTGCCGCAGGCAAGAGGACCATTTCCACCAAGCAAACTATCAGGGCACCGATGGCTATTCCCGCCCCGGGCCATTTTTCGCCGCTCGTTGCTCGCGCCGCCCGTCGATTGGGCTATCGTCGGGCGCATGAAGAAAAGCGGCGCGACGGTCACGAAGTGGGGGCTCCTGGTCGGGTGCGTGTGGCTGCTGGCCGGCGCGGGATGTAGCTCGACGGCGAAGAGCTCGGGGGACGGTGGAGCGGGCGGCACCGTCACCGGCTCGGGGGGGGCGAAGGCGTCGGGCGGCGCGGCGGGGGTTGGCGGGCAGTCGGCGCTGGGCGGGGAGGGGGGCACGAGCGCCGCGGGAGGCGTGGCCGGACAGGCAAGCGGAGACGCCGGCGGCATGGCCGGTGAGGGGGGCTCGACGGGCGGCGGTGGTCTCGCGGGCGGTGGCGGAGTCGCCGGTCAAGGGGGACAGGCCGGCAACGGCGGCGCGGCGGGCGGAACCGCGGGCGCGGCTGGCGGCGCCGGTGGCGGCGCTGGCGGCGCTGGGGGCAGCGTCGCCATGTGCGGCGACATTCGGTGTGATTGCACCCTCAACGGCATCCCGCTGTGGGGCCGGGTTCAGATGGTCACCGCGCTGGCCGACTTCAAGATCGAGGTCGTGACCGTGTTTCCCGATCTGAAGGTGCAGCAGGTCACCGCGCTCGCCGACAGCTGCGGAAAATGGGAGATGGTGACCTCGCTGCCCGACTTCACGGTGCAGATGGTCAGCGCCCTCGGCGACTTCAAGATCGAGAACGTCACGGTCTTTCCGGGCCTTCCCTGAGCGGCGGGAGTGGGGCGCGGCCCCGGTCCCGGGCGCTCGCGCCCGACACCCCTTCGTCACCCTTCTTCGTCACGCTTCTTCGTCACCCTTCTTCGTCACCCTTCTTCGTCACTCTTCGTGGCGGCCCCGATAGGGGCAGTCTGCTACCCTCGCCGCCGTGCAGACATGAGCAGTGGCGACAAGAACCGATTTTCCTTTGAAATCGCGTGGGTGAAGCGTGGCCGTCAATAGTGTCGAGGCTCCCGTGGCGGCGCGGCGAGGCATTGCCGCGCTGCCGTTGCTGACCGCGATCAACTTCTTCAACTACATGGATCGTCAGGTCGTCTACAGCATGACGCCCTTCCTCGCCGATGCGTTCAAGCTGTCGAGGTTCGAGCTGGGGCTGCTGTCACTGGTCAACCTGGGCGTCTTTGCGATCGCGTCGCTGGTGTCGGGCCCCATCGCCGACAAGGTGGGTCCGCGTCGGGTGATCTTCGCCGGAGTGCTGATCTGGAGCCTCGCCACCATTGGCTCGGCGCTGTCGGTGTCGTTTCCCATGTTGATGATCTTCCGGGCGTTGGTCGGCATCGGCGAAGGCTGCTACGGCCCCGGCGCGAACGCGCTGCTGTGCGCGGACGCGCCTCCCGAGAAGCGGGGGCGGGCGCTGGGGATCTACAATGCCGGAATGGCGGTCGGTGGCTCGGGGGGACTGTTCCTCGGCGCCGTGCTTGCGCCTCACATCGGGTGGCGCGGGGTGTTCTGGATCGCGGGTATCCCCTCGACCATCTTGGCCCTGATGGCCGCGTTCATCGCCGCACCTCCGCACATCGATCGTCCTCACCCCGAGAAGGCGAGTTCCTTCCTGCTGAACCCGACGTTCATCTCGACGTTGCTGGGCGGCATCTTCGTCACGTTCGGCGTCAGCGCGCTGCTGTTCTGGGCGCGTACGTTGATCATCGACGAGCGCGGCTTCTCCGTCCTCGGGGGCAGCGCGTTGATGTTGATGATCGGTCTGGGCTGCGGCATCGGCGGCGTCATCCTGGGCGGCTACCTCGGCGACAAGGTCGGCCACCGACGCAAGGGCGGACATGCGCTGGTGGTCGGCATATCACTGCTGATGGCGGTGCCCATGAGCCTGGGTTGCCTGCTGGTCTCGAACAAGCCGATGTTCGCGCTGCTCACCACGGCGGCGGTGTTCATGCTGTCGGTCTACAACGGGCCGGCGGCGGTGGTCGTCGATCAGCTCGCGCCGCCCCGCTACGCGGCGACGCTGCAGGCGGTGTTCCTGTTCGGCTCCCACGTGCTGGGCGATGCGCCGGCGGCTGCCGTCGTGGGCCTGCTCGGCGCCCACGCCACCATCGCGCACAGTCTGCTGCTCACCGTCGTGGCGTTCGCTCTGTCCGGGGCGCTGTTCGTCTACACGGCGCAACGGCAACTGCGCGAGAAGTCGTTCGCCGACAGCGAATAGAGCGGTGTCAGGGCGCGCGGCAGGCCCAGAGCTGCCGCTGCAGAGCGGCTTCGTCCAGCCCTTCGCCGATCAGCACCAGCCGCGTCGTCGGGACCTCGCCGTCCCACGGCTCGCCCAGCTCGAGCGTGGTGCGGGTCCCGGCGCGTTCGAGAAAACCGCGGCGCGATTCTCCCGCGACGTGCACGAAGCCCTTCGCGCGAACCAGCCGCTCGCCGAGCGCCTGACAGACCATCAGCACGGCCTCGCCGGCGAGGGGCGCTGGATCGACGAACGTCGCCGCGGCGAGCTGGTGGTGATGACCGTGGTGGCCCGCGCTCTTGCCCGCGGCGCGCGCCAGCCGCCCCGGAGCGAACAGCCAGGGGATCAGCGCCTCCGTGCCGGCGCCTCCGCTCGCGAACGCCGCGCGTTCGGCCAGCGGATTCAGCTCGTGAAGCCGGCGGTGCAGCTCGACCAACCGCTGCTCGGTTCCGGCGCGGTCCAGCTTCGACAGCAAGATTCGATCGGCGGCGCGCACCTGGTCGCGCGCCTCTTCGTGGCGGTCGAGCTGCGCCAGGCCCGCCTCGCCGTCCACCACGGTGACCACCGCCGAGACGCGCACGGGGACCTGCCCGGACTCCGAGTCGGCCGTCAGCTCGTCCAGCCCGCGCAGGATGGCGTCCGGCTCGGCGAGGCCCGTCGTCTCGAGCACCGCGAGGTCTGGCCGCGAACGCCGAACGACGTCCTCGAGCGCCGACCACAGCTCGCGCTGCACGCCGATCTGATGGCACACGCAGCCGCCCGACAGCTCGAGGACGTCCCCGGCGCGGCGCCGGATCAGGCCAGCGTCGATGTCGATGCGCCCGAGCTCGTTGACCAGCACCGCCACCCGGCGCTGATGCTGGACCGACAGGACGCGGTTCAGCACGGTGGTCTTCCCGGCGCCCAGGAAGCCGGTGAGGATGACGAGCGGGACTGGGGCCGGAGCGCTCACTGGCAGACGGTCTGGGTCTCGGCGCACACGGTACAGGCCGCGTTGAAGCAGGGGTTGATCACCCGCTTCAAGCACTGATGGCCCTGGCCGCACGAATCGTCCGAGGTGCATCCGATCCCGCTGGCCGCGTAGCAGCCGGCGGCAGCCAGGGTCGGCTGGCCGCACCCGGGGGCCAGCCAGGTGCAGGCGCTGTTGGCCACGCAGGTCGCGTAGTCGCCGTTCGAGCTGCAGCCGGCCGGGCAGGTGAGGAGCTGCCACGTGCATTTCCCGGACGTATCCCGCTGACAGGTTGGACCGGCGATCGAGCCGTCGGTACAGAGGATATTCGGCGTGCCGGGCACGGGGGCGCCGCAATCGGCCGTCGTGCACGCGGTCTCCGGGCTGCACTTGCACAGCTCGCAGCCGCTCGCGTCCTCTTCGTAGCCCGACGGACAGGCGAACGGGCAGACGTTCGGCTGGCAGACGGTGGGACTGCAATTACAGATGGGACAACCGCTGGCGTCGGTCTGGAATCCGTTCGGGCAGTACAGATCACACATCACCCCCGGGCAGACGACCGGCGAGCCCCCGGTACCGGGGATGCCGCCGCTGCCCCCGGAGCCGCCGCCAGACTTGCCGCCCGTGCCGGGGACGCCCCCACTTCCGCCGCCGGACTTGCCACCCGTGCCGGGGACGCCCCCACTGCCGCCAGTTCCAGTCGGCGTGCCGCCCGTGCCGGTTCCGACCTTGCCGCCACCGGCGCTCGGTTGGCCACCCGCGCCCGATGCTCCGGCCAAGCCCGCGACGCCGCCCGTCGCGGGGGCGCCGCCGCCAGCGCCCTTGGCACCGGCCGTCCCCGCCTTGCCCGCGCCGCTTCCACCGCCCGCCGCGGTCATGTCGTCGATGGAATCGAGGCCACCGCGATCGAAGCAGCCCGCGAAGGTCAGCATGAGCAAACTGGTGAAAACGAGACGGGACGTTCGCATGGGGCTCCTCTGACAGACGTCTTTCTGGAGGGAGCTCGAAGCATGCCACAGCCGCGCCGGCGCAGCCGGCGTCGACGCCGCATTTGGCCCGGCGCGCTAGGTGGGCGGCTTGCCGTCGCGGTCGTCGCCCGGCCTGGACGCGTCCTGGGCCGAGGCCGCGGGCAACGCCACGATGAAGCTGGTCCTGCGTTCGGGCGTCGACTCGACGCGGATCTCGCCGCCCAGCCGCCGGATGATCTCGCGGCTGGTCGAAAGCCCCAGGCCAGTTCCCACGCCCGGCCCCTTGGTCGTGAAGAACGGCTCGAAGATGCGCGGCAGATGCTCGGGCAGGATGGGGGGCCCGTTGTTCGAGATCTCCGCCACGACCGTCGCGTCCTCGCGCCGCGTGGTGACGCGAATCTCCCCCAGCGCGTCGCCGCGTTCCGTGATCGCCTGGGCGGCGTTCACCAGCAGGTTCAAGAACACCTGCGACAGCCGCCCCGTGCTGCCGAGGGCGATGACCTCGGTGCCCAGCTCCGTCACCAGCTTCCGTCCGCGCAGCTGCGCGCCCGCCACCCGCAGCGCCGAGCGCACGGCCTCGTTGAGGTCGACCAGAACGGGCGCGTCCCCGGTCCGCGCCAGACCGCGCAGATCGAAGACGATCTCGCGAATGCGCCCCACGCCCTCGGCGAGATCGCTCGTGGCCTGGGACAGATCCTCGAGGAAGGGATCGCCCCCCAGCTCGCGCCAGACCTCCTTCACGCGCGAGGTGGCGGGCTCGGCCGCGATCGCCTCGGCCAGCTTGCTCAGCTGTCCCACACCCTTCTGCAGGTACTCCTGGTTGCTGAGCACATACGACGCGGGGTTGTTGATCTCATGGGCGACGCTGGCGGCGAGCTGTCCGATGGAGGCGAGGCGCTCCGACGCCACCATCTGTCGCAACAGCCGCGAGTTCTCGAGCGCCAGCAGCGCCTGCGACGCGAGCACGGCGGCCCGGTCGACGTCGGCGTTGCGGAACGGTCGGTCCGGGTCGGCCCGATTCAGGTTCAGCACCCCCACCAGCCGCTCGCGCGCCAGCAACGGATAGACGATGCTCGACGAGACCCGCCGGTAGTCCTTGATGTCGGAGAAGCGGGGATCCCCCCCCAGGCCGTTGGTGATCAGCACCGGCTCGCGATGCCGGGCGATGCGCGACGCCACCCGCTCTTCGCCGCCGACGGCGGCGCGGACCTCGGCGAGCAGGCTCGACGAATACGCGACATACAGCCGCCCCTCCGAATCGGGCAACATCAGCGACGCGTCGTCCGCCTCCATGGCGCGCCGGGCCACCTCGACGATCACCTCGGGGAGCCGCTCGATCTCCTGGGTGGCGAGGACGGCCTGGCCAGCCTGAACCAGCTCGCGCGTCGTGCGCAGGCGCCGCTTCGCCAGCGCCCGTCCCACCGTCGACACCAGATCGACGATGCTGAACGGCTTCTGTACGAAATCGAAGGCTCCGGCGCGCAGGCATTCGATGGCCAGGTCGAGCGACGCATACCCCGTGGTCATGACGATCTCGGTGTCCGGCATGCGGGTGCGCGCGGCCCGCAGCACGTCGACGCCGCTGGCGCCCGGCATGCGGACGTCGGTGACCACGACGTCGAACTCGGTCTGGGCCAGATAGGACAGCGCGGACAGTCCGTCGGCGGCGACCGAGACGCCGTAGCCTTCCTCGCCCAGCTCGTGGGCGACCATGTTCCGAAAGTCGGGCTCGTCCTCGACGACGAGGATCTTCGGCAGCGCGGTCATGGCACCCCTCCGGCGGCCAGGCGATGGCGGCGCGAGGGCGCTTCGGGAAGGCTCTCCACCACGAGGCTCGGCTGCGGGGACAGCGGCAGCCAGACCCGCATCGTGGTGCCGATCCCCTCGGCCGTGCGAACCTCGATCGACCCGCCGTGCGACTCGATGGCCTGGCGGCTGAGCGGCAGCCCGATGCCGGTGCCTTCGCCGATCGGCTTGGTGGTGAAGAACGGATCGAAGATGCGGGGCAGCACGTCGGGCGGGATACCGGTGCCGGTGTCGATGACGCTGATCTCCAACCCGGCGCGGCCTCCGCGCGACATGGGCGCGGCAGACAACGTGACCGAACCCCCGGCGGCCGTCGCGTCGATGGCGTTCGACACCAGGTTCATCAGCACCGACTCGATATCCTGGGGTCGACTGACCAAGATGGGAAGGGGGTGACGGGGGGCCCAGCGCAGATCGATCTGTCTTCGTCGCGCTTGACCGGCCGTCAGCTCGATGACCCGCTCGACCAGCGGAGGCACCGCCGTCTCCTCGGGCTGAGAACGGCTGCTCCGCGAGAAGTCGAGCAGCGAGCGCACCAGGTGCGCGCAACGCAGCGCCTGTCGCTCGATCGCCGCCAGCGACTCGCGGCCGGGCGCGTCGGCGGCGGCCCGCCGCAGCAGCCCCTGCGCGTAGCCGACGATGATGCCGAGGGGATTGTTCAGCTCGTGCGAGAGCCCCGCCACCAGCGTTCCCACGGCCGCCATCTTGCCGGCGTGAATCAGCTGCTCCTGCGTCTGCCCCAGCCGCCGCAGGCTGGCCTCGAGATCGAAGTTCGTTCGAGCCAGCTCGTGCGTCCGCTCGAGCACGCGCTGCTCGAGGTCGCGATTCTGGGTGCGGATCTCTTCTTCGGCTCGCGGCGAGTCTGCCGCCGCCCGGTAGATCCAGTAGCACCCCCCGTAGCCTTCGCTCTGCTGGAGCGGGATGTAGTCGACGTCGACGAGCAGGCCGTCGTTGCGGCGCAGCCCCTCCTCGAAGACCGGCACGCGATCCTCGGCCAGCGCGTCCAGGCGCGCCAGGGCGCGTGCCGGCTCGGCCAGCAGCGCTCCGCTCGGCCGGCCCACCTCGGCGGCGAGCTGTCCCACCAGCGCCGCCGCGTCGACCGGGAGCTTCCAGATCCGGCAGAAGGCCTGGTTCGCGGCGACGATCCGGCCCGCTGCGTCCTCGATGACGACGCCGCTGCGCAGCGTGGCGATACCGCCCTGGGAGCGCGGATCGAGACCAATCGTTGAAGAAGGGTGCGCCATGCGCGTGAAGCCCGCGACTCGGGCCACCCTGGTCCAATCGGCTACTGCCGCGCGAAGCTTGAGAGGGAATTCCGACGAGCCCGGTCAGGGGGCGGAGCCCGCCTCTTTCAAAGCCTCGGCCTGGAAGTGCGCGCGCAGGCTATCGATCACGTCCTGCAGATCGCCGTCGAGCAGACCAGGCAGGTTGTGCTTGGTGAGGCCGATGCGGTGGTCCGTCAGGCGGTCCTGGGGGAAGTTGTAGGTGCGAATCTTCTCCGACCGGTCGCCTGTCCCGATCTGGCCGCGCCGCTGCTCGCGCTCGGCGGTTTCGCGCTTCTCTTCCTCGATGGCGAACAGCTTCGCCCGGAGGATGGCCATCGCCATCGCCTTGTTCTTGTGCTGCGACTTCTCCTGCTGACAGTGCACGATCAGGCCGGAGGGGAGGTGATGTAGGCGCACCGCCGAGTCGGTGGTGTTCACCGACTGACCGCCGGGGCCCCCCGAACGCATGACGTCGATCTTCAGGTCCTTGGGGTCGATGAAGATCTCGACGTCCTCGACCTCCGGCATCATCGCCACGGTGGCGGTCGAGGTGTGGATACGCCCCTGCGCCTCGGTGGCTGGCACGCGCTGCACGCGGTGCACGCCCGACTCGTACTTCAGCAGGCTGTACACCCCCTGGCCCTTGATCAGGGCGACGACCTCCTTGATGCCGCCCGCCTGCGCCGATGAGCTGGACACGATGTCCACCGACCAGCGGCGCCGCTCGGCGAAGCGGGTGTACATGCGGAACAGATCGGCGGCGAACAGGGCGGCCTCTTCGCCCCCCGCGCCGGCCCGGATCTCGAGCATGATGTTCTTGTCGTCGTTCGGATCGCGCGGCAGCAGCAGGATCTTGATGCGCTCCTCGAGCGTCGTCTGCTCGGCCGCGATCTCGCGCTCCTCGTCGTAGGCGAGGTCGCGCATCTCCGGATCTTTCTGCATCTCGCGCGCGTCGACCGCGCGCTTGCTCAGCTCGGTATAGCTCCGGAAGGAGTCGACGAGCTCGCGGAGATCCGCGTGCTCCTTCGACATCTTCTGGAAGCCCTGCCGGTTCGCCAAGACCGCCGGATCGGACAGCTTTCCGGACAGCTCCTCGTAACGCTGCTCGACAGCGGCGAGCTTGGAGACCAGCAGATCATCGAGCACGAGTCAGCTCCTCTCGCACGAAAGGCGAGCGGCGGCGGGCAATCTACGAAGCGGGCGGAGTCGGGGTTTTGGTCCCGTACTTCTTGTTGAAGCGCTCGATTCGGCCGGCTGCGTCGACGAACTTCTGCTTGCCCGTGTAGAACGGATGGCAGGCCGAGCAGATGTCGGTCATGAAGTCGCCGCGCGTCGAATAGGTTTCAGCCCGATTCCCGCACGCGCAGGTGATGACGGACTTCTTGTACAGCGGATGAATGCCTTTTTGCGCCATGGGATTCCTCGAAGGGGCGTCTATATAGCGTCGGTCTGTCGTTCCTGCAAACAACAACGACATTTTTGCTTTCGGGCCGACCTGCCGTCGCGCGACGACCACCAAAACCACGACAGGCAAAATCGCAACAGGAAGTGTGATGCCGCGGGGTGCCTTTGGTCACCGAAAAACCGCTATCGCGTAGGGACCTGTAGGGTATCATGCGCGCCCACCTGAACGCGTTGTACCGACATCCCCTGCACGTCCCGTCCGTGTTCCCCAAACCAGCGTAGCTGCTCCGGAGGCGAAGTATGCAATTCGGCTTTTTCGACGACCAGAACCGTGAATACGTCATCAACACCCCCAAGACGCCGTATCCCTGGATCAACTATCTCGGTTCCGAAAAGTTCTTCGGCCTCATCTCGCATCAGGCGGGCGGTTACTGCTTCTACCGGGACGCGCGGCTGCGCCGTCTGCTCCGCTATCGTTACAACAACGTCCCCACCGACGTGGGCGGGCGCTACTTCTTCATCCGCGAGCAGGACGGCAGCTTCTGGTCGCCGTCGTACATGCCGGTCAAGGCCGAGCTCGACAGCTTCGAGTGCCGCCACGGCCTCGGCTACTCGAAGATCACCGGCGTCAAGAAGGGGCTGTCGGCCGAGGTCACGTTCCTGGTGCCGACCGGCTACAACGCCGAGGTCCACCAGGTCCGCCTGAAGAACGACGGGGCGGCCCCCCGCACCGTCAAGCTGTTCTCGTACCTGGAGTTCTGCCTCTGGAACGCCTACGACGACATGACGAACTACCAGCGGAACTTCAGCGTCGGCGAGGTCGAGATCGACCGTACCGCCACGAGCAACACCATCTATCACAAGACCGAGTACCGCGAGCGCCGCGATCACTATGCGTTCTATCACGTGAACGCGCCGGTGGCCGGCTTCGACACCGACCGCGAGACGTTCATGGGCCTGTACAACGGCATGGGCGAGCCGCAGGTGGTGCAGCAGGGCAAGTCGGGCGACTCGGTCGCGAGCGGCTGGGCCCCCGTCGGCTCGCACAGCTTCGACGTTACCCTGGCCCCGGGCGAGGAGAAGACCTTGGTCTTCACCCTGGGCTACATCGAGAACCCGGTGGCCGAGAAGTGGGAGAAGCCCGGGGTCATCAACAAGACCCGCGCGCGGGAGATGATCAAGGCGTTCTCGACCACCGAGCAGGTGACGGCGGCGATGAAGCAGCTGCGCGATCACTGGACCAAGCTGCTGTCGCACTACGAGGTGAAGTCGGGCGACGAGAAGCTCGACCGAATGGTCAACATCTGGAACCCCTACCAGTGCATGGTCACGTTCAACATGTCCCGGAGCGCCTCGTACTTCGAGACGGGCATCGGGCGCGGCATGGGGTTCCGCGACTCGAACCAGGATCTGCTGGGCTTCGTGCACCTGGTGCCGGCCCGGGCGCGCGAGCGGATCATCGATATCGCGTCGACGCAGTTCCCGGACGGCAGCGCCTACCACCAGTACCAGCCGCTGACGAAGCGGGGGAACAACGACGTGGGCAGCGGCTTCAACGACGATCCGCTGTGGCTGATCTTCGGCGTGGCGGCCTACATCCGCGAGACGGGCGACTTCACCATCCTGGAAGAGCAGGTGCCGTTCGACAACGACACCAAGAACAGCGCCACGCTGTTCGAGCACCTGAAGCGCTCGTTCCACCATGTGCTGAACAACCTGGGACCGCACGGGCTGCCGTTGATCGGGCGCGCCGACTGGAACGACTGCCTCAACCTGAACTGCTTCTCCGAGACGCCGGACGAGTCGTTCCAGACGACCGGGAACCGCACCGGCCGCACCGCCGAGTCGGTGTTCATCGCCGGCATGTTCGTGGGCGTGGCGCCCGACTACGCCTACCTGGCTGCCAAGATGGGGCAGGGGGACGAGGCGAAGGCGGCCGAGGCGTCCTCGGCCAAGATGACCGACGTCGTGCTGAAGCACGGCTGGGACGGCGACTGGTTCCTGCGCGCCTATGACTTCTTCGGCAAGAAGGTGGGCAGCAAGGAGAACAAGGAAGCGCAGATCTTCATCGAGCCGCAGGGCTTCTGCGTGATGGCGGGCATCGGCGTGCAGACGGGCGAGGCCAAGAAGGCGCTCGACGCCGTCAAGGAGCGGCTCGACACCAAGTACGGGATCGTGCTGAACAACCCGCCCTTCACCGAGTACCACGTCGAGCTGGGCGAGATCTCGACCTATCCGCCGGGCTACAAGGAGAACGCCGGCATCTTCTGCCACAACAACCCGTGGATCATGATCGCCGAGACGGTGCTGGGGCGGGGGGATCGCGCGTTCGAGTACTGGAAGAAGATCACCCCGGCGTACCTCGAGGAGATCAGTGAGATTCACCGCCTCGAGCCGTACGTCTACGCACAGATGATCGCGGGCAAGGACGCCCCCCGTCACGGCGAGGCGAAGAACTCGTGGCTGACGGGAACGGCGGCGTGGAACTTCGTCGCCATCTCGCAGTACATGCTGGGCATTCGCCCCGACTACGAAGGTCTTCGCGTCCAGCCTTGCATCGGCAAGGACGTGCCGTCGTTCACGGTCACCCGCAAGTGCCGCGGCGCCAGCTATCAGATCACCGTGAAGAACAGCGGCAGCGGCGGCGCGGCGACGTTGAAGGTCGACGGCAAGCCGATCAGCGGCAACCTCGTCCCATACGCCGCCGCCGGCGCGACCGTGGTCGTGGACTGCGAAGTATGACGCGCAGGGGGGCGCTGCCCCCCTACGAGACCCCCGAGAGCGGATCCGGACCGGTTAGGCGGGGCCGGATCTGCTCGGCGGGCGGGGTCTCCGGCGGGCAGAGCCCGCCTGCGATGCCGGGGAGGACTTCGTCCTCCCTGCGACCCTCCTGAAGCGTTGCGTGTTGCCCACGCACTCCGACAGTGACGGCTCGACCTCTTCACCTCTCCCAGGATGGGAGGCGACGTGTGTGCCGCGAGGTCCGATTTGCATGCCTTCACCTCTCCCAGAATGGGAGAGGTCGGCGCGGTAGCGCCGGGTGAGCTGCGGGCGACGCGCGTGCTGGGCGACTATCTCGCTGTCTACACCGACCTCAGTCTGATCATTACCGGCTCGTGCGCGTAAGAGTGCGAGCTCGGCGTGGCTTCGCCACGCGGAGCGAGGGGGACCGGGGTGTGCGAGCGGCAGCGAGCCACACCCCGTGAAATAGACGGCCTCAGGGCGTGCCGGCGGCTGGCGCTGGCGGGGCGCCGGGGAGAGCGGGCGCGCCCGGTACGGGCATCGCGCCGCCTGCGCCGCCCGCGCCTGCCGCTTCCGGGGGCAGCTCTTCGCGGTAGCCGTAGATGGTGTTCTTCTTGTCGAGCGGCGTCAGCTTCACGGCGAGCGTGTTGTTGGTGAACGTGTAGACGCGCGTGTGAACGGTCACGTAGCCCTGCGACTTGAACACGACGTCCATGGGGCCGCTGTCACGCGGCCGCTCGATGATGAGCGGCGCCTTCGGCTTGATGATGCCGAGACGCTTGTTCCCCCAGGTGACGGTGGCGATGTTCGGCGGCACCACCCGGAAGACGAGGCGCACCGTCGGCGCGGTTGGATTCGCATCCTTCGCTTCGCCCGCCTCGGCGGCAGCCGCCGCGGCGCCCGCCGGATCGGCCGGCGCCGGCAGCGAGGCCTGGGCCGCCGTCGGCGCCTGCGCCCGCGCGCGCGTGGCCACGAACGACGCCGTCAGGCCGCCGCCCAGCAGCAGCGCCGCGGTCGCGGCGATGAATGGCTTGCGCGCGCTCATCCTCATGGGCTCTCCTCGACCGGCCCACCGCCGCCCGAGCTGCCCCCCTCGCGCGCCTCGGGCGAGTTCGGAACCACCGGCGGCGGACCCGGGGGGTACTTCACGCCCGGCTTCGGCACGTAGCCGGTGATCGGCTTCTGCGCCGTCCCCTTGATCTCCCCCTCGAGCACGTTGACCGGCAGCGGCGGATCGAGCGTGAACACGTACCCGCGTGATGGGATGCGCATCTCGTACGCGGTGTCCTTCAGCAGAAACTGGCGGGCGAATCCCATCGGCGAGTCCCCTTCGACGTGGACGTTCCGGTGACGAAGCAAGAAGTCGTACAGGCGGATCGCCAGGTGGTTGGGGAGGCGATGGCAACCGTGCGAATAGCCGGTGCTGCTGTAGATCGACAGATAGTCGGACGAGCCGTGGGCGCGGATGCCGTTGTCGAAGTCGGACCGCCCCTCGCGCCCCGGCACCACGAAGTAACCGGCCACCACGCCGTACGCCGACAGATACCCCGGGCCGAGCTCGTCGTAGTTCACGACGCTCTCCCAGTGCTTGTTCACCAGCTTCCCCTTCACGAGCGTGCGAATGGGGGTCGAGTTCGGCGCGATCCAGACGGGGCCCGAGATGACGTGGCGGACCACGCGCGGCCCGATGTCGGAGCCCTTGTAGCGGTAATACTCGTAGCCGTTGCTGGCCTGCTCGGCCCGCCAGCTGCCGATGGTGGTGCGCCACCGGACGAGCGGCACCCGCTGCCCCCCGGCGTTCAACATCAGCGTGAGGGTCGGGTAGTGCTTGCGCGGCTGGGGGTGCCAGTGATCGTTGTCGTCGAACGGCGGGTCGTACCAGACGTCACCGCGATCGACGACGATGGAAAGATCCATCTGCGCGCCGTAGTACGCGGGGCGGGGCGGCAACTTGATCGCCGCGCGCAGGTGGCGCAGCTCGGCCGCCGGGTGCCGCTTGAAGAACGCCAGCGCGCCGGCCGCCGTGTCGAGCCCCAGTTGCTTGGCGGCGGTCTGCGCGTACTCCTCGACCAGGTTGTGCATCGGCTCGCGCCCGCCGGCCCCGTTCGGCACCTGGGGCGGGCCGTTCTTGCCGTCGGTCGTGCCATCCTCGAGAACGCCGGCGGCGTCGGTCACCCGCTCGCGCAGCGCGCGCAGCAGGGCGTCGTGATCGTTGTCGAGGGTGGCGCGCGCCAGGGCATCCATGGTCTTGCGGCGCAGGTAGTTCGCCTCGTAGATCATGTTCTTCTGCTGAAAATGCCGGACCGCCAGGCGCATGGCGTCGTCGTACAGGCCCGTCTGGTGCTTCTTCTTGCTGAGCAGCCCCTCGCAGAGCAGCCGCTTCTCCACCTCGGCCATGGCCAGCTTCTCGGCGGCGCGCCGGTCGATCAGCTTCTGCTTGGCCTCGAACGAGGGATCGGCGGCGATCAGATCGGCGACCGTCTTCTTGTGCGCCTTGATGCGCGCCTCTTCCAGCTCTTTGCGGACCCGGGCCACGCGCTTCTCGTCCTTGCGCATGTCCTCGGGCGAGACGTACGTGACGGTCTCCACGGCCTCGAGCGCCGGCTGCCCCTCGGGATCGAGGCAGGTCTTGGTCTCGTCGATCATGAAGCGCGCGCGCAACACCGACAGCGAGGGGAAGATGCCGTAAAGCTCGAGGAAGTTCTTCTCGCCCGGCTCGAGCGGCGTTCCGTCGCTGTCGAGCTGATCGTCGGCCAGCCCCATGAACACCCGCCGGTAGCGGTTGGGAAGCGGGTGCCCCGCGTCGTCGTGCTGCTCGGCGAAGATGTAAGGCGTCCAGTCGTCGCCCAGATCGACGAGGGTGTAGCCGGAGGCGACGGCCGTCTGGGCATCGATCCATTTGTCCTGCCCGTTCTCGCTCGAGAGGACGCGGCCCGACTCGACCGCGGCGGGACCGCCCGCGGCGGTCGGCGCGGCGCCGGCGGGTTGCGCCACGCCGCCATCGGCGTGGGCGGGCGCTCCGGCGGCAGGCGCGCCCGCGGGCGCGTGCTGCGCGCCAGCCTGGTCCGAGCGGGCGGGCGGCGAGACGGGGCCGGCCGCGCCGGTGCAGCCGGGCGCGCAAGCCGCCGCCCACAGCGCGGCGAGCCCGAATGAGACAACACGACAGCGAACCCCGAAGACCGCGAGGGGCGCCGGCTCAGGGCGGGACAGGGGAGAGGGCAGTCTGAACAAGGTCCTGACGAAGCTATACCAGGCCAGGACGACGGCCAGAAAATTATCCGCGGGCCTGTGGCGCCACGATGACGCCGCGCCGCTCAGGCAGCCCGGCGGGCCGATGCGGGGCGCGGCTGGCGGAGACGTCGACGGTGAGCGCGAGGGCGACCCGCTGCATGCGATCGAGCAACTCGGAGAGGGCCGCGATCCGATCCGAGGGCACGGCGTTGTTGTTGATGGCGGGAAAATTCTCCTTCGCCGTCTGCAGCCAGCCCAGGACATTCTCCAACCGTTGATTGCGCGCGTTCGTGCTCATGGCCACGTTACCTTGGTACGGCGTCATCGGTGGCGAGTTACGTTCTCTTGAGAACGAAGGCAACCCCCCGGAGTTGCCGAACCGCCGTAAGCCGGCGTTTTCTCCGCGCTATCGCCGGGCCGATTCAGTTGAGGGTACGGTCCCGGCGGCGACGGCCCCACACGGCGTCCCAGCCCTTCCGGTAGGCGTCGCTCGCCACCTGGGCCGGACCCTCGCTCGACCGCGGGAGCGGGCTGGGCAGCTCCGATTTGACGTCGAACAGCAGGGGCCCGTCGGTGCGTGGCGAGAGGCTCACCACTTCGCCGTCGATGGGTTTGCCGCTGCGCAGCGGGCGCAGCACCCCGGCCTCGATCGGCGCATCCTCCGACCGACGGCGCAGGATGTGCGTGCCGTGCTCGTCCTTTCCGAACACCATCGCCACATCGCCCGTCGGCGGCGACGCCGCGAGCGGCGATGGGGGCGCCAGCGAGGGCGCCAGGGCGGACGGTGCGGGTTTCTTTGCCACGAGCGAGACGTTCAGTATGCCACGCCCGACGATCGACGGCGCGAGACGACGGCGGGCGCTCGATCAGGGTCCCCTGGGGTATAGTGCGCCCCGGCCATGTCAGACCGCAACGCGACAGATCCCCTCAACGTTCGGCTCCCCCTCTACACGTACACGTCACCGCTGTGGCGCGAACGGCGCGTACTCGAGATCGGCTGCGGCGAAGGCGCTTCGGCGGCCTTCCTGGCGCGGAACGGCGCCGCCGAGGTCGTCTCGCTCGACATCGACGTCGCGCGGCTGGAACGGGCGCGCACGCGCTATTCCGGGCCGGGGGTCCAGTTCCTGCTGCTCGAGGATCTCCAGCAGCTGGCCGCGATGGCGCGACGCTTCGACGTCGTCTTCGTTCCCGACGGGGAATCGATCCTCACCGATCCCGACGCCGTGCCACGCCTGCGCGGGTTGCTGCGAGATGGCGGCTTCGTGGTGGTGGCCGTGTCGTCCAGCGAGCGCCAGAGCGTCGTGTTCCGCGGGGGCGTCAGCTACTACGATCTCGCGGACACGCTGGCGCGCGAGTTCCGCGTCGTGCGCATGCTGGGGCAGACGCCCTTTCTCGGCTTCGGCCTGGTCGAGTTCAACGCCGCCGCCGACGCGCTTCGCGTCGACGCGTCGCTGCTGGGGAGCGGGACCGAGCAGCCCAGTCACTACATCGCCGTGGCCGGAAACGACGAGCCCCCCGCGCTGGGGCAGGTGCTGGTCCAGGTCCCGTTCTCGCCGATCGAGGCGCTGGCCGAATCGGCCGCCGCCCATCGCGCGGCCGAGCTGGCGCCGCCCGCGCCGCCTTCCGCCGCCTTGCCGGCCGCGGAGCGCGAGATCGCTCGTCTCAAGGCGGAGCTGACCGAGACGCGGCTGGCCGTTCGCGCCCCGACGGCGGTGGCCGATTCGAGCGCGGCCACCTTGCGCGCCGATCTGGCGGAGCGCCGCCTCGAGGAGATCGAACGGCGCGCGCGCGCGCGTGGCGACGAGGCGGATACCCGCATCACCGAGCTGCGCCGGAAGCTCGAGGAAGCGCTGATCCAGTCGGAGTCGTCGGTCCGGGTGGCGCGTGCCCAGGCGGACGAGATCGAGGAACTGCGGGCCCGGCTGCGGCGCTCCGCCGAGGATCGCTCGCTGGGCGACATCGAGCTGGGGAAGCTGCGCCGCGCGCTGGCCGAAGCGGACGACTCGGTGCTGACCTTGACCCGCCGCACGGCCGAGGAGATGGCCGTCGTGGCGCAGCGCCTGGTGACCGGCTTCGGAACGGGGCTGACGGCGCCGGTGGCGAGCGCGCCGTTGCCCCACTCTCCCGAGCTGGAAGGCAACTTGCGCCGGGCCGAAGAAGCGGTCCAGCGCGCCGAGGCCGAGCTGGCCACCTTCACCGAGCGACTGCGCGCGGCCGACGAGCAGATTCGCGCGTTGAAGCAGCAGACGGGCGAGGTCGGTCTGCGGGACGATCGCATCGCGCGGCTGGAGGGGGACAAGCAGGATCTGCTGTGGCGGGTGGCCGAATTGGAAGAGAAGCTGCGCCACGCCGAGCAGGACGCGGTCCCCGAACGGACGCCCCCCGAGGAGATCGCCAAGGCGCGCGCGTCACGCGATCGCGCGATCGAGGAGTTTCATCGCGCCGCGGCCACCCACGTGACCGAGGTGAGCCGGCTGCAGGCGTCGGTGCAAGAGCACGCGGCGCTGGTGGCCGAGCTGGAGGATTCCCTGCGGCTTTCCGACGCCCGCGGGGCGGTGGCCGACAAGGAAGCGACGACCTTGCGGCGAAACGCCAAGGAGCTCGAAGAGGCCGATCGCATGCGCCGCGGGCGCCTGTCGGAGCTGGAAGGGAAGCTGCTGCGCATCGAGCGAGAGAAGGCGATGGCGGCGGGGCGGAGCGACGGCGGCGATCCGGCGGCGCTCGACGAGCTGACGTCGAAGCTGCAAGCGGCCGAGCAGCGCGCGAGCAGTCTGGAGCAGCGGACCGGCGCGGCCGAGCAGGGGGCGGTCGGCGCCAACGAGCGGGCCGCGGCTGCCGAGCAGCGCGCCGCCGCGGCCGAGGCCCGGGCGGTCGAGACCGAGCGGCGCGCCGCGGTCGAGCCGCGCGTGGGGACGAACGGCCAGAACGGCTTCCACGGTAACGGCGTCCCTACCGACGAGGTCCGCTCGGTGATCGAGGACGCCGAGGCGCGGCTTCGCGACGAGGTGCGGACCCTGGGTCAGATCGAGGAGACCCTGGGGCGCGCCGAGGCGCTGGTGGCCAGCGCGCCGTCGGCCCTGGATCGCGCGGAGTGGGAGCGCACCGTCGCCAGCAAGGACGGGCAGCTCGTCGAGATGCGCCTCGAGCTGGCGCGGGTCAAGCGCGAGGCCGAGCTGGCGCGGCTGCCGCTCGAGCGCGAGCTCACGGAGCTGCGCGCGAAGCTGCACCCCGACAGCGCGGGGGGAGACGCGAGTGACATGAACCTGAACGGGCAGCTCATCCTGATGCACTCGACCCTGGGTAACATCCGCCGGCGCGCGGCCCGGCTGCGCGACGAGCTGGAGGGGTTCCGCCGCCGCATCGACACGCTGCCGCCCGGCGCGCTGTCGTCGATGCTCGAGGAGATCGGCGAGGATCTGGGCGAATTCGCCAAGTGAATGGCGAGCGCGGCGCCGGCTAGATCGTGATCTTCCCCAGCACCCGGAACCCCGCCGCCCCCGTGGCGCTCGGGACGTTGCCAGGCCGCCCGTGCAAAGTCTCGTTGGCGAGCACCGCGAACAGCAGCGCCTCCTTGGCCTTGGGGTCGACGCCGAGCGCGTCGGTCGTGGCCACCGACACGGGGACCAGCAGCTCCGCCAGGTGGCGCATCAGCGTCAGGTTCAGCGCGCCGCCGCCCGAGACGTAGACCTCCTCGGGCATCGCCGGCAACAGCTCGCGGTAGCTGCGCGCGATGGCCTCGGCGGTGAAGCGGGTCAGCGTCGCTTGCAGATCGTCGAGCCGGCGCTCGAAGCGAGCCAGCAGGGGATAGACGAAGTCCTTGCCGAACAGCTCGCGCCCCGTCGACTTGGGCAGCGCCTGCTTCAGGTAGGGGTGCTGGTGCAGCTCGGCCAGCAGCGCCCCGTCGATCCGCCCGCGCGCGGCGCGCGCGCCATCGCGATCGAAGGGCTCCGCGCCCGCCGACGCCAGGCGTGACACGGCGTCGAGCGCCATGTTGCCGGGGCCGTTGTCGAAGGCGACGGTGGCCGCCAGCACGTCGCCGACCAGGGTGACGTTCGCGATGCCGCCGATGTTCTGCAGCGCCCGCCGGACGCCCGCCTTGCGGAACAGCAGGTAATCGACGAGCGGAACGAGCGGCGCCCCCTCGCCACCGGCGGCGACGTCGCGGACGCGGAAGTCGGAGATCACCGGGAGGCCGGTGCGCTCGGCGATCACCGCCGCCTCGCCCACCTGCAAGGTGGCGCCCAGCTTTCCCGCGGACCGGGGATGGTGCACGGCGGTCTGCCCGTGCGAGCCGATCAGATGAACGTCGGCGAGCGCGACCCCCGCGGCGTCGGCCGCGTCGCGCGCCGCCACGGCGAACGCCTCGCCCAGCAGCACGTCCAGGTCGGTCAGCTCGATGGCGTTCGCCTGGGACAGCGCGAAGATCCGCTCGCGCAGCGTTCGGGAGAAGGGCGTGGTCACGAAGCTTCGCACGACCACGCGGGTCCCCTCGCCAGCGCCGGTGATCTCGCACAGCGCCGCGTCGGTGCCGTCGGCGCTCGTCCCCGACAGCAGCCCGATCACCAGCCGCGCCGGCAACTGCCGCAGCGCGATGAGGCGCGCCAGCGGATCGGTCATGGCTCGAGCACGCCCCCGGGCGCGATGTCGCCGATGATGGCGCGCAGGGAACCCTTGTGCTGGATCAGCAGCTCGCGCGCCTTGGCGGCCGGGACGCGCGCGTGGTGCATCACGATGGCGACCTTGGCGCGGCCTCCCGCCTTCTCGATCAGCGCGCGCGCCATCGCTTCGTCGAGGCCGGTCAGCAGGTTCACGATGCGGGTGGCCCGCGCCCACAGCTTGGCGTTCGTGGGGCGGACATCGACCATCAACCCCGCGTAGGTCTTTCCCAGCAGCACGAACGCGGTGGTGGAGATGGCGTTCAAGACGACCTTGGTGGCCGTCCCCGCCTTCAGGCGGGTCGAGCCGGCGATCACCTCGGGCCCGGTCGCCACGTCGATGACGACGTCGGCCAGCTGGTCCCCGTTCTCCAGCCCGGCGCAGGTCACGAAGATCGTCGCCGCCCGGCGGAACCGCGCGTATTCCAGGGCGCTGCGCGCGAAGGGGGTCACGCCCGAGGCGGCGATGCAGCAGACGACGTCGGAGGGGCCGACGGCGATGCGGCGCATCCGCCCCTCGGCGTCGCGGCCGTTGTCCTCGGCCCCCTCCACCGAGCGGGTGAGGGCGCCTGGTCCGCCCGCCATCACGGCGGCGACCCGCGAAGGGGGAATGCCGAAGGTGGGGACACATTCCGCGGCGTCGAGCGTCCCCAGCCGCCCCGAGGTACCGGCACCCACGTAGACGAGCCGGCCACCGGCGGTGAGCCGCTGCGCCACCAGCTGCGCCGCCCGGGCGATGGCGGCCGAGCGGGCCCGGGCCGCGCGAACGCCGCCCAGCTCCTCGTCGAGCATCAGCTTCACGACGTCCTCCGGCGCGCGCACGTCGAGGTCGACCGACAGGGGGTGGCGCGCCTCGGTCGCCAGCGCGGCGAAGTTGGAAGGTGGCGCGGCGGCGGCGCGACGACGGGGCGGTGGCTTTGCGGAGGTGCGGGGCACGGTTGGGGGAGGCCTCGCGCCGATATTACGGGCTGCGGCGCCACGCCGCGAATTCGTGTGCTCCCCGACCGCGGCTAGCGGATGCCGAGCACGTCGCGCATGTCGTAAAGCCCGGGCGCGCGACCGCGGACCCACTGCGCGGCGCGTACCGCCCCGCGCGCGAAGGTGTCCCGCGACGAGGCCCGGTGCGTGATCTCGATGCGCTCCCCCTGGCCGAAGAAGAACACCGTGTGATCTCCGATGACGTCGCCGCCACGCAGGGTCTGGATGCCGATCTCCGCCTGGGTGCGCGGTCCCACGTCCCCCTGGCGGGCGTAGCGCGCGTCCTTCGCCAGATCCCGACCCGTGGCCTCGGCCAGCGCCTCGGCCAGCCGCAGCGCCGTTCCGGAAGGGGCGTCGCGCTTCATGCGATGGTGGGTCTCGACGATCTCGAGATCGTAGTCGGGGCCGAGCAGCCGGGCAGCGTCGGCCACCAGCCGCAGCAGCGCCGTCACCCCGACCGACGTGTTCGGCGCGAACACCACCGGAATGCTGCGCGCGGCCTCCGCCAGCGCCTGCTTCCCGTCGGCGGTGACGCCGGTCGTCCCCACCACCAGGGCGGCGCCAGCGGCGACGGCCGCGGCCGCGGTGCTGGCCGTGGCGGAGGGAGATGAGAAGTCGATCCAGATCGAGGCGACACCGGCCGCGGGCGGGCCGGCGGAGATCGGCACGCCCGCCTCGCCGATGCCGGCCAGCGTTCCGGCGTCGAGCCCGAGCTTGGGGCTCTGCGCGTGCTCGACGGCGGCCGTCAGCGCGACGTCGGCCGCGCCGGCCAGCACCCGGATGATGGCACCGCCCATCCTGCCGGCGGCCCCCAGCACCGCGATGGTCGTCCGCGTCGTCTCGCCGAGCGGCGCCCCCGCCATCAGAGCAGCCCGACCTGCGTCAGGTAGCCGCGAACCTTCTCGCGGTTCGGTCCCCCCAGCGGATACAGCGGCGGCCGGAGCTCGTCGGCGATCCGTCCCATCATCGCCAGCGCCGACTTCACCGGCACCGGGTTCGATTCGATGAACAGCCCCTCCGAAAGGGGGAGCAGCTTGTAGTGCAGCTCGCGCGCGCGGTCCCACTTACCGGCGGCGGCGGCGTCCCACATCTCGGCCATGTCGGCCGGCGCGACATTGCTGACCACCGAGATGACCCCCTTGCCGCCGAGCGCGTACATGGGGAACGCCGTCGCGTCGTCGCCCGAAAGGACGGCGATGCGGCTGGGCACGCGGGAGATCACCTGCATGGCGCGCAGTGCCGAGCCAGTCGCTTCCTTGACGGCCACCACCTCGGGCACCTCCGCCAGGCGCGCGATCGTCTCGGGCAGCAGATCACAGCCGGTGCGGCCGGGGACGTTGTACAAAACCGTCGGCAACGAGCAGGCTTCGATGATGGCCTTGAAGTGACGGATGAGCCCTTCCTGCGAGGGCTTGTTGTAGTACGGGGTGACCTGCAGCATTCCGTCGACGCCGACCTTCTTCGCGGCCAGGGAGAGCTCGATGGCCTCGGCGGTCGAGTTCGCGCCGGTGCCGGCGATGATGGGGACGCGCTTGGCGGCCGCCTTCACGACGATGTCGATGACCCGGATGTGCTCCTCGAAGCTCAGGGTCGGCGATTCGCCGGTGGTGCCGACCGGCACGAGACCGTCGATGCCGTTCGCGATCTGGTCCTCGACCAGACTCCGCAACGCATCCTCATCGATGGCGCCGCGGCGAAAAGGGGTGACGATGGCTGTGATGACTCCCGTGAACATGATGGCGCGGACGCTACCACAAGTTTGGCGGTCGGCCCGTCGTCTCGCCCCCCTCCGTCAGCTTCGGGCGAGGGGAACGAAGCGTCCCGCGCTGACGAAGCCGGCCGCCGCGCGCGCCGAGTGCAAGCCGTTCACTTCCAGCACCAGCTGGCCGGCGTCACGGTCGAGCGGCAGCGAGCGGATCTCGGTGGCGATCCCGGCCGCCGTGCGCACCATCAGCAGCAATTCCAGGTTCGGACCAGGCGTCCCCGTGGGCAGCCGCCACTCGATGGTCAAGGCGCTGCCGGCGCAGCGGGCGCGCAGGCCGGGCAGGGCGAGCGGCTTGTCGGCGATCGGGGCCGGCGCCGCGTCGCCCCGCTTCAGCGCTTCGAGCCGCTGCTCCAGGCGCGCGTGCACCGGCGGTTCGGCGGCGCGGGCGAGCAGCCGCTGGTAGATGGCCATCGCTTCGTCGCGGTGCCCCTGGCGCAGACACAGCTCGGCCATCGTCTCGGTCTCGAACGGGTTCATCGCAACAGCTCCCGGGTGCGCGCCACATCGGCGTCGATTTGCTTGATCAACGCCTCGGTCGAATCGAACCGCAGCTCGTCGCGCAGCCGCTCGATCACCTGCACGCGCAGCCGGCGCCCGTACAGGTCGCCCTGGTAGTCGAGCAGGTAGGCCTCGACGGTCAGCGCGCCACCCGAGACGAACGTGGGATTCGTCCCCACCGACAGCGCCGCCAGCCGCGTCTCGCCGGGGCTGCCGTCCGCGTTCAGGATGACGGCGCGCGCCGCGTAGATGCCGGCTCTGGGGAGCAGCTCGGCCTCGGACCGGATGTTCGCCGTCGGGAAGCCGATGCCGCGCCCGCGCCCCGCCCCGCGAATCACCTCGCCGGTGATCTCGAAGGGGCGCCCCATCAGCACCGCCGCGCCCTCGACCCGCCCCTCCAGCACGAACTCCCGCACCTTGGTCGACGAGCAGGTGAGGCCGTGGATCGACACCCGACGCACGATCGAGACGCCGAACCCGAAGCGTGCCCCCAGCGCCTCGAGCATGGCGGTGTCCCCGCGCCGCCCCTTGCCGAAGCTGAAGTCGTAGCCGACGACGACGTGCGCGGGATTCAGGTCGCGGCCAAGCACGTCGCTGCCAAAGGCCTCCGCCTCGACGGCGGCGAACTCGCGGGTGAACGGCTCGACGACGACGATGTCGGCGCCCGCTTCGCCGAGCAGCTCGGCCCGCCGCTCGAACGAGAAGATCAGCGGCGGCGCCAGAGCCGGCGCCAGCAGCCGCGCCGGGTGGGGGTCGAACGTCAGCGCCACCACCTCGCCGCCCGTGGTGTCCGCCAGGCGTCGGGCCGTCTCGAGCAGCGCCTGGTGGCCCCGGTGCACGCCGTCGAAGTTGCCGATGACAATGGCGGCGCGCCGCAGCCCCCGTCCCAGGGTGGAGGCGATGGCGGTGCGTCCGCGAACGAGCTGCATGGTGCCGGCAGTCTACACGCCGATCCCCATCGTGCGCCGGGATCGCGGGGATGGCCCTCAGTCGCGGGGCTTCCCCGACACGTGGGGGTTGCCCGGCAGGTAGAATCGCAGGTGGCGCGCCGCCCAGGCGCCCGCGTAGTCGACCCCGATCCGCGGTGACCGCTTGATGCGCCGGCGCGCCTGGTCTGGGTCGGCGGCGATGATCAGCCTCCCCGCGCAGAGATCGTTGCCGTTGTCGAGGCGGGTGATGCCGAGCCCGGCGCACAGCTTTCCCGGCCCGGCCAGCGCCCGGCGCGTCTCGTCCGCGGGCACGAAGCCGCTCACCGGTTCAGCGGCGCGCAGCAGCACGGCGCCGGCGACGCCGTCCTGCTCGGTGACGACGTTCATGCAGTGATGCATGCCGTACACGAGGTAGACGTACAGATGCCCCGGCGGGCCGAACATGATGGCGGCGCGCGGGGTGGGGCCGCGCCTGGCGTGAGACGCCTGGTCGCGCTCGCCGAGGTAGGCCTCGACCTCGACGATGCGCGCCACCTTGTCCGACAGCACCAGCAGCTTGCCCAGCAGCTCGCGCGCGACCGCGATGGTGGGGCGCGCGTAAAACTCACGGGGCAGGGGAGGGAACGGGTCGCTTCGCTTCAACCCCGGGGGGCCCTTCAACCGGCGGAGCCTTCGGTGAGCAGCAGGCGCGCGCGGTCGCTCCCTTCGATGAGCGGGTCGAAGCGGCCGTCCTTCTGCAACGCCCCCAGGAGCTCCTCGGCCACGCGCCGGTAAGTGGGCAGATCGATGTCGCCGGTGACCAGCTTGTAGCGAAGGAGGACGAAGGCGGTCTGCGCGACGTCCGACAGACAATAACGGCGAAGGGCGTCCATCTGCCCCGCCTGGAACAGCCCTTCGACCTGGCTGCCGTCGACGCCCAGCTTCCCGGGCAGACCGATCAGCTTGGCGGCGCCGTCGAGCGAGGTCATGCGCGCGGCGCCGAAGTCGGCGATGGTGTCGCCGAGATCGAGGTGCCCCTCCTCGGAGAAGCGGTAGCGATAGCCGCCGCCACGGTAGTACCAGCCGAAGTCGACCCCGTGCCGCAGCGCCCGCAGCGCCAGCACCGGCAGATCGAACGAGCGCCCGTTCCAGGTGACGAGCAGGGGCTTCACGCGCCCCATGAAGTCGGCGAAGTCGGCCATCATCGCCGACTCGGATTTGTCCTCGCCCAGGATGCCGATGCGACGACAGGCGAGGGCCTCGTCGAGCAAGATGACACCGATCACGATGGGGCGACAGGCATAGAGCGGCGGGAACGGGCGCTCGGCGCCGGGCGCGGGATCGGCGGGCGTGTAGAGCTCGCGATCGGGGACGGTCTCGATGTCGAGGACGAGCGTGCAGGCATCGGAGGACATGACCGGCGGGATTGTACGCCGCGGCCCCGCGCGCGTCCTCCTTCGCGTTCGTCATCGAGGCGCTTGCGAGAGGATCGCCTGCCACGGTAGATAGTCGCCACCATGGATCTCGGCAGGCGGCTGCGTCTCTGCGTTCTGCTCGCCGTCGCCGGGATCGCGGCGGGAACCGCCGGCTGCGCGCACCAGCCTCCCATCGAGCCCTGGCAGCGCGAGCACCTGGCGAAGCGGGCCATGCGCTTCGACGCCGATCCGGTGGAGGGGCACTTCCGGCAGCACATGTACGGGGCGCGTGAAGGCTCCGATCTCGGTTACGGTCAGCCCGGCGGAGGCTGCGGCTGCAACTGATGAGACGGTCCGGCGCGCCTGCGATAGCCCTGCTGCTCCTGTTCGCTGCTGGGTCAGCCGGGGCGGACAATCACGTGACCTTGCGAACGGTCTACTATCGCGAGCCGTCGACGCGCGTGGTGCAGCCGGTGGTCGAGATCGAGAAGGATCTGCCGGACGGCTTCGACGTCAACACCCACGTGCTGCTCGACGCCATCACCTCGGCGTCGGCGGCCTCGGGGCCGGCGGGCGACAACATCTTCACCGAGGTTCGCGACGAGGCGGGCCTGCGCATCGGCAAGAACTGGTCGCGCGCGCGCGTCACGCTGGCCTACAACTACAGCGCCGAGTCGGACTACTGGTCCCACATCTTCGCCGCCGGCGCGGC
Source organism: Polyangia bacterium (assembly GCA_036500205.1). Taxonomy (GTDB): domain Bacteria; phylum Myxococcota_A; class Polyangia; order Fen-1088; family Fen-1088; genus DASYCK01. The sequence continues at coordinate 24,003 of DASYCK010000215.1, read as the reverse complement.
GTTCCGCGTCTGGGGCGACACGGGGACGCTCTCGCTTTCGGCGGGCGCCGGCTTCGATCAGGTGGGCAAGCGGGTGCTCGGCCTGGCGCCCACCCCCGCGGTGAATCCGGGCGATCCGTGCGTGCCGAACGGCACGCGGCACTGCGCCCTCGATCAGCGGTTCGCCGGCATCAACTACACCCAGGTGTTGACGCCGACCGTGGTGGCCCAGGTCGGCTACGAGCTGGCGCTGCTCGACGGCTTCCTGTCGAGCCCGTACCGCACCGTGCCCCAGAAGGGGGCCCTCGAGAACGTTCCCGACAAGCGCTGGCGGAACGCCCTGGCGGCGCGCGTGGCCTGGTATCTCCCCGAGAAGGGGCTGGGGTTCCAGCTTCACTATCGCTACTACCGGGACTTCTATTTCCAGTACAAGCTCGGCTTCATCCCCACGTTCGCCACCGATCCTCAGGCCACCGGCGGGACCGATCCCTGGAACATCAGCAGCCACACGATCGAGGGGCGGGTGTTCAAGACGCTGGGACGTGACGTCGAGGTTCGCGCCACGTACCGGTTCTACACGCAGGGGGCGGCGGGGCTGTGGTGCGATCCGGCGTCGGCGCTGATGATGGGGACCTCCTGTTACAGCAGCTCCAGTACGACGCTCTACACGAGCGATCCCAAGCTGACGCCGGTGCGGACGCAGTACCTGGAGGGGAAGATCTACTGGGACGCCACCCGGTGGCGGGGGACACCGTTCGCGGGCTGGTTCGCCGCTGGCACCTTCGAGTTCTCCTACGGCTACTACTGGCAGAACACGACCTACGTCGGGGCGCACGTTCTGCAGGCCGGCTACACGATTCCTTACTGAGCGAGCGAAGGCCGGACGGTGATTTCGGCTAACCTTTGTTGATGACGGCGCCAGACGATCTCGACCGGGGCCGCCCCCGGCTCGCTCACCTGCGCGCGGCTCGGCTGCGAACCCGCGCCGTGCGCGGCGGGATCGTCAAGCTGGCGTTCGGAACGGTGTTCCTGATCGGCGCGCTCGCCCACGCGCTGTCACCGGCGCGCCACGAGTCGATGAGCGTGCTGTGGATGACGTTGCTGTCGATCATGTCGACGATGAACGTGGCCCTGGGACTGAAGTCGGTCGCGCGGGCTCGCCGCCTGACGGCCCGGGCCGCCAACGCAGCCGCCATCGCGTGGGGACTTCTGGCGGTGGTGCTGCTCGGTCTATTGTTGCGTCGATGACGCCCCCGAACGCTCCCCTCGCGCCGTCCCCCGTCGACGCGCCGGTCGTCCTGATCACCGGCGCCTCGTCGGGGATCGGTCACGCCACGGCCCGGCGCTTCGCGGCGCGGGGCTGGCGCGTCTGGGCCAGCATGCGCCGGCCCGAGAAGGGCGAGGCGCTACGAACGGAGGCGCGCGAGCGGGGCTGGGCGCTCTCGACGCCCGCGCTCGACGTGACCGATGACGCATCGGTGGCCTCCGCGGTCGCCGAGCTGCTGCGCGCCACCGACGGGCGGATCGATCTGGTGATCAACAACGCGGGCTACTACGCACTGGGATCGGTCGAGGACACCACCCCCGACGAGCTGCGCGCGCAGCTCGAGACCAACGTGATCGGTGTCCACCGGGTGACCCGCGCCGTGCTGCCGGCCATGCGGGCGCGGCGACAGGGGCGGGTGGTGGTCATGAGCTCGCTGTCCGGGCTGGTGGCGCTGCCGATGGTTGCGCCGTACCACGCGTCCAAGTGGGCCCTCGAGGCGCTGGTGGAGTCGCTCCGCTACGAGCTGCTGCCGTTCGGCGTCGCGGTGGTCTTGATCGAGCCCGGGCCCTTCGAGACGAAGCTGCACGACAACGAGGTCGCCGCCGCGGCCAGCCGCGATCCGGCGTCCCCCTACGCTTCGCTGATGGAGAGCTATCGTCACCAGTCGGCCAAGCTGCGCCGGGCGTCGCTGCCCGCCGTCATCGACACCATCGAGCGGGCGTCGACCGTGCCCCGTCCCCGGCTGCGCTGGCCGGTCGGTCCGTCGTCGTTCCAGGCCGCCTACTTGCGGCGCCTGGCGCCCGACTGGCTCTATGAGTGGGTGGTGCGCCTGACCTTCCGAATTCGCCGCCTGTGAGCGCGCGCCGCTTTCGCGCGTATACTAGTTTTCAAGTTGCCTGGGGAGACGCTTTCGCCTGGAGAGGTCGACTATGTTCTGCGGCGCGCCGCCGAGATGGACAGCGCGCCCTCCGGTCATCTCTCCGCCAGCGAGGGCGAGCATTCGGCGGGCCTCGAGACCAGCCTGTCGGTCGGTGAAGTGGTGCGGCTGGGCGTCGAGGCGGGGTTGCGGCTGGAGGCGGTCGCCACGGCGCTGGCCGAGATTCGCCGGGGCGCCCGGGTCGAGCCGGAGACGGGGCCGCTGGCGCGGGCGCTGGGCGCCAGCCACATCGTCGTCAGCCGGGTCATCCCCGGGCCGGCCGAGCCGGTGCGGCGCGCCGTCGACAAGTTCATGCGCGAGCAGCTGCTGACCGTTCGCCGCCACCACGGCGATCGGGTCGAGTGGGAGCGGGCGCAGGGCATCTGGCCCGGGCTGCTGCGCTCGCTCGACTTCTCGAAGCGATACGGCTTCAGCCTGGTCAATCACGTCGAGACGACGATCCTCGCCGAGGGGGACATCACGGCGATCACCTTCAACATCGACGTCAGCCAGATGCGGCGCGAGCGGATGACGATGATGGGGCTTCGCTCGGCCCTCGCGTTCGCGCTGTTCGGGCTGGGGGGAACGGCCCTGTTCCCCGGCTTCGGGCTGGCCGACGCGCTGGCCATCGCGGGCGGCGGCATCGCCGCCGGCGGCATCTTCGCCATCGAGCGCCGCCGTTTCCTGGAGAGCCGCTCCCGCGTGGCGCTGGCCCCCGAGCGGTTCATGGATCTGCTCGTGCAGCGCCGCCGCCGCCTCGAGCCGCCCGACCCCACGAACGACTAGTGCACCGCACTAGCGCCCGACTGGCGCGCTTGCGCTAGAAACTGGGGACGGCGAGGCCGTCGGCATCGTGGATGGCCGGTTTACGCGGCTTGTTGGGGCGGGGGGGCGCCGCCTTCGGAGGCTTCTTCTCGACGACGGGCAGCCGGTCGAGCGCGAGGTGCAGGACCCGATCGCGCAGAGCATCCACGCTCACCGGGCGATCCTTGAACCCCTGCGCCCGCAGGATGTAGTCGATCGACTCGTCGCTCTTCGACAGCTTCAGATCCATGGGGGCCACCCCCAGATCCTCGCCGTCCGGCTTGTCCGCGCTCTTCCTCAGGATGTGAGCACCATCCGGCTCGGACTCGAAGCGGAGGTCGACCACCTCGGGCTCGGCGGGCGGAGGCGGCTTGACCGGCTCGGGGGGCGGGGGCGGAGGCGCCGCCTCGACGATCTTCGGGGGGTCCTGGCGCTGCCGCAGCATCACCACGCCACCGCCCGCAAAAATTGCCCCCACGATCAGCGCCACCGCGAAGCCCTTGTAGCTTCGCTTGGGGACCGTCTGCGTCTCTTCGAACAGCTGCGCGACGGCGGACGAGAGGGTGGTCGCCTCCTCGGGGGGCCGGCCGGCGCTGGTCGGATGCGCCCCCGAAAATGTCGCGATCTGCGAGGCGGCCACGCGCGGGCGGGGCGAGCCCGGCGGTGACATCGCGACGTCGCGCCCGCTCAACGCCTCGGCAAACGCCCGCATCGTCGGGTACCGGTCCTCCAGATCCTTCGACAGCGCACGCATCACCGCGCGCACGATCTGGGGCGGCGTCCGGGGCGCCACCTCGGCCAGCGACGGCGGGGGTTCCAGCATGTGCTTCGCGAACAGCTCGCCCACCCCCTCGGCCATGAAAGGGGGGTGCCCGGAGATCATCTCGAACAGAATCACCGCCAGCGAGTAGATGTCGGTGCGGTGGTCGAGCTTCCCCGAGCCGCGGCACTGCTCGGGCGACATGTAGAGCGGCGTCCCCATCAACGAGCCGGTGCGCGTCTTGACCGACTGTCCCCCCGAGTCGGCCGTGTTCCAGCCAGTGGTCATCTTGGCCACGCCGAAGTCGAGGATCTTCACCGTCGGCTTGGCCTCGGCGCCGATCAGGTAGACGTTGTGGGGCTTCAGATCGCGGTGAACGATGTTCTTGTCGTGCGCGGCCTGGAGCGCGTCGCAGATCTGCGTGACGATGGCGAGGGCGTCGACCGGCGCCATGGGGCCGCGCGCGATCCGGTCGGCCAGTGACTGGCCCAGCAGAAACTCCATGATGAAGTACGGCTGGCCATCCGTCGTCTGGCCGAAGTCGAGGATCTCGACGATGTTCGGGTGGGCGATCATGTGGATGGCGCGCGCCTCGTTGAAGAAGCGGGCTACCGTCTCCGAATCGCGCGCGAACGAGCCGTGCAACAGCTTGATCGCCACCTTGCGGCCGATGACGGGGTGCTCGGCCAGATAGACCACCCCCATTCCCCCCTCGCCGATCTGCTGGACGACCTTGTAGTTGCCGATCGTCTTGCCGACCTGGCTGACGTCCTTTGCGTCGCCGAAGGCCATCAGAAATCAAACTCGGCTTGCACGCCGCCGCTCGACATGCCCGCGGTGGGGAAGATCCGAAGACCGCTCATGGCTTCGTGGTGGACCGGGGCATCGTCGGCATCGAGGTACCCCTTGTAGAGCAGATAGGCGCTGGTGATCCCCAGCGCCGAGCCGATGCCGATGAAGACCCACTGCAGGTTCCGATCGTGCTCGCCCTGCGAGATCTTGGAGTCTCGCAGGGTGCGGTCGGAGTCGGTGAGCGGCGCAACCTTGCCCATGGCGTTACAGCTCATCGACGGATCGGTGGCGCAGGGATAGCGCCTGAATTGATCGAGGTCCTTGTTGATCTTCAGCACGTCGAGCCCGAACTTGACCGCCACCCCGGCGCTGACGAGGCCGGCGCCGAGGGTGACCCAGAAGCCGGTGCGATACCCATTGCGCCCGCTGTCAGTGGTCCGGTCGGTCGCGAAATCGTCACCGCGATTGGGCCGCTGAACGGGCGTGACGACGGGGGGCGGCGCGGGGGGGACGGGGCTCGCCTCGGCTGCCGGGGCGGCCGCCACCGCGGCGGCGTCGGCGTGCAGAGCCAGGTTGACCGAGACGGTCTGACCGGCGGTCACCACGAACTGCTGCCGCGCCGGCGCGTTTCCCGCCTTCGTCAGCACCACCTCGTGCTGGCCGGGCTTCACGTCGGGGATCGTCAAGGGATGCTCGGCCGTCGCGCCCACCGGGATACCATCCAGGGTCACGACGGCGCCCAACAGGTTGGCCGACACCAGGATCATGCCCGCGTTCACCGGATGGCCGGTCAGCTTCGCGAACCAGCGCCCAACGGCCGATTTGATAGCGGGACCGTCGGCTTGAGCCGCCGGGAGGGTCTCGGTCAGCCAGGCGTCGACCTTCTCCTTGCGCACGTCGAACAGCTTCAGCCAGACGGCGTAGTCGCCCCCCGCCTTCTTGACGCTGCCGTAGATAAGCCGTTCCGCATCGAGGCTTTTCCCCACCTGGCCCATGCACGCATGCCCCTCATCGGCGCACGCGAACACCAGCTTCAGTTCGACGAGATCTTTGCCCGAGACCAGCCGGAGGTCGCTGGCGGCGGAAACCCGCTGCCGGAGCTCCTCGGAGATCTGGTCCACCAGGGTGGCCGGAACGTCGATGGCCTCCAGCCCCAGGACGGCGGTGGGCGGACCATCGCCGCTCGCGTGGGACATCCCCGGGTAAAGGGCGCAGAACGCCAGCGGAATCAGGCCAAGCCAACGCGGGCGCATGAGTCCGTGAATGTTTCCGTAGGTCATGCCGGCTGTCAATCTATGCAGGGTGAAAGCCTTGCCCACATGGACACCTCTCGGGCTGCTTTCCGACAAGGTGACGCCGCGCATGATCGTCGCTTTCCCGCGTTTTGACCGGGCGCGTGCTAGCGTGAAACCGTGCGCCTGGGAGTATCGGCGAAGATCTTGCTCGCCTACACCGTCCTGCTGATCGCCTTCGCGGGAAGCACGGCGTTCACGGTGGTGACGATCCATCGAGCCCGGCAGGGGGTCGTCGCGAACGAGGCCTACCTCGACCTGCAGAGCTCGGTGGAGGGGGCCTGGCGGTCGCTGAACGACTTCGCCGGGGCGCTGGGACGCAATCTGCGCAGGGAGCAGAACCTGCCGCAGGCGTTCCGGACGGCTCGGAAGAACCTGGTCGACGCGCTCGCGGTCATCGATCGGTACATCGAGCGCGAGCCGTCCAGCTCGCACCGCGCCGGCTTCGAGTCGGACCGGCGGCAGATCGAGGCCTTCAGGGCGACACTCGACGGTCTGATGACCCAGCTCGGCAGCGCGCGGGTCGGTCTGGACGACCACGCCTCGCCGGAGTTCGACAGCCAGTTCGCGAACCTGACCCGGGGCCTGAATCGCATGCGAAAGCCGCTGAGGGGGGAGAGCTCGCAGATCGCGCAGCACCTGGCCGACGACGGCGATAACGCCCTGCAGGTGGCGCTGGCGGTGGGGGCACTGGGCCTGGTCATCGCCGCCTTCGCCGTTCTGTTCATGTGGCGGACCTTGCGTCCGCTGCAGGTGCTGCGGGCGCGCGCCCGTCAGATCGCGGGCGGTGACTACGGCCAGCGCACGGGGGTTCGCTCGCGGGACGAGATCGGGGATCTGGCGCGCGAGCTCGACGTGATGGCGGACGCCGTCGAGGAGCGCGAGCACCGCCTGATCCGCTCCGAGCGCCTGGCCACCGTGGGGCGCATGGCGGCCCAGGTCACTCACGAGGTTCGCAATCCGCTGGCGTCGATCGGGCTCTACGCCGAGCTGCTCGGCGACGAGATCGGCGCCGCGTCGGAGGCGCATCGCCTGGTCACGTCGATCTCCAGCGAGGTCGACCGGCTGACGGAAATCACGGAGAATTATCTGAGGTTCGCCCGACTTCCTCAACCGAAACTCGAACGTGAGGACCTGACGGCCCTGGTGGCGTCGGTGGCCGAGTTCGCGCGGGCCGAGCTGGCCCAGTCGAAGATCTCCCTCGAGATGCGGCTGCCCGCGCGGCCGGTCGAGATAGCGGCCGACGAGAACCAGATCCGGCAGGCGCTGCTGAACCTGATCCGGAACGCGCGGGAGGCGATGGCGGAGGGGGGGCGGCTGCAGATCGCCGTGGTGAAGCGGACGGACGACACCGCCGAGATAACCGTCACCGACAGCGGGTCGGGAATCTCCGCCGAGAACTTACCCAAGATCTTCGACCCGTTCTTTTCCACGAAGGCCAAGGGGACGGGGCTGGGCCTGGCCCTGGTCCAGCAGATCGCCGCGGAGCACGGCGGGCGGGCCGAGGTGGAGAGCACGCCCGCCGGCACCACCTTTCGTCTGGTGCTGCCGGTTCGCGCCGGCTCGCGCGCGAATGAGTCGATCGAGCCGGAACCGTCATCGGACGGCGCCGTCCATCGAGGAGGAACGCCCATGCTAGGATCGAGTGGAAGCATCGCGCCGGAGGGCACATGACCACGCACGCGCCACGTTCCAACGACAACGAGATCAGGCCCGAGGTGTTCGACGACTACCGGTCCTTCGTGAAGGAGGCCATCCGGGAGTACTACGAGCTGGGGTGGAAGAACCGGAGGGGCAACTTCATCGCCCTGCTGATCGCCTCGGGGCAGGCGATGTCCCTGGCGGCCGATTCCGTGAAGGACGGCTCGGGCATCAAGAAGGCGGCCTTTGGCGCGGCCGGCTTCCTGGCCCTGCGGGTCGGGTTGCGATACGCGCTGTCGGGACCGCTCGGGATCGTGTTGACGGGCGCGGCGGCGGTTTCGGCGGTGACCTATCTGGTGAAGAACCAGAAGGAGATCGGCACCAAGGTCACCATCTACCGGGCGCTGGTCGAGTCGACGCGGACGAAGTTCGATGAGGTCCAGGGGGGCTTCCGCGGCGGTCGCTACGACGCGGCGGCGCGGAACCTGATGGTCGACGGTCTGCTGCGCCGCTTTCTCGACGAGGTCGACGCTGCTTGATCGCCCCGACTTCCCGCGGTGGGGGGGGCTCGGCCGCTAGAACAGGGTCAGCGGTTTGAGGCCGGAGCGGGAGAAGCGGACCAGCAGGCTGGAACGGAGGACGTTCTCCACCTTGCCGCGGCCGTACTCGGGGTGGGAGATGATCTCGCCTGCTTTGTAGCGTTCCTTCGGGTTGAACGAGCGGACCGTGGCCGCGGTCGCCAGCTCCTCGGCCAGGACGCGCTGGAGCTCGGCGCGGCGGACAGCCTCGGCGTCGACCGGCGCCTTGCGGGTCGTCGACGCGACGGCCTCGCTCGCCTCGCCGCGCTTTCGCGCCGGTCCCGTCCGGTAGGTGTGGCGCGAGCCGCAGGCCTGACACAGCACCTGCTTCGGGTCGGCGCCCACCATGGCGATGATGTTGTGGGTCTTCAGCTCGTCGCACTTGCCGCACCAGGCGTCGACCTCTCCGCCGACGCGGAGCCCGGCGCTGGGCGCGCTGCGGTCGTGGGTCCAGGAGACGCCGGTGATGCGGCGCTCGCCCACCATCGACGAACCGGAGACCTGCCGGTCGGGGGTGCTGGGGGCGACGGCCGCCGGCACCTTCGGCAGCAGCGAGGCCATCCGTCGCACGTCGGCGACCCGGCGTCCCACCAGCCGCTCGGCGGCCATCCGCTCGGTGGGGCCGAGGCGGCTCAGCAGCTCGTGAAAGCGTTGGCCGAGCCGGTCGACCGAAAGATGCACCGTCGCGATGAAGTCGCGATCTTCGAGGCGTTCTTGCGCCGCGTGAACTTGTAGCGCGACGTCGCGAACTTCCTGGGTCACTTGCTCGAGGGTCGGGGTCGGGGTGTCCACGGCGGGTGAATTTTTCACGACCGGTGCAGAAGCGCAACCACCCTCTCGTCGCTTGTCCATTTTGCCTGACGGCGCGTGCGCCCCGGGGCGTGCGTTTCCCTCGCCAGGCGCGCGGGGTAATCTGTGGCTCGACGGGACCGCGAACACCTTCGAACACGAGGCGAACTCAGAATGCCCCAGTCCTTGCGCACGGTCCCTGTCCTGACGCTGCTCGCCTTCGCCTTCGCCTTCGGGGGCGTCGCCACCGCCGCCGAGGCCGCGGGTGAGGCCCCCACCGCGGCCGGGCGCCCCTCGCTTGCCGGCCCCATCGGTTTGTTCGGGACGTCGACGGCCGAGGTGGGGCAGCTGCACCAGCTGCGCGTCGGCCTGCACGCCGAGTACTTTTCGGCGTCCGATTTCCTGATCCTGGGCGATTCGGATCAGCGCTTGCGCAGCGAGCTGGGGGTCGGGTTCACCCTGCTTCACAACCTCGAGCTGTTCGGCGCGCTCCTCAATTCGAGCAACCGCAACGACCGCACCCGCGCCGCCGGTGATCGCGATCCGGAGCTGGTGAAGTCGAACGGCGACCTGATCCTGGGGGCCAAGGGCGTGTATCCGCTGTCGCCCGTCGCCACCATCGGGTTCGAGCTGGGCCTGAAGTTCCTGGCGGGGGTCTCGCAGCTGGCGCTGTCGCCCAGCTCGACGTCGCTCTGGCTCGGCCCCGTGTTCACCTACGATCTGCGGAATTCCCCCCGTCCTCTGCCGGTGCGGCTGCACGCCGCCGCCAGTTTTTACGCGGACAACTCGTCACATCTGCGCGAGTTCTCGACGGAGACGCGCAACACGAAGGAGGCGGCCATGTTCGGCTACGGGATCGCGCCCAGCCGCTTCCGCGTGGCGCTGGCGGCGGATGCGCCACTTCCTCGGGGGAAGGTGCCGTTCCCCATCGACCCTTTCATCGAATATCACGTCGAGGTCGCCACCGGCGGCGCGGATCAGACCTTCGCCGCCTATTCCGCGCCCAGCTGCGACAAGGGCGCCGGCAGCAAGCCTTGCATCGACAACCGCGACGCGCACTGGGCGACGTTCGGGGTCCGTGCCGTGGTGTTCCGGGACATCGCCGCCGAGCTGGGGCTCGACCTGCGGGTCCGTTCGCCCGGCTTCACTTACGGCGTTCCCGTTCCGCCGTATAACGTCGTGTTCGGCCTGTCGGTCCCGTTCGACATCGACGCGCTCACGCGGAAGACCGTGGTGACGAAGACCGTCGAGATCCCGGCGGTCCCGGAGGGCCACGTGACGGGCGAGATCCGCGGCTCGGAGGGGGGAAAACCGGTGGCGGGCGCCGTGGTCACCGTCGCAGGTCACCCGCACGCGAACGCCGCCGCGGACGAGACGGGCACCTTCACGACGGTGTCGCTCAGCCCCGGACCGGTGGCGTTGCAGGTGACCGCGCCGGGCTTCGAGCCGCTCACCGCCAGCGCGCAGGTGGTCGCCGGCAAGGCAACGACCGTCCAGCTGGTGTTGAAGGTCCACGCGCCGAGCGCCACGGTGCACGGCCACGTATCGAACCGGGAAGGGAAGGGGCTCGAGGCCACCATCAAGCTCGCCGGCCGCGACAAGACGGATGGGATCTTCGAGACGCGTGCCAACGCCAAGGGCGACTACACGCTGTCGCTGCCGGTCGGTTCGTACCGCGTTCGGGCGGACGCGGCGGGCCTGCCCGCCCAGGAGAATCTCATCGAGCTCGCCCTCGACCAGGATCGGCAGCTCGACTTCGTGCTGCGGCCGGCCCCTTCGAACCCTGACGTCGTGCTCGGCGGCGACTCGATCCGTTTGCAGCGGCCCGTCCGCTTCGTGGGGAGCACGGCGAAGCTGGCGCCGCCTTCCGAAGGGCTGCTGGACGCCGTGGCCGAGCTGCTGGTCGCCCACCCCGAGATTCACAAGGTGTCGATCGTGGCGCACTGGGACAGCAGCTTGATGAAGCCGGGGCCCGCGGAGCTGACGCGGGCGCAGGCCGAAGCGGTGAAGACCTACCTGGTCGCCCACGGGGTCGGCGCGGAGCGCCTGTCCGCGACGGGGGCAGGGGCGACCCAGCCGCTCGTCCCCAGCCTGTCGCCGGCCAGCCGGCTACGAAACCGGCGGGTGGAGCTGCATCTGGAGTGAGCCCGGGGGCCGCTGGCGGGCCCGGGCGCGCCATCCGGCAGAGGGGCGCTATAATGAACGGATGAAGCCGCCCATTTTCCTCGAGAAGCTCTTGGGATCACTCTTCGAGACGCATGTGGCGAAGCACGTGGCGCGCGTCAGCGACCTGGGATTCGAGAAGTCCCGCCGCGCGGTGGCGGCGCTGTCGCTGAGCTTCTTCGTCACGCTGTACCTGATGCTGTCGTTCAACGCCCCGGAAGGCTGGGGGCCGGCGTTCCTGGCGCTGTCCGGCTGCTACGTGCTCGCCTTCATCGGCGTGACGGCGGAGTGGTTCTGGGGGCGCTGGTTCGCGAGCGGCCTGGGCTGGTCGGGCGTCATGGTGGCGGCCCTGTCCCTGGTGCTGGTGGGCTGGACGCCGCCGCTCGTCATCTACGGGGCCCTGCACGGCCTGATCGTGCTGCTGCTGATGGGGAAGCGGGTCTCTGCGCTTTACGAGATGCAGGACGGGTGGCGGCAGCGGATGGGCATGGACGAGTTCGGCGTGGCCCGCCTGCGCAAGACCGTGACCCGGGCCGCGGCATCGTTGCCGAGCCTGATCCTGTGGGCCCTCGCCCCGAAGGAGCCTGGACAGGGGATGGTCCATACCGGCTTGCTGGTGCTCGCCGCGCTGGCGGGCGTGGCGGGGCTGGGTGGGTTGTTGCGCCTGCGCGCCTGGGGCGTCCTGGCCGTCGCCGCCTCGGCCATCGCTTTGGTCGTTCATGGCATCTTTCATTGCGCGCCTGAGCTCGATCCGTCGCTCTTCGCGGTCGGCTTCCAGTCGGTGTGGGGACTCTCCCCGGGCACGGTGGCCTTGCCGGCGATGTTGGGGACGCTGGTCCCTGGCGTGCTGCTGATGGCGGCGCTGGTCCCGGTGGCGGGTCCGCTGGTGCGGTTCCTGCGACGCCCGTGAGGTGCCCGGGCGCCGCGTGGCGCTTGGACGCTCAGGGGGTCTTGGCGGCGAGAGGGACAGGAGAGACCGGGACGGTCTTCACCTCGGTGCCGATGCGCATGCCGTAGAACGACCGCCACACGAACACGAACGACACCAGCAGGAAGACGACCGCCAACACGAAGCTGGTGGTGCGCTCCAGACCGACCGACAGCTCGACGGCGAGCAGCCCGAACAGGGTGGTGAACTTGATGACCGGGTTCATCGCCACCGACGAGGTGTCCTTGAACGGATCGCCCACGGTGTCGCCCACCACGGTCGCGGCGTGCAGGGCCGTTCCCTTCTCCTTCAGCTCGACCTCGACGACCTTCTTGGCGTTGTCCCAGGCGCCGCCCGCGTTCGCCATGAAGATGGCCTGATAGAGGCCAAACAGCGCGATCGAGATCAGGTAGCCGATGAAGAAGAACGGCTCGAAGCAGGCGAAGGCGAGGGTGCTGAAGAACACCGTCAGGAAGATGTTGATCATCCCTTTTTGCGCGTACTTCGTGCAGATCTCGACCACCTTCTTGCTGTCGGCGATGCTGGCCTTCTCGGCCGTGCCGTCCAGCTTGATGTTCGCCTTGATGAACTCGACGGCGCGGTAGGCGCCCGTCGAGACGGCCTGCGTCGACGCGCCGGTGAACCAGTAGATGACGGCGCCCCCCGTGATGAGGCCCAGCAAGAACGGCGGGTGGAGCATCGACAGGTTGGCCAGGCCCGTGGTCAAGCCGTGGGTCAACGTCATGATGATCGAGAAGATCATGGTGGTGGCGCCCACCACGGCCGTGCCGATGAGGACCGGCTTGGCGGTCGCCTTGAACGTGTTGCCGGCGCCGTCGTTCTCCTCCAGCAGGTGCTTGGCGTGCTCGAAGTCGACGTCGAAGCCGAAGTCCTTCTTCAGCTCGGCGGCGATGTTGGGGATGCTCTCGATGACCGACAGCTCGTAGACCGACTGGGCGTTATCGGTGACCGGGCCGTACGAGTCGACCGCGATCGTCACCGGGCCCATGCCCAGGAACCCGAACGCCACCAGGCCGAACGCGAACACCGATTCGGCCTTCATCAACGAAGCCAGCCCCAGCGTGCTGACCCCGTAGGCGGCGGCCATCAGGGTGACGATGATGATCCCCATCCAGTAGGCGCTGAAGTTGCCGGCGGTGAGCCCGGCCAGGATGTTCAGCGAGGGCCCGCCTTCTCGCGACGAGGTCACCACCTCGCGGACGTGGGCCGACTCGGTCGAGGTGAAGACCTTGATGACCTCGGGGATGATGGCGCCGGCCAGGGTGCCGCAGCTGATGATGGTCGACAGCTTCCACCACAGGGTGTTGTCACCGGCGGAGCCCAGCGAGGGGATCAGCAGGTAGGAGACCAGGTAGGTCATGGCCACCGAGACGATCGACGTGATCCACACCAGCTGGGTCAACGGCTTCTCGAAGTTCATCTTGTCGGCGTTGCCGTAGCGCGCCTTGACCAGCGTCTCGTTGAGCAGGAAGGACAGGCCGCTGGCGACGATCATCATGATGCGCATGGCGAAGAGCCACACCAGCAGCTGCACCTGGATGGTGGGATCCGACACGGCCAGCAGGATGAAGGTGATGAGGGCGACGCCGGTGACGCCGTAGGTCTCGAAGCCGTCGGCGCTGGGACCTACCGAGTCACCGGCGTTGTCACCGGTGCAGTCGGCGATGACGCCCGGGTTGCGGGCGTCGTCCTCCTTGATGTTGAAGACGATCTTCATGAGATCCGAGCCGATGTCGGCGATCTTCGTGAAGATGCCGCCGGCGATGCGCAGCGCCGAGGCCCCCAGCGACTCGCCGATGGCGAAGCCAATGAAGCAGGCCCCCGCGTAATCGCGGGGGAGAAACAGCAAGATCATCAGCATCAGCACCAGCTCGGTGCTGATGAGCAACATGCCGATGCTCATGCCGGCCTTCAACGGGATGGCGTAGATGGGGTAGGGCTTGCCGCGCAAGCTGGCGAAGGCGGTGCGCGAGTTGGCGTAGGTGTTGATGCGGATCCCGAACCAGGCCACGCCGTAGCTCCCAGCGATGCCGATCAGGCTGAACAGCAGGATGATGGCGACCTTGGGCGGCTCGAAGTGCCGCAGCACCCCGAAGTAGATCACCATCACGCCCCCGATCAGGATCTCGAGCAGCAGGATGAATTTGCCTTGCGTGATCAGGTAGGTCTTGCAGGTCTCGTAGATCAGCTCCGAGATCTCGAGCATCGACTTGTGCACGGGGAGGTTCTTCAGGTGCTTCGACATCGCCAGCCCGAACACCAGGCCCAGCAGGCAGACGGCAATGCCGCCCACCAGCAGCCGGTTCCCGGCGACGCCGCCCAGGAACGACACGCTGCCCAGATCGGGCAGGACCAGCGACGCCTCTCCGCCTCCACCTTCTTCCGCGTGGGCTGGCACCGAGAGCCCGATCATCGAGAGGACAACGACGACGACACCTACCAGCAGAAGGGAAATGGAACGTTCGCGCATGAACGACACTCCGGCTCGAGGTTGGCGAAGCGGCGCTTTTATAACACGGCCGTCGAGGTCGACGTGTCCCGGCACCGGGGCGTTTCCGTGACGCCGCTAAGACAAAGGACTCACGAATCTAAGGCAAGATCGAGCAAACGAAATACGCGACCAAGTTAATTAGCGGAGTTCCTGCTTCGCACTTTGAATTGATGGTGCGATCGATTGATGGTTCGTTCCCTGGCTCAAAATCGGATCGAAGGCGGGCTCTGCCCGCCGGAGACACCATGCGCCAAGCAAATCCGGTCACACTTCAGGTCCGTCGGGGAGGGCTCGTGGGAGGGGCGAAGCCCCTTCCACGTCCCAAGGCGGGCTTAGCCCGCCGGAGACACCATACGCCGAGCAAATCCGGCCCCGCTTCAGGTCCGTCGGGGAGGGCTCGTGGCAGGGGCGAAGCCCCTTCCACGCTCAGTCGCGCGACTTCAGCACGAGCAGCCGATAGTTCCCATAGCCCGCCTGGCCGCAGGAATAGAGGACTTCGGTGAGCAGCCGGTAGGGCGTCGTCTGATCCGCGATCACCATCAGTTGCGCCTCCCAGGGGGCGCCGGTCAACTCGGCGACCTTCTTCTCCTTGCGGGCGTGCTTCTCGAGGATGTCGACGAGCGGCGTGATGTAGTAGCCGTTTTCGCCGTCACGCTTCACCGCCGGGTCGACGCGCCCGCTGGTGATCGGCGCGATGCCGTCCCCTTCGACGAGGATCACCTTCTTGGTCACGGTGACCGAGATCGCCTCCTTGGGCTTGATCTGCGTGGTCGACTGCGGGACCTTCAGGTTCTGATCGAAGGTGATGGTCGACGAGCTGCCGGAGAACGTCTTCAGCAGGAAGACCAGGATGATGGTCATCATGTCCATCATCGGGGTGATGTTCAGGTCCTTGATGACGTCCGGCTCGGACAGCTTGCGGGCGTAGGACCGGATGGCCTTCTTCCCCGCCAGACGGGAGATGTTCTGTTCCATCAGAGGATACCCGCCGAGAAGGCCACGTCAGGGAACAAGATCTTGCCCTCGTCGTCCTGGCGCATGGCATCCAGGGTGGCCACGACGATGTCGTAGGACGTGTTCGAGTCCGCGTTGAAGTTGACCTTCGTCTCTTCCTTGTTGTCGGGCGACGACTTGATCTCGAGCAGCTTCTTGGTGAGCTGCTTGTAGTCGTACTGGCCGTTCGGCATCTTCGGAATGACCGGCAGCACGCCGCCCGAGGCGGCGATGGTGAAGCCGGTGGCCCCCACCGTCACCGTCAGGTTCAGCGGCGGCTTCTGCGGCTGATCGTCGACGGCCGACGCGCCGGCGCTGGCCAGGGTAGGGACCGACACGTTGACGTTGCCGAGCGCCACCTGGTTGACCACCGACGCGAGCAAGAAAATGATGATGTTCGTGACGATGTCCATGTAGGGAACGAGGTTGATCTCGCCGGTCTCTTCTTCCAGCTCCTCGTTGTGATCTCGCATGCGGCGCATCGCCGCGCGGACCTGGCTCCTCGTCATCTGGTGGGTCTCCTCGAGCTCGACCCTTTAGGCCTTGGCCGAACCCTGCGCCGACTCGGCCAGCAGGTTTTCCAGCTTCAGGGAGAACCCTTCGAGATCGCTGACCTGCTTCTTCGACGCCGACGAAAGGATGGCGTGCGCGATGATGCAGGTGACGGCGATGCCCAGACCCATGGCGGTGTTGTTGAGCGCCTCCGAGATGCCCTTCGCCAGCAGGGCGGAGCGCTCTTCAGGCTTGGCGGCCGACACGGCGCCGAAGGCCCGAATCAGACCGACGACCGTGCCGAGGAGGCCGACCAGGGTGGCGATGTTCGCGATCGACCACAGGATCTGCACGCGCTTCTTCAAGAGCGGCGTCACGTCGACCAGGGTCTCCTCGATGGCCTGCGCGACGGCGATCTCGCCGCGGTGGGTGCGCTGCAGCCCCGCCCGGGCCACCCGCGCCACCGGCGCCTCGGTCGCGGAGCAGAGCTTCACGGCCCGATCGATGTTGTTGGCGAGGACCAATTTCCGGATCTGCTCGAGGAACGCTCGGGCGTTCACGGAGCCCTTGCCGAGGAAGAAGATGGCCCTGTCGACGATCATCGCCAGGGCGATGATCGAGACGACCAGGTTGACGTACATCAACGTGCCGCCTTGCTCTAGGAACTGGGCGAGTCCTTGCATCTCTTCCTCCGCGTGTGCTCCAGGCACCGCTCGAACCGGGTTAGTGTTCGTCTAAATTGGTTGGCTTGGCGACGTCGACCGTACAGCTTGGGTATCCGTGAGGTTGCTTCTGCGACAGCGAATCTAGACCTCGGGCCACGTATGTTATCGGGCCCGCCTAGCGTGTCAAGAACTGCGCCGGATTGGCGCTTACGGTTTGGTGCGAGAAAGTCGCACCTGGCGCCGGGTTTTCCGCGAGACGGCTCAGCGCGACGCGGCCGAGTTGCCCGGCACGCAATGAATGCTGACGTCGGCCAGCTCGGGAAATTCGTGGCGCAGCGTGTGCTCGATGCGGTCGGTGAGCTGCTGGGCGTCCGACACGCTCATGTTCGGGTCGACCTCGACGCGCAGATCGAGAAGGACGGCGTTGCGGGCCCCGCGTGAGCGGACCCGGATGACTTCCCTGACCTGCGCGTCCTGTCCCGTCACGCGCGCCACCCGCTGCGGATCGAGCATGGCCGCGTCGATCAACAGCGGGACGTTGTCGCGGAAGACGAGCCAGGCGGCGCGCCCCACAAGGATGACCACGCAGATCGCGCCGAACGAGTCGGCGGCCCGCCAGCCCAGCCGAACGCCCACGAACGACAGGAGCACGGCGATCGACGCGTAGAGGTCCGAGCGGGTGTGCTGGGCGTCGGCGCACAGCAGCGCGCTGCCCAGGTGGTGCCCTTGCTTCTCTTCATAGCGGGTGACGAAGAAGTTCGTCACCATGGTGGCCGCCACCACCGCGAAGCCGCCCCAGCCGATCTGAGGGGGAGCGCCGCCGTGGTCGAACAGCGCCCGCACCGCGGCGCCGCAGAATTCGGCCAGCCCGATGACGATCAGCACCCCGATGCCGACCGCGGCCAGGATCTCTATCTTGTGCCGACCGTAAGGGTGACGATCGTCGGCGGGAATGCGCGCCCAGTGCAAGCTGAGCAGCGCCAGCACGTTCGACGACCCGTCGAGCAGGGCGTGAATGGCGTCGGTCCCCAGCGCGATCGAGCCGGAGACATAGCCGTATCCAGCCTTGGCGCCAGCGACCGCGAGGTTCAAGAACAGCGTGATGACGAACACCCGACGCACGGCCTGAGCGGCGGCGACGCCGGGACGGGGGGGATGGACATGCGCGGCGTGGCTCATCGGCGCTGGTCGATCAATCTCCTGATTTCGAATCTTGCTTCGAGTCTTGTCGGGAGTCTTGCTTTGATTCTGGCCCGCGCGGTCCCGTGGGCTCCTTGACGGCGGACGGGGCCGCCAGCGGGGCGCCGTCCAGATCCCGCAGCTCGAGGGCGGCCAGCTTGCGCAGCGGCGCCTCCTGGGAGGCGCGGTCCCCCACCACCACGATCGCCACCTTGTCACCGGTCAGGTAGCGCCGGGCGACGCGCAGGACGTCCGCCTTCGTGACGGCCTGAAGCTTCTTGGTGTAGTCGGCCAGGAAGCTGTCGGGCAGCCCGTAGATCGACAGCTCTCCCAGCAGGGCCGCCGTCGAGGCGCGGGTGGCGAAGCGGGCGGGGAACGAGCGGATGAAGTTGTCCTTGGCCCGCGCCAGCTCCTCGTCCGTCACCTCGGTCGTCGACATCGTGCGCATCTCTTTCAGGATCTCGGCGACGGCGTCGGCGGTGTGGGCCGCCACGAACTCGCCGCCCGCCGAGGCCGGCCCGGGCGTCTTGCGCATGTCGAACGAAGAGCGCGCGCCGTAGGTCCACTGCCGCCGCTCGCGCAGGTTCATGTCGAGCCGGTAAAAGCTGCCGCCGAAGATCTGGTTCATCAGCAAGATCGAGAAGTAGTCGGGATCGGTCCGGCGGGCGCCGAGGAAGCCGACCCGGATCGACGACTGGGGCGCGCCCGGCTTGTCGATGAAGAAGATGCGCTTCGCCGCGAGACCGGTGGGGGAGGGGACCTTCAGGGGCGCCACCTTCGCCGGCTTCCAGTCGGCCAAGGCAGCCTCGAGCTTCGGACGCAGGGCCGCCTCGGTGATGTCGCCGGCCACGATGATGGTGGCGTTCGAGGGGTGGTAGTGCGCGGCGTAGAAGCGGCGCACGTCGGCGATGGTCAGCTTCTTCAGCGTCTCCTCGACGCCCGTCTGCGGCCAGCCGTAGGGGTGGCGCTCGCCGTAGAGCACGCGCGACAGCAGCAGGCTGGCCAAGGTGGGGGGGCTGTCCTTCCGCCGCGTCACGGCGGTGAGCAGGTTCTCGCGAACGCGCGCCAGCTCCTTCTCGGCGAACGCCGGATGAACGATGACATCCGCCCAGATCGCCAGCGCCGGATCGAAGTTGCGCGCGATCGTCGACAACGTAACGACCGAAGCGTCCCAGGAAGACGTCGTCCCCAGCGCGGCGCCCAGCTCGCCGATCTGCTCGGCAATCTGCAGCGCCGAGCGGGTCTTCGTCCCTTCGTCGAGCAGATTCGCCGTCAGATCGGCCAGGCCCGCCTGGCCGTTCGGGTTGGCGGCGCCGCCCGAGCCGAGCACCAGATGCAGCTCCACCAGCGGCAGATCGTGAAACTCGGCCAGAATGACGCTGGCGCCGTTCTTCAGCTTGAACCGCTTGTACGCGGGGAGCTGGAAGAACGGCTCGGGGGCAGGCGCCGGGGCCTGCGCGCGGAACGGGGCGTCGAGCGTCGTCGGCACGGTCACCGTCGCTGGTGAGACGACCGGCGATGGCGGGGGAGGCGCGGGCACCACGGGGGCCGGCGCGACGGGAACGGAAGCGGTGGGCAACGCCGGCGACGCGCATGCGGCGAGGCCAGCGCTCGCGAGCGCGAGCGCCGAGGGAAATCGAAACCGGCTGGCCCGGGGCCTGCGAACGTTCATGGCTTCACCCTTCCCATGATGGGGGCGTCGGGATTTGGCGTGACGGTGACCACCACGCGACCGTCCTTGCGGAGGTACTGCGCGACGGCTCCTTGCACTGCCGCTGCGTCGACGTTCCGGTAGCTCTCCAGATCGCGCGCCAGATAGCCGGGATCCCCGGCCTGCAGGTTGTAGATCTGCAGCCGCTCGGCCTGGGCCAGCAGCGGCTCCAGGCTGCGGAGCTGATCGAACTCGATCTGATTCTTCGCCCGCTCCAGCTCGCGCGGCTCGACCGGCTTGGCCCTCATCCCCTCGATCTCCTCGTCGATCACGCGGACCAGCTCGTCGATGGTGTGACCGGCCAGCGGCGTGGCCGAGATCTCGAACACGCTCTGCAGCATCTGGCTCTGCTGCGACGCCGTCACGCTCTGGGCGATCTGCAGGTCATAGACCAGGCGCTTGTACAGCCGCGACGCCTTCCCACCCGCCAGGACCTGCGCGACCACGTCCAGCGCGTGATCGCCTTCGGACAGGCTACGCGGCGTCGGGTAGTCGATGAAGACCTGCGGCTGCTGAACCTTGGCCTCCAGGTTGATGCGCGTCTCCGCGCGCAGCGCGACCGCCGGGGGCAAGGTCCGCGCGATGGGGGCGCCCGCGGGAATCGGCGCGAAGTACTGCTCGATGAGGGTCCTGGCGTGCGCGGGGTCGAAGTCACCCGCCAGCACCAGGGTGGCGTTGTTCGGCGCGTAGAAGCGGTGAAAGAAACTCTTCACGTCGTCGAGCGACGCGCGGGAGAGATCCTCCATCGAGCCGATCACCTCGTGGTGGTAGGGGTGGGACGGCGGGAACAGCGCCTCGATCGTCACCCGGTTGACCAGGCCCATGGGGCGGTTCTCGATGCGCTGGCGGCGCTCGTTCTTCACGACGTCGCGCTGGCCGTCGAAGGTCTCTTGCAGTCCGGCCCGCTCCAGCAGGAAGCCCATGCGGTCGCTCTCCAGCCACAGCGCCAGCTCGAGCTGGTTCGAGGGGAGCTGCTCGAAGTAGTTCGTTCGATCCTCGGAGGTCGAGCCGTTGGCGTTCGAGACGCCCGCCTTCTGGAGATACGCGAAGTGCTTGTCCTCGCCGACGTGCTTCGAGCCCTGGAACATCACATGCTCGAACAGGTGGGCGAAGCCGGTGCGGCCCAGCTCCTCGTCCTTCGAGCCGACCTTGAACCAGACGTCGACGACCACCTGGGGGACCCGGTGATCCTCGTGCAGGATGACCTCGAGGCCGTTCGGCAGCACGTACTTCTCGAAGCGAAGCTCGGGCAGCGGCGCCGACGCGCCCGTGGCGGCGGTCGGACCCGCCGCCTGACCGGCCCGGACGGGGCCGAAGGAGAAGAAGGTCAAGGAGAAGAGCGCCAGGGCGCCCGCCCCCGCGACCGGCCAGGAGCGCGCCCATCGCCTCGATTCGGAGACCGGTCGACGATCGGACCAGAGCAGCGACATGCGAGCGTTTGTAGCACGTCCGTCCGTTCACGGGCGGGCGCCGCCGCCCCTCGGGGAGCGACGAACCGATCTCAGATGGTGTCCCTATATCGGCGGGCGGAATTATCTGGGAGAATCGGCGGGGGTCATAGGATGTCGACGGAGAGCCCACTCATATCCCAAACGGAAACGGCGGCGGCAGCGCTGACCGGGCTGCCCGACGACGCGCTGGTGGCGCGCGCGAAGGACAAGGACTTCGAGGCGTTCGAGGTCCTGATCGAGCGCTACCAGGACAAGGTGTACCGGCTGGCCTTCCGCTTCGTTCGCAACGAGACCGAGGCCAAGGAGATCGTCCAGGAGACGCTGCTGTCGGTGTGGCGCAAGCTGGACAGCTTCAAGGGGGACGCGCAGTTCTCCAGCTGGCTCTATCGGGTCACGGCCAACGCGGCGCTGATGCGGCTGCGCAGCCAGCGGCGTCATCCCGAGGTGTCGACGGAGGAGCTCGAGCCGGGGTTCCTGGACAACCGGGGGCCCGCCTACGGCCAGGTGACCTCGCCTGGAGAGAACTGGGCCCGCCGCCCCGACGATGAGCTGCAATCCGAGGAGCTACGCGGCGAGATGCAGCGGGCCATCGATGCGCTGCCGGAGATTTACCGCACGGTGTTCCTCATCCGCGACGTGGACGGATTCTCGACCGAGGAGACGGCCGAGGCGCTCGCCATCTCGGTGCCCACGGTCAAGACGCGGCTGCATCGCGCCCGGATCGCCCTGCGCCAGGCGATCGGCAAGTACTTCGAAAAGACGTGAGCGGCGCCGGGCGGTTGTCTTGGCCCGGCGTTCACTGATATTTTGACCGCTTCATGATCGAGCGCGCTTCGTTTTCACGCGTGGGCGTCACGGCGGTGGGCGGGGACGCCGCCCTCGTCGCCGCCATCGCGGCCGGCGACCGGGACGCCCTCGCGACGCTCTATGATGCCTACGCACCGCTGCTGTTCGCGCTGGCGAAGCGGATCCTGGGGAACGTGGCCACCGCAGAGGATCTGATCCACGACGTGTTCCTCGAGGTGTGGCATCACGCCGCCGAGTACTCGGCGGCGCGGGGCAGCGTCCCCGCCTGGCTGACGGTGCGTACGCGCTCACGGGCGCTCGATCGCCTGGGGAAGTCGTCCCGGGACGCGCGGGCGGTCGAGCGTGCCACCACGGAGCAGCCCGAGGCGACGCCCGCGTCCGCCCCGGCCACCATCGATGGGGCGCGCGTGCGACAGATGGCGATGGCATTGCCGGACGAGCTGACGGCGGTCCTCGATCTGGCTTACTTCGAAGGGCTGTCGTCATCCGAGATAGCCGCCCGGTTGCAGACACCGATCGGCACGGTGAAGTCCCGGATGGCGCGCGCGCTGGCCTTGTTGCGCGAGGCGATGCGTCCGGGCGAGGGGGGACTCAAATGAGCCAGGCGGACGAGCAGGGCTGGGACGGACCGCTCACGGCCGAAGACCCCGAGACGGGCGAGGCTCTGGCGGCGTGGGCGCGCCGGGCCGTCGCGGGCAGGGACCTCGCCGAGCCCTCCCAGGGCGTTAGGCAGCGCTTGCTGCGCACGCTCGACGGCGTCGATCGGTTCAGTCCGTTCTTCGCGGCGGTGCAGGGGGCCTTCGACCTCACCGAGACGGCGCTGCGCGACCTGCTGGCGCGGCTCGAGTCGACCACCGGCTGGTCGTTTCATGGCGAGGCGCGCTTCTTTCATTTTTCTCCCGGTCCGAAGCTGGTGGGGCAGGAGGCGGGTGTCGTGCGCATGGCCCCCGGCGTGGTGTTCCCGCGGCACCTCCATCGCGGCGGCGAGCTGACGTTCGTGCTCGACGGACTGATGAACGATCGGGGGCGACTCCACGGTCCCGGCTCGCTCGTGGAATCCGAACCGGGAACGGCCCACGACTACCGAGCCGCCGGCGTGGGCCGCGATCTGATCCTGCTGTCCCGTCACGGCGGCATCGAATTTCTGGCCTGACGGGCGGGCCCCGGCGCGGCTCGAACGGCGCGGGTCGCGTATACTCCGGGACGATGTCCACTCGTCGCGCCGCTCGGGCGCGAGCCGCCTGCGGCCGGATGGCGGCGCTCCTGACGGCGATTGGCGCGGCGTCCGTTGCCCG
Organism: Polyangia bacterium; assembly: GCA_036500205.1. Classification (GTDB taxonomy): domain Bacteria; phylum Myxococcota_A; class Polyangia; order Fen-1088; family Fen-1088; genus DASYCK01. The sequence continues at coordinate 989 of DASYCK010000215.1, read as the reverse complement.
AACGGCCGGGGCGGCGGCCCCGACCTCCGAGGCTTCCGACGAGGCGACGGCGCGGGCGCTGGCCCACGCCGAGACCAGGCTGTCGGCGCTCGCCGGCAAACCCGAACAGGTGGGGCCGCTCGTGGAGTTGCTCGAGCTGGCGGAGCTGCTTCCCCCCGAGCGCCTGGACGCGCCGGTGGGGGCGGTGATGACCGACGGCGCGACCGATCCGCTGGTCGCCGCGCGGGCGCGTGACTGGTTGGCGAGCCGCGCCGACGCCACTGGCGACACCACCGCCGCGGAAGAGCTGCGCCGGCCGCTGGGCCTCCTGTCGCGGGTCTGGGTCGTGGGCCCGTTCGGTGACGGACGCGCCAGCTTCGGCGTCGGTTTTCCCCCGGAGACCGAGACGGACCGGCCCGAGCCGGGACGCCTGTATCCCGGCAAGGAACACGACGTCTCGTGGCGCCGGGCCGACGGCGCGTTTTATCGCGGCCGGCTGCACCTCGATGCGCTGTTGCGCCCCGACAGCGACGCGGCAGCTTATCTGGTGGCGTGGGTGCGTAGCCCCGTCGCGGTCGAGGCGGCGCTGCGCCTGGGGACCGCGGGACCGGCCAAGGTCTGGTGCAACGGCGCGCTGGCGTTCGCCGCGGATCGCGCGCGCTCGGCGCGGTTCGATCAGGACGCCGTGGGGATCGAGCTCCGCGCGGGGTGGAACCGCTTGCTGGTGAAGACCGTCGTGACGCAGGGGTCCTGGCAGGTGGCGGCCCGGCTGACCACGCCCGCCGGTGGCGCGCTCACCTTCGACAACGATTGGGCGCCCGAACAGGTCCCGCCCCATGCGCGCGCGGGCGCCGTTCCCGTCCGCTCGCTGGAGGCGATCCTTCGCGACGACGCCCTGCGCGCGCCCCCGGGGCAGGCGGCCGCCGATGCCTGGCTGGACCTCGGCCGCTACCTGCTGGCCGTCGATCCGGCCGATCGCGATGTCCAGGCGCCCGTCCAGGCGTTCGAGG
>DASYCK010000214.1:0-16987 GCA_036500205.1 Polyangia bacterium | reverse complement strand
GCGTCGCCTGGTCGGGCGAGCTCGACGACGGACGCCACATGGCCGGCATCCGGTTCGAGGTGATCACGGATGCGCAGAAGGACTGGCTGCTGCAGGTGACGAGCCACCTGGAACGGCAGAAACCCTGACGACCCGCCTGAGGCGACCGGTCATTCAGCCATCGCCAGGAGCTGGTCGGCGATGCGCAACCCGTCCAGCGCCGCGCTGACGATCCCGCCCGCGTAGCCGGCCCCCTCCCCCGCCGGGAACAGCCCCGGACATGACGGTGACATCAAGGTCCGGGGATCGCGCAGGAACCGCACGGGCGCGCTGGTGCGGGTCTCGGCGGCGATCAGCGTCGCCTGTGGATGCAGGAAGCGCGGCATCTGGGCGCCCATCCGGCGCAGCCCTTCCCGGAGCGCCGTCACCACGAAAGGCGGAAACACGTCGCCCAGCTTCGCCGGCGTCACGCCGGGGCGGTAGCTCGAATCGGACAGCGCGCCCCCGGTGCGGTCGGCCAGGAAATCGTCGACACGCACGCCGGGCGCGCGGAAGCCACCGCCGCCCACCCGCGCCGCCGCCCGCTCGATGCCGCGCTGAAACGCCACGCCGGCCAGGGGACCGTCCCCGTCTGGACCGAAGTCGGCGCTCTCCACCGCCACCACCAGTCCGGCGTTCGCGAAGCGCGAGTCGCGCTTGGACAGGCTCATGCCGTTCACGACGACGCCGTCCGCTTCCGTGGCCGCTGGGACGATCCAGCCACCGGGGCACATGCAGAAGCTATAGACGCCACGTCCCGCCCCCGTCGAGGCGAGCTCGTACATGGCCGGTGGCAGGCGCGGGTGACCGGCCGCCCGGCCGTACTGGATCTCGTCGATCAGACCTTGCGGGTGCTCGATGCGCACCCCCACGGCGATCGGCTTGCGTTCCAAGGCGATCCCGGCGGCCGCGGCCCACTCGTAGATCGACCGCGCCGAGTGCCCCACCGCCAGCACCACGGCGTCGGCGGGCAGCTCGTCGCCGTCGCGCAGGGCGACGGCGCGCACGCCCGCCTGATCGAAGCGAACGCTCGCCACGTCGGCGGAGAAGCGATAGACGACGCCCAGACCCTCCAGATGCTGGCGCAGCGACGTCAGCACCTTGGGGAGACGGTTCGAACCGACGTGCGGACGCGACTCGATCTCGACGTCGGCGGGCGCGCCAAAGCGAACGAGATCGTGAAGGACCGAGGCGACCGCCTCCCGATCCTTCGACCGGGTGTAGAGCTTGCCGTCCGAGAACGTGCCGGCGCCCCCCTCGCCGTAGCAATAGTTGGATTCAGGATCGAGGTGACCGCGGGTCAGCGCCGCCAGATCGGCGCGGCGCGGTTGCACCGGCTTCCCACGCTCGAGGATCGTCACGGGGAGGCCCGCCTCGGCGAGGCGCAAGGCGGCCCACGTCCCCGCCGGGCCCGAGCCGACGATCACCACGCGCGGGTGAGGCTTTCCGATGGGCCACGGGCGCGGCGGTCTCGCCGCGGAGAGAGCGCCGTCCTCCAGCTCGGCCTCGGTGGTGCCCACCAGACAGCGCAGCCGGAACCCCAGCGGACGATTCTTCCGTGCATCGAGCGAGCGACGAAGGATGCGCACGGCCCCCAGTGATCCGGGCGACCGCCCCAGGATCCGCTCGGCCAGGCGCAGCAGGCGGGGCGGGCTCTCCAGAGTGCCGTCGAGCTCGTCGAGCGGGACGAACAGTTCTATCGACGTGGCCATCAGCGCGAGAGACCGACGCGGCGCCGCGCCACCAGGCAGTGCTTCCCCCCCGCCTCGAAGTCGCGGCAAGGGCGCGGACGATCGTCGTAGATCGAACAGGAGAACAGCGGGAGCGGTGCGCGCGCTTCATCCGCCGGCGGAGCTTGCCGCCGATCCTCGAGCGCCGCGCAGCGCGAACCCTCGCGGCGGATCTCGAAGCGATGCCCGTGGCGAACGATCAGCTCGGGCTGCTTCCACACCACGGGATCGCGCACCGACACCGTCACCGAGTGATAGGCCTCGCGGCAGCAGGCGCCGCAGGTCTGGCAATCGACCGGTCGCTCCCAGCGCTCGCACGCTCGATGCGACGCCTCGGTGCGGTGCCCTTCTTCGTCCCCACTCGCCGCCTGACGACAGCGGGCGACGGCCGGACCTCGTCCCCCTTTGTAGAACCAGGCGCAGGATCCGCACGATTCGGTCTTCGCTCCCCACGGCATCCCTGTGGGATGGCGCTCGGGTACGTTGGGCGCCGCGCCGTCCCCGGCGAGTGTCGCCTTCGTGCGCGCCAGCGCGCCATTCACGATGGCCAGCAAGGGAGCGTTTCCGGCCTGCGCCAGCGCGACGCGCGCCCGCACGGCCGCCTCGTCCATCGAGACGGCGACGCTCTCTTCCACCAAGGTGTCGTGGTAGGCCCGATACTCGGTGGTGGGCGCCATCGCCGCGCGTAAACCGTGGGATGACGCCAGCAGCACCTGCACGCACAGGCAGGCGTGCTCGGCGATGACGTCCCTGTCGTCCGTGTTCGAGAGCCCCCAGTCGGGTTGCGACCACGATGAAGGCCCCTGCACCAGCGCGTGGCACAGCTCGTGGAACACCAACTGCGCCAGCGCATCGTTCGCATCGAGCACCTCGTCCACGCCGATGAGGATCCGCCCGGCGCCGTCGTTGGTGGCGTAAGCGTCGCTCGTCCGGTGCAACGCCCACCCCATTTCTCGAACGGCATCCCCCCAGATCGATTCGATGACAGTGCTGCGAAGCGGGCTAATGACGCTGGATTGCATGAAACATTTTGTAAATCGCGATTTGAAAAAAATTATCGAGGGCCAGATTTCGAACCTTGCGCTTCGGAAGACAACGATGCAATGTAGCCGATTCCTAGCGAGATTTTTTCCTCGGCAAACAGACAATGTTGCCGCAAGTTGTCGCAAGCCAATTAGAGACAGCAGGACATCTCGTATCAGGGCCTTTCAAGATGCGTTCCAGGGAGGTGGCGAAGTGCCGTTTCCGCCCGGCTTATCAATTCAAGCCTTCGTCTATTTGACTAGCGTCTTTTCCTTGCCAACTGGGCCCGCTCAGGCGGAGAACGTCGCCGAACGGGCGGTCTCCGACACGGCGTCCCAAGAGGTTAACCAGGATGCGTCGTCGGAAAATACGACAGATCGTCCGACCGCGCATGTGTCCGCGCCCAATGGCAGCGATCATGCAGCGGAGTCGGTGATGCCCGACGTGAACTGCATGTCGCGGACCATCTGCGCCATCAAGGACAAGATTCGCTGGCAGACCCCCGCCTGGAGCGCGTCGAAGTGCCAGGAGATCGGGAAGGACATCTTGACCTCCGCGCAGCGGCACCACCTGAGCCCGACGCTGTTGCTCGCCGTCATGATCAACGAGAGCGATCTGAACGAGAAGTCGGCGCGTCCCACGATGCACGACAAGAAGCTCTACGCGAAAGACAGCGGCTTGATGGCGATCCGCTGCGTGCTCGATCGCCGTGAACATTGTTTGAATGGCAATGTGCGTGGCATGAGCTGGAACGATGTGATGACGCCCGCCACCAACATCGAGCTGGGGGCGCACGAGCTCGCCTTCTGGCGCGACGGCGGTGCCACCACCAACGTGGTCGTCAAGCTGCGCGACCGCAACGGGCACCTGCGCCCGGTGCTGCGCAGGGTCCCCTGCAAGCACAAGGACCACGCGTACTGGGCCCACTACAACCACGGTCCGCGCTACATCAGCCAGGGTTATCCCCGGCACTATCCTCATCGCGTGGCCGTGATCGATCACGCGCTCGCCACGGTGTTGAACGTCGATGCGCCCGAGCTGGTGGGGCACGCCATCACCATGCACGACGTGGGCAAGCGTGATCGCACCGTCGATCGACCGCTCGAGCCCCGTTACAAAAAGCTATGCACACAAATTCAGTCCGTTCGTTCCTGCGCCGCCGTGGCGATGAACTGAGCTGAGACGAATTCTCCGACGGGAGAACGACTTGGCGCGTCCTCTGGCCACGCCGGCAGTGGCGCCCAGGGAATCTCGGTCTCGTGTGCGTTGGTATTTTGCCATTTGCCAAATGAACTTGTTGTTCATTTGATATGTGCATATTGCCAGCGAGGCCCTTCTCGCTCTCGTGATCGCTGAAGCCGCCGTCACTGGAGCGGCGACAAACAGAAGCGTAGAAAGGATCCCCATGACGACGATGGTCCGACTGGGCGCGAACGGTCCCGAGGTTTTTCCGCAGGCCCTCGGGTGCATGAGCATGGGTAGCGCCGGTGGGTACGGCGCCAGCGATGAAGCAGAGAGCATCGCCACCATTCACGCGGCGCTCGATCGCGGCGTGAACCTGATCGATACCGGCGATTTCTACGGGATGGGAAGGAACGAGCTGCTCGTCGGCCATGCGCTGCGCGGCCGACGGGACAAGGTCTTGCTCAGCGTGAAGTTCGGTAGCCTGCGCGGGCCCGACGGGGCCATGCTTGGGTTCGACGCGCGCCCCGCCACCACGAAGACCTTCCTCACCTACAGTCTGGCGCGTCTCGGCGTCGACCACATCGACATCTACCGTCCGGCGCGTCTCGATCCGAACGTGCCGATCGAGGACACCATCGGCGCCATCGCCGAGCTGGTGAAGGCGGGCTACGTCCGCTACATCGGCCTGTCCGAAGTGGGAGCAGACACCATCCGTCGCGCGGCGAAGGTGCACCCGATCAGCGATCTCCAGATCGAGTATTCGCTGGTCAGCCGCGGCCCCGAGGCGGCGATCTTTCCCACGCTCACCGAGCTGCGCATCGGCGTCACCGCGTATGGCGCCCTGTCGCGAGGTTTGCTCACCGGCAGCAGGCCGCGCGAAAAGGATCTCCGCGCGAACCTGCCCCGCTTCACGGCCGCGAACGTCGAGAAGAACCAGGCGATCGTCGGCGCGCTGGCTCGCCTCGCTGCCGCGCGCGGCGTGACGCCGGCGCAACTCGCGATCGCCTGGGTGCGCGCGAAGGGGGCGGCCCAGCGCCTCGCCGTCGTCCCCACCATCGGCGCCCGTACGCGCGCTCAGCTCGCCGACGCGCTCGCCGCGCTCGATCTCACCCTGACGCTCGACGACCTGGCGGCGATCGAGGCGGAGATCCCCGATGCCGCCGGAACACGCTACGCGGCGCAAGCGATGGCGCACCTCGACAGCGAGCGGTGATCTGCGGTCGTATCCCACATCGACAAATTGAGATCGGTCCCGCCGACGTCCGTGAGCGAAGGCACGGTCTTGATGCGTCGAGGCGCGGGGGAGATTGAAAAACCACCTTACAAACTAGGTTCTCGTCGACTATCATGTATCCGCTGATGGGGGAGATCTCGGCCAGAACAACATCGACTCCCCCGATGGAGGCCCCCCATGCGTCCCAGGAACCTGTCCGCTCTCGGTCTGTCCCTCGTGTTTCTCGTCGCTGGCTGTGGAAGCCCACGGTCGACGCCCGACGGAAGCGGTGGAGAGAGCGGAACCGGTGGTTCGTCCTCAGGCGGATCGGGCTCGGGCGGCTCGACCGGCTCGGGCGGCAGGGTGGGCAGCGGTGGGACCGTCGGCTCGGGCGGCGCGAGCAGCGGCGGGGCGAGCAGCGGCGGCTCGACCGGAAGCGGCGGCAAGGTCAGCACCGGCGGCGCGGTCGGGTCCGGCGGGGCGAGCAGCGGCGGCTCGACCGGAAGCGGCGGCGCCATCGTCGCTGGTTCGGGCGGAACGACGGGCGCCGGCGGCAAACCGGCGGGCACTGGCGGTGCGGCCGGCGGCGCGACGTCCACCGGCGGGGCCGGAGGTACCGCCCCACCGAGCGCGTCGGGATTGCCGGTCCCTCCAGGGACCGCGAACGTTCCGCAGCCGACGGGTACGGCGGGCGCCATCACGGTGGTGAACTGGGCCGGCTTCAAGGGCGCCGTCACTTACTCGTTCGATGATTCGAACGATTCGCAGATCTCCGACTACTCGATGCTGCAGTCGGCCGGTGGTCAGTACACCTTCTTCATGTGGACGGGCCGCTCGCAGGCGATGAACGCGATCTGGAAGCAGGCGCTGAAGGACGGGCATGAGATCGGCGACCACACGAAGAGCCACGACTCGAACGGGGCTTGCACCGCCGCCGACGTGAAGGCCGGCGCCGACTTCATCATGTCTAACCTGGGCGTTCCTGCCCAGACGTTCGCGGCGCCAAACGGCTCCTCCTGTTTCAAGGCGCCCGCCGGAATGTACTTCTTCATCAACCGGGGCGTGTCGCCGGCCCAGCCGGTCCTGCCGACCGGCAACAGCGACCCGCTGAACCTGAACTGCTACATCCCGGCCCAGGGACAGCAGACCTCGACGTTCAACTCGGACGTCGACAATGGTCGCAAGATGGGTGGCTGGGTCATCTACGTCATCCACGGGTTCAGCAGCAGCGACGGCTCGTATCAGCCGGTCGACATCGGTCAGGTGACGGCCGCCATCAAGTACACCAAGTCCCTCGGCGACATGTGGACCGGATCGATGGTCAACGTCGCGGCGTACTGGCAAGGGCAGAAGGCCTTCTCGAGCGCGATGACCTCGATGTCCGGCACCGACAAGACCTACACCTGGACCTTGCCGGCCCACTTCCCGCCGGGGCACTACCTGCGCGTGACGGTCGCGGGCGGGACCTTGAAGCAGGGCGGCGCGACCCTCCCCTGGGATCCGCACGGCTACTACGAGATCGCGCTCGACGCGGGCTCGGTCACGCTATCACCGTAGTCGGCGCGAGCTCACTCACCGCCCGAACACGGCGGCCACGCGATCGAGCGACCAGAACGCCGCGATGGCGCCGATCGCGTAGATGACGCCGCGAGCGGCCCAGACGCGCCCGAGGTGAAGGCGCGTGGCCAGCGCGCGGACGCCGAGCACGACGGCGATCACCACCAGCTGTCCGAGCTCGACGCCGACGTTGAAGCAGACGAGCGCCGACGGGATGTGCTGCGCCGGCAGGCCGATCTCCATCAAGGCCGACGCGAAGCCGAGGCCGTGCAGCAGACCGAACGAGAAGGCGACCAGCCAGGGCGCGCGGCGGGTGAGGGAGCCGTCGGGCCGCAGGCACTCCATGCACACGAGCACGATCGACAGCGCGATGGTCGCCTCGACCGGCGCCGAGGGGACGCTGACCAGCCCGAGGACCGTGCAGGCGAGCGACAGGCTGTGGGCCACCGTGAAGGCCGTGATGGTGGTGATCAGCGCCCGGCGCTTGCGGACGAGCAGGGTCAGCGCCACCACGAACAGCAGGTGATCGAACCCGGTCAGGATGTGCTCGACGCCGAGCCGCGTGTAGTCGAGGACGATGGGCGTCAGCGAGCCGAGCCTCCCCATCGAGCCATACACGGTCAATGTGTGCGCACTGCTGGTGGCGATGCGCAACATCCGGCCGCCGCCTTGCCACTCGATCTCGACCATGAGGCGGGTCAGGGTCCCCTCGAGCCACGGAAACTCGATCGTGCCCACCAGGCCCGCGGGGCGGCAATCGAGGGAGGCCCCCTCCAGCCGGCAAGCCTTGGGGTAGACGGCCGGCGTCGCGATCTGCCGCTGCAGCGTCGACGAGCCGGCCTGAAAATGCGTGGTGAATTGTCCCGGCGCGACCTCGGTCAAGGTCAGCGTCGCCGCGTCGATGGGATGCGCGCGTGCCGGGCTGCCGGCTCCGGCCGCGATCATCAAAACAAGAAGGACCAGCGGCGCGCGGCGGCGGGTCAAGGATCGACCTCGAAGTGGTAGCGATCGATCGTGCGCTGCAGGAGCCGATCGACGGCCTGCTGCCGCGTGATCCGCCTCCAGTCGTCGACGAGCCGCACGCCCAGCTCCTCTCGGGTGGGGAGCGCCCCTTCGACTCCCTTCAATCGGACCATGACGAAGCTCTGCCGCGTCTCGAGGCGCTTCCACGCCGCCCCGGGCGCAAGCTTCGGGATCCCCTCGGCCACCTCGGGCTCGACCCGCTCGTTCAGATCCTGGGCGGTCAGGTTGCCTCCGATGACGGGGCGTCCCAGGCTGGCGGGGGCCTTCCCGCTCTGCAGCGCCCGCTCGAAGTCGTCGAGCTGCTCCCGGGCTCGCGGCTCCGCCTTGGGAAACGTCACCAGCTCGAAGTCATAACGCGCCGGTCGCTCGTACAGGTTGCGGTGGCTGGCCAGCCAGGCGTCCAGCTCCGCGTCGGTCGGCTCGCGCTGGGGTAGCTCGAACGCCGCGCGCAGCCGCATCTTGTCCGCCAGGATGGAGCGTATCCCGGGATCGTCGCGGTCCAGGTGTTCGCGCAACCCCTCGCGCGACAGCGCCTCCTCGATCTCCCAGGCGTGAATCTCGGCGGCCAGCTCGGTGGCATCGGGGGGACGCCCGTTCGCGTCCTCGAAGCGCCGCGACAGCCCCGCCCGTACCCCGTGCGTGACCGTGATGGTCAGGGGCGCGCCGACGAACAGTCGGTGGGCCACGAAGAGGACGGCGCCGGCGACGAAGAAGTGAAACACGGGCTCGCGCAGCAACCTGTTCGCGCGCGTCTTCCAGCTGTTCGCCGTCATGTCCCTCGCCTCGAACGGTGTCCCCGGGACCCCGCCATCCCCATGGCCCGGACGACAGGGACCGTACCGTGCCGGTCGCCGACGCGCAAAAAGCGCCGCCGCCCCGCCCCGTTCTCGTCGGATTCATGCACCGGAGCATTTCCCGTGACACCCCGTCGCGCCCGCCGCAGCCGGCAACACACCAACCATCGCCAGACTGCCAAGATTCATGGCGCCGCAAAGTTACCACCGGCGGTGGCGAGTCCCACAATCCCGCCGAAGGGCCCCCGAAGATTTCGTGACAAATTTATATCGGCTAGACAACGAACGAAGTAGTCGTGGTTTCGGCCTTTTCTCGTGACCTTTTATTCGAAGGATCCCCCCTCCATGCCCAGCCCCCAACGCCCGTCTCGGGCGACCGCCCTCGCCTTCTCCACGCTTTTCCTGGCCGCCGCCTGCGCGAACAGCGGCAGCGGCGGCCCCGAGGGGAGCGGCGGCGCGGCCAGCGGCGGCGTGACGGGAAGCGGCAGTGGGGGCAAGCCTGGTAGCGGCGGCGTCGCCAGCAGCGGTGGTATCACCGGCGCGGGAGGCGTCGTCGGTAGCGGTGGCGCGCCGGGAACGGGCGGGATGGGCTCGGGCGGCGTCTCGGCGACCGGTGGCCGCGACGGCACGACCGGTAGCGGCGGCGCGCAGGGAACGGGCGGCGGCGCCTCGGGCGGCGTGACGGGTGGTGGGGCACGAGGCGGCTCGACGGCGAATGGCGGCGCGACCGGCACGGGGGGGACGACCGGCGATGGCGGCTCCGGCGGCATGACCTGCGCCCTCCCTACGAAGTTCAAGTGGACGTCGGGCGCGGCGATCGCGACGCCGAAGGCGCCCGCGGGCAAGACCTGGGTCGCCCTGAAGGACTTCACCAACGTCGTCTTCAACGGCGTGCACATCGTCTACATGTCGACGCACGACGCGGCTACGAGCTATGGCTCGGGCATGTTCACGTTCGCCGACTGGCCCGATGCCGCCACGGCGACGCAGGCGGTGACACCCCACGGCGTCGCGCCGACGCTGTTCTATTTCAAGCCGAAGAGCACCTGGGTGCTCGCCTACCAGTGGGGCGCGACGGCCTTCAGCTACGTGACCTCATCGGACCCCACGAACCCGACATCCTGGTCCAGCGAGAAGTCGCTGTTCAACGGCACCATCACCAGCTCGAGCACGGGGCCCATCGATCAGACGATGATCTGCGACAGCACCACCTGCTATCTCTTCTTCGCCGGCGACAACGGCAGCATCTACCGGTCGTCGATGGCGATCGGCAGCTTCCCGGGAACCTTCGGCACGCAGACGACCGTCATGACAGACACCACCGCGAACCTGTTCGAGGCGGTCGAGGTCTACACCGTCAAGGGCGGAAGTCAGTACCTGATGATCGTCGAGGCGCAAGGCACCAACAACCGCCGCTACTTCCGCTCGTTCACCGCCACCGATCTCGGCGGTTCGTGGACGGCGCTGGCGGCCACCGAGAGCAACCCCTTCGCCGGTATGGCCAACGTGACGTTCAGCGGCACCGCCTGGACCAACGACATCAGCCATGGCGATCTGGTCCGCACCAACCCCGACGAAACCATGACCATCGACCCTTGCAACCTGCAGTTCCTCTTCCAGGGGCGGGACCCCAGCAGCACCGCGACCTACGACCTGCTGCCGTACCGCCCGGGGCTGCTGACGTTGCAGAACTGACGAACCGGCTTCACACCCCCGCCCGCGCCACCGTATACGCCGTCATGTTGACGATCGTATCCACGTTCGCGTCTCGCGGCAGCACCGCCACCGGCTTCGTCACGCCGAGCAAGATCGGCCCGACCGCCGTCGCGCCACCCAGCGCCGCCAGCACCTTGTACGCCGCGTTGCCGGCCGCCAGCGACGGGAACACCAGCACGTTGGCGGCCTCGGTCAGACGGCTGAACGGGAACAGCTCCCGCATGTTCTCCATGTCGACGGCGATGTCGGCCTGCACCTCACCGTCGATCTCCAGGTCCGGGCGCCGTCGCCGCACGATCCCCACCGCTGTCGCCACCTTCTCCGTCTCCCGGTGCGGCGCCGAGCCGAAGTTCGAGAACGAGATCATCGCTATGCGCGGCACGATCTCGAAGCCCCGCACGGCGTCCGCCACCTGAATGGCGATATCTGCCAGCGTCTCGGCGTCGGGCTCGACGTTGACGGTGGCGTCGGCGAAGAACTTCACGTCGTTCTTCAGCAGCATCATGTACATGCCGGTGGCGCGGCGGACGTCGGGGCGGATGCCCAGGATCTGCAGCGCGGGGCGAATGGTATCGGGATAGGTGGCGGTCAGCCCCGCCACCAACCCGGCGGCGTCCCCCCGCCGCACCATCATCATGCCGAAGTTGATCCGGCGCGACACCATCCGCGGCGCCGCCGGCGCCGTCACGCCTTTGCGGCAGCGTAGCTCCAGGTATTCCTGCGCGTAGGCAGCCAGCTGCGGGGCGTCCTGTGGATGCAGGATCTCCACCCCCTCGAGGTCGACATCCAGCTCGGCCGCGCGCTGACGGATCTTGCGCTCCTGCCCCAGCAAGATGGGCCGGGCGATCCCTTCGTCGACCACGATCTGGCAGGCGCGAAGCACCTTGATGTTCTCCCCCTCGGGGAAGACGATGCGCTGCGGGGCGCTCTTGGCGCGCTGGACGATCCGGCGCATCAGCGTCTGCTCGACCCCGCCGATGCGGCGGCGCAGCCGCTCGCGGTACTCGTCCAGGTCGACGTTCAGGCGCGCCGCGCCCGAGCTCATCGCCGCCGCCGCCACGGCCGGCGCGCACCACCACAGCACGCGCGTGTCGAATGGCTTCGGGATGATGTATTCGGGGCCGAAGCGAAACGCCGTCACGCCGTACGCTTCCGCCACGCTGTCCGGCACCGGCTCGTGCGCCAGCGCCGCCAGCGCGCGCGCCGCCGCGATCTTCATCTCCTCGTTGATGACCTTGGCCCGCACGTCCAGCGCGCCGCGGAACACGAACGGAAACCCCAGCACGTTGTTGACCTGGTTGGGAAAGTCCGACCGCCCAGTGGCGATGATGGCGTCGGGCCGCGCCTCCTTCGCGTCCGGGTAGCTGATCTCGGGGTCGGGGTTCGCCAGCGCGAAGATCAGCGGCTTCGGCGCCATGCTCTTCACCATCTCGGCCGTGCACAGGCCCGCCTTCGACAGCCCCAGGAACACGTCGGCGCCGCGGATGGCGTCGGCGCGCGTGCGAGCGCCGTCGTCCGCGCGCGCGAAGCGGGCCTTGTAGGGGTTCATCCCCTGCCCGCGCCCGGCGTAGATCACCCCCACCGAATCGATCAGCGTGATGTTGGGCAGCGGCACCCCCAGCGACACGTAGAATTCGGCGCAGGCGATGGCCGACGCCCCCGCCCCCGACACGACGATCTTCAGGTCGGCGAGCTTCTTTCCCGCCAGCTCGGCGCCGTTCAGCAGCGCCGCGCCCGAGATGATGGCCGTCCCGTGCTGGTCGTCGTGGAACACCGGGATGGCCATACGCGCCCGCAGGCCCGCCTCGATCTCGAAGCACTCGGGTGCCTTCAGGTCCTCCAGGTTGATGCCGCCGAACGTCGGCTCCAGGGCGGCCACCGTGTCGATGAACGTCTTGGTATCGGGGGCGTCGAGCTCCAGATCGTAGACATCGATGTCGGCGAACTTCTTGAAGAGGCAGGCCTTCCCCTCCATCACCGGCTTGCCGGCCAGCGGGCCGATGTTGCCCAGGCCCAGCACCGCCGTGCCGTTCGTGACCACGGCGACCAGGTTTCCGCGCGCCGTGTACTCCCAGGCCAGCTCGGGATCGCGGGCGATCTCCAGGCACGGCTCGGCCACGCCGGGCGAATAAGCGAGCGACAGGTCGCGCTGCGTGACGAGAGGTTTCGTCGAGACAACCTCGATCTTCCCGGGGCGCCCCAGGCGGTGATAGTCGAGCGCGTCGTTCTTGCGGATCATGCGCCGAATCGTATCAGGCCCTCTGTCAAGGTCGGACGAAAACGGGACGCCGCTGCTGACGGGAAGAAGTGGTGCGCCCGGCGTTCAACCTTCGGCGATCGAGGACGGCGGGACAAAATACTGAGGGAGGCGGAGCATGGAAAAGCACGATCTCACGAGGCTCGAAGCGAAGATCAAGGACGTGGCGAGCAGCATCAGCTCGCTGGCTGCCCGGAGCGAAGCGTTCGGAGCCGGTGTGGGTGAGAAGACCATGACCCTGTCCGGGCTGGTCGCCATCATCCATCGCCCCGGATGGACGACCCCGGCCGAGTGGCTGTTCGTGAACGGAATTCTGGATTCGATGGCCATTCATGCCGAGGCGCTGGCCGGTCTGCAACAGAGCCTGCTCGCCGGCAGCGCCGCCGTCGGCAACAACCGGTAGCGCCCCAAAAACAAAAGCGCGGCCTCTTGGCCGCGCCTTTTCGAGCTATCCGAGCCCGGACTCTACTTCTTGGCGAACGCCTGGACGTGACCGACCAGGGCGTCGATGCCGGCCTGAGGCATGGCATTGTAGATCGACGCGCGGAAGCCGCCGACCGAACGGTGCCCCTTCAGGCCGTCCAGGCCCAGCGCCTCGGCGCCGGCCAGGAACTCCTTCTCCTTGTTCACGTCACGAAGACGGAAGGTCACGTTCATGACCGAGCGATCCGCCTTGTCGGTGACGGCCGGGTCGTACACGTCCGGCGACGCATCGAGCGCGTTGTACAGGGCGCCTGCGCGATCGCGGTTGCGCTTGTCGAGCGCGGCCACGCCCCCCTGCTCTTCCACCCACTTCAGCACCAGGCCGACCGTGTAGATCGCGAATGCCGGCGGCGTGTTGTAGAGCGAGTCGTTCTTCAGGTGCGTCTTGTAGGAGAGGATGGCCGGGACGTCGTCCGTCGCCGCCTCGAGGAACTTTCGCTTCGCCACCACCAGGGTGACGCCAGCCGGACCCAGGTTCTTCTGGGCGCCCGCGTAGATCATCGTGAAGCGCTTGAAGTCGTAGGCGCGCCCCAGGATGTCCGACGACGCATCGACGATCAGCGGAACATCACCCGTGTCGGGGAGCGTGTTGTACTCGGTCCCCTCGATGGTGTTGTTCGTGGTCAGGTGCACGTACTTGGCGCCCGCCGTCAGCTTCAGGTCCTTGGGGATGCACGAGAACTTCTTGTCCTCGGACGAGGCGGCGATGTTCACCGTGCCGAAGCGCTTCGCTTCCTTGATGGCCTTGCCCGACCATTCGCCGGTGTGGACGTAGTCGGCGGTGCCGCCACCCAGCACGTTCATCGGCAACATGGCGAACTGCAGGCTGGCGCCTCCCCCCAGGAACAGGGCCGCGTATTCCGCCGGGTCGAGCCCCATCGCCTTCAGCACGCGATCGCGCGCGTCGAAGTGAATGGCCTCATAGACCTTGCTGCGGTGGCTCACCTCGAGGATCGACATCCCCGAGCCGCCGATTTCCTGAATCCCACGGCTCGCTTCCTCGAGAACGGAGACCGGCAACGTGGCGGGACCAGCACCGAAATTGAATACGCGCTTCATGGAATAACCTTGCCTCGCTTTTTGTGTTTTGAGAAGAGGCGACGGGCACCACCCGTGGCTGGACCAGATGATGGTCCAAGCCAGGGTTTGCTGCTACCCCTATTCGGCGTGCGGGAGCGGAGCGCCCGCCGGGGTCGAGGGCATGTCGCCCTCTTCCAGCGAGTGCGCGTGCCGCCCGGTGGGCAGCGCGTCGGGCATACGGGTCCAAAGGTCCCCGAATACCCCGAGCAGGAGCACGAGCACGAACAGCAGGGCCACGCCGAACACCAGCCGGTTGATGCCTTCCGAGTCCCACAGGTGCATGAAGAACAGCACCACCAGGGTCGCCTTCACGGTCGCGATGATCATCGCCAGGGGGAGGTTCGCGCTCCCCAGGTCCATGCGGCCGGTGACCACCGTCGTGATGGTGAACGTCAGCAGCGCCAGCCAGATGACGACGTAGCGCCCTGGCCCGTGTTCTTCGTGAGCCTGCTCTGCGTCCGATTTCTTTTTGTCAGCCACGGCGTCTCCGCAAAGTCCCTAGATCAGGTACAGCAACGGGAAAAGGAAGATCCAGACCAAGTCGACGAGGTGCCAGTACAGGCCCCCCAGCTCGACGGGCATGTTGTAGTTCTTGTCGAAGTCCCCGCGTAGCACGCGTCGCAGGACCCACGCCAAGATCGTCATGCCGACGATGACGTGGAAGGCGTGCAGCCCCGTGGACAGGAAGTACACGGTGAAGAACATGTTGGCGCCCGGCATCCCCTTCATCTCTTCGAAGTGGAACCACTTCCCAGGCAGCGCGCCTTCGGCGAACTTGTGCTGGTACTCGAACCCCTTGATGCACAAGAACGCCAGCGCACAGAGGATGGTGAAGGCCAGCAGCCCGGCCGCCGCCTTGTTGTTCCCCTTCTTCACGCAGTAGTGCGCCATCGCGACCGTGAAGCTGCTGCTGATGAGGACGATCGTGTTGATCGTCCCCATCGTCAGGTTCAGCGTGTGCGACGCGAACCGGAAGGTGTCGTGATAAAAGTGCCGGTAGACCGAGTAGCCGAGGAACAACCCGGCGAACAGCAACACCTCGGTGCCGAGGAACAGCCACATCCCCAGGCGCGACGCATGGTTCTGCGTCGCCATGCTGTCGAAGTGATGCGCCAGATGCGGATTCGAGGCGTGCTCGTCGTCCTCATGACCGTGCGCGGCGGCTTCAGATGATGACATGTTCCACCTCCTCGCCCGGCTCCTGATAGGTGTGCGGCGGATCAGGGTATTCCAGGGTCGCGGCGAAGTTCTCCTTGATGGGCGGCGAGCTGGTCCGCCACTCGTAGCCCTTCGAATCCCACGGATTGTCGCCGGCGATGTCGCCGTAGATCAGCGCGTAGATGAGGTAGACGAGGATGACCAGGAAGCCGATGGCCAGCAGGGTCGAGCCGGCCGTCGAGGCCACGTTCAGCGCCGTGAAGCGCTCGGGGTACATGTAGTAGCGGCGGGGCATGCCGGCGTTGCCCGCCAGGAACTGCGGGATGAACGTGGCGTTGAAGCCCAGCACGATGAAGGCCGCCGAGATCATCGCCCAACCCTCGTGGTACTTCTTCCCGAACATCTTCGGGAACCAGTAGTGAATGGCGGCAAGGAAAGCCATGATGACCGCCGCCACCATGATGAAGTGGAAGTGGGCCACGACGAAGTAGGTGTCGTGCCAGTGCACATCCGGTGACATGGTCGCCAGCGCGATACCGGTCATGCCGCCGAAGACGATGAAGAACAGGAAGCCGCACAGGTAGATGAACGGCGCCGAGACGTAGATGGCGCCGCGGTACATCGTCCCCACCCAGTTGAACACCTTGATGGCCGTGAAGACGCCGACCAGCATCGAGATGACGGCGAAGCCGCCGCCGTCGAACGATGACTGACCGGACACGAACATGTGGTGGCCCCAGGCGAAGAACCCGACGAAGGCGATGCCCAGCGACGAGTAGGCGATCATCTTGTAACCGAAGATGTTCTTGCGGGAGAACGCCGCGACGATCTCGCTCATCACGCTCATGGCCGGCAGCACCATGATGTAGACGGCCGGGTGCGAGTAGAACCAGAACAGGTGCTGCATCAGGACCGGGTCGCCACCGCGGCCCGGGTCGAAGAGGCCGAAGCCCCCCACCTTCTCGATGCCGACCAGCAGGGTCGTCAGACCGATGACCGGCGTCGCCAGCACCTGGATGATGCTGGTGGCGTAGATGCCCCACACGAACAGCGGCATCTTCATCCAGGTGATGCCGGGGGCGCGCAGGGTGTGCACCGTCACGATGAAGTTCAACCCGGTCAAGATCGACGAGAAACCCAGGACGAATACACCCAGCAACACCGGGAATAGTGTCATTGGAGTCGTGGTGCTGTAGGGGGCGTAGAACGTCCAGCCGCTGTCGGCGCCGCCCGTGATCACGCCGAACAGCACGATGGCCGCGCCGGTCCAGTACACGTACAGCGATAGCAGATTGAGGCGTGGGAAGGCCACGTCCTTGGCCCCCACCATCAGCGGCAGCACGAAGTTCCCGAACACGCCCGGGATGGCCGGGATCATGAACAAGAAGATCATGACCATGCCGTGCAGCGTGAACATCCGGTTGTAGGCGTTCGCGCCGATGATGGTCGGCTCCGGCGTGGTCAGCTCGAGGCGGACGATCATCGCGAAGATGCCGCCCAGCAAGAACGCCAGCAGAACCGAGACCAGATACATGATCCCGATCCGCTTGTGATCGAGGGTCTTCAACCACGACATGACGCCCCGATCGGCGTTCAGGTAGTTGATCTTCTGATAGGCCGGCGCCTCGGAAGGCGTAAGGGCCGCGCTATCGAGGGGTTGGCTCATAGACCGCTTCCTTGGACGGGACGTTTTCGAGATGACTACTTCGCAGAGATTTGATGAACTCGACCAGGGCAGCGGCGTCTGGGG
>DASYCK010000213.1:0-25693 GCA_036500205.1 Polyangia bacterium | reverse complement strand
CCTTCGAGGTCGGCGACGCGCGCTTCGAGGCCTGCGATGCGCCCGGCGTCCCGCTCGGTGCGGATTTCCGTGCGCAGGTCGCCAATCTGCCGGCCCAGCTCGGCCCGGGTGTCCGCGTTCTGATGGCTCAGTGCCGCTAAGGTGGCCGTGATGGCGGCGAAACCCTCGCTCACGTCACGCCGGAGGTCGCTGGTGTCAGCGCGCGCTGCCTCGACGTCGGCCCGCACGACGGCGAGGTCACCCTTGGTCGCCATGTCGGCGCGCATCTCCCGGAGGAGGCGCAGCACCAAGCTGTCGCCATCGTCGCTCACGCCGCGAAGCGTACCACGCCACGCCTACCCCGATTCGTCTCGGTGCAACGTCTGCGGTCGATCGATGCCGATGCGCGCACCGGCATCAAGCGTC
Source organism: Polyangia bacterium (assembly GCA_036500205.1). Taxonomy (GTDB): domain Bacteria; phylum Myxococcota_A; class Polyangia; order Fen-1088; family Fen-1088; genus DASYCK01. The sequence goes on along the minus strand of DASYCK010000213.1, from coordinate 25,288 downwards.
GGCGCGGCTGCTGCCGAGGCCGTCCCCAAGTACATCGAGGTCTTCTACGATCGCCGGCGGCGCCACACGACATTGGATGGGAAGCCGCCAGCGGTCTTCGAGGCACTTGCGGAAAGGCAGCTAACTCAGGCAGCGGAACGAAACCGTCCACCGATTCGGGGAAGGATCAAAAGCACGACAATTCCGCGCAGTGCCGGGGACGGGGCTTGAACCCGTAAGCCCTTTCGGGCAGCGGATTTTAAGTCCGCCGCGTTTACCGTTTCGCCACCCCGGCTGGGATTGTTTTTCGGATGCTCGCGCCGATGTCTCCGCCCGTCCGTTCCCTGCTTCCCACGGCGCTCCATCGGAGGCGCCGAGTTTACTGAAGTCGTCGACCGGTCGCATCCGAAACGTGCTTCGTGGAGAAGATCACCGCACGAGCTCTCGGTTATCATCCGCCGATGCGGTCGGTACAGCGGTTAGGAAGCAGGGGGGTTGGTCTGCTGGCACTCCTGCTCATCGGGGCGATGGGATGCGGCGGTGGCCATGCGATGTCCGACGGCGGTCTTGCCGGGGCCACCGGCGAAGGCGGAAGAGGTGTGGCCGCCGGGGGCAACGGTGGAGGCGGGGGAGCCGGCACTGCGGGGACAGCAGCGGGCGGCCGAGCGGCTGGCGGAGGCGCCGGGGGCGGGGCGGACGTGGGCGGCCATCCCGCAGCGACTGGCGGTCAAGGCCTCGGCGGAGATTCCGGCGGCACGGCGGGCGCGAACGACGGATCAGCGAGCGGCGGTTCGGCGGGAGGTGGTGGTGCAGACGCGACCGCCGGGTTGGGCGGTGGAGGCAACCGAGGCGGGGCAAGCAGTGGGGGACAACAGGGCGGTCCCGGAGGAGTGGGTGGAACGCCGGGTAGCGGTGGCCGCGGAGGCGTGGCGGGTAGCGGTGCCAGCGGAGGCACCGCAGGCTCCGGCGGAAACCAGGGCGGAGCCGGCGGCCATGGCGGCGCCGGCGGCCGCGGTGCGCCTACCGGTGGAGCAGGGGGTGCCTCGAGTGGCGGCGGCGCGGGTGGCGCCGCTGGCGCCCCCGGCCCCGGTAGCTTGCTTTGGGCTCGTCACGAAGTAGGGGCCGCTCAAGACATGGCCCTGGCGGTGACGGTCACGCCGTCCGGCGCCATTGTGGTCGGCGGCATTGCCAACGGCAACGCCACCTTCTGGACCGGCCAACCCGACCAGCAGACCGTCAACCTCCCCACGTCGGTGAACGGGTCGATGTTCCTCGCGCGCGTCAGCACCGCCGGGGCTCTGACGTGGCTGCGAACCGCCGGAAACTCCACCGCGGCCAGCGTCACGGCCGTCGCTGCCGTCGGCGAGGACGTGATGGTGGCGGGCACCCACGGCAATGCTGTCGACGATGTCGTGCTCGCTGTGGGCGAGCCGTCCGAGACGCATCTGAAGTTGACCGGCATGTTCCTGGCTCGCTACCGCTCCGACGGAACGATGGCGTGGGCCCGCCCGACCGGAGGAAATGCTTTCGTGACAGCCAGGCAGATCGCCTTGACACCCCAAGGTGGCGTCGTCGCCGTCGGAAGTTTCAGCGGATCGCCCACGTTCGGTCCCGGCGAAACGCACGCCACCACGCTGCAGCACAACGGCGGCAACGATTCAGGTTTCATTGCTCGCTTCGAGCCCGATGGCAGCCTTTCCTGGGCGCTGCCAATTCACGACGCCGAGACCATCTACACGAATGACTACAACGTCGCGGTCAAGCCGGACGGAACAATCTTGCTTGGCATTTCATACAACGGCAGCGTCGCCCTGCCCGGCAGCGCCGGCACCGGTGTCACCCTCACGCCTTCCCTGACGGGAACGACCGGGTTCGCCATCGCCTGCTACGAGAGCGATGGCAGACTGCGCTGGGCCCGCACCACCGGTGGACGAGCATCGGTCCAGGTCCGCGACCTCATCGTCCTCGAAGACGGAAGCGCGGTCGCCTCGGGTCAGATTCAACCCCTCACCGGGGTGGAGACCGATCCGACGCTCGGGCAGGCGACCTTCGGACTGGGAGAGCCCAACCAAACGACCTTGAGCGTGAACACGATCAACGGGGTCCTTGCCAAGTACGATGCTAACGGCGGGTTGACCTGGGTCAGGCAGGCGCCTGCCGCTTTCTTCGGATACGACAGCCTCGCCGAGCTGCCCGATCATCGTATCGTGGTCGCCGGAACGTTTGGGAACTACATCGGCTATCCGACGTCCGCCACTTTTGGGCCCGGCGAGCCTGGCCAAGTGGTGATCAGCTGGCTGCCCGGAACCACCACGGCCAACGGGATGTACACGTTCCTGGCCTGGTACAACGCTGATGGATCGGCCAGCAACGCCCGCAGCGTGAGCACGGCAGCGTTCAGCCAAGTCACTGGCGTGACCATCTCGCCCGACAAGAGCGCCGTCCTCTGCGGTGCCTTCTCGACTCAAGTGACGTTTGGCCCCACTGATCCGACGCCCCTGATCTTCACTCACGGCCCCATGTCGGCGTCGATCACCCAGGATGCATATCTGGCGAAGTTCGCATACTGAAGTCATGCCGCCGCCCGCCGGGGGTGTGCCTACAGTTCCCGCACGCACGCAAACGCCCGGTCGATGATCTGCCGGATGTCCCCCCAGTAGGACCATCGCCAGGGCCCCCACTTGGGATCGTCGTCGTAGTAGTGCAGCGGCGAGGCGAGCGTCTCGCACACCGAAGTGAACGACGCCTCGTCCTTCGGGCGGCCGGCCAGCAACCGCACCAACGCGCCCGTCAGCTCCTCGTACCAAGCGAAGACGACGGCCTCCTTGGTGGCGAAGTAGCGGAAGAACGTCCGCTACCCGAGGGGTAACGGGACGACGCGCGCGTCCTGGCGGCCCTCAATGGGCGGCTCCGTTCGCACTCAATTGCGGCGTTCTTGCCGGGACTGGCGGGGAGGACGATCCAGATTCTCTCCGCACGTGCGGACGTCTGTGGAGGACGATCAGCGATCACCTGACCGTTCGGCCGACCCCAGGGCCGCCAGTGCCGTCTTTCACCGCAATGCCATCCGAGGGATCCCTCCCCGCCCCGCGGGCAGCGCGGGCCGCACCCGCGATGTCGGCCAAAATGGCGCGCGCCCGGGGCAGCAGGGTAGCCCCGGCGGGCAGCAGGCGCACGCCGCGCGACGTCCGCTCGAACAGCGGCACGCCGAGCTCGCCCTCCAAGGCCCGGATCTGGCGGCTGAGGGGCGGCTGCGACAGGTGCAGGCGCGTGGCGGCCCGGCCGACGTTCCCCTCCTCGGCGACGGCGACGGCGACGAAGTACTCGAGCTGCGCCAGACTCATGGCGGCAGTTTAGCACCGCGGTCAGATCGAAAAGGTATTGGACCGCGGCCCGCGTGGACCGACAAAGTCGGGGGATGGGAATCGAGATCCTGGGTCCGGTCGAGGTGGCGGCGATGCGGCGGGCCGGCCGGGTCGCTGCGGCGACGCTGGCGGCGGTGGCGGCCCGTATCGCCCCCGGAATTGCGACCGGCGACATCGATGCCTGGGTGCGAGAGGACACGCGGCGGCGCGGCGGGCGGCCGAGCCAGCTGGGGTTCCACGGCTTCCCGGCCGCCGTCTGCACCAGCCGGAACGCCGTCGTCTGCCATGGCATCCCCAGCCCGCGCGACCGGCTCGCCGACGGCGACATCATCAACGTCGACGTGACCACCGAGCTCGGTGGCTTTCACGGCGACACCTCGGCCACGCTGTTCGTCGGCACGCCCGGGCCCGAGGCGCGGCATGTCGTCGAGACCGCGCGGCGCTGTCGCGACGCGGGGATCGCCGCGGTCCGCCCGGGCGTCCGGCTGGGTGACATCGGCGCCGTCATCGAGGAGACCGCCGCGCGCGAAGGGTGCAGCGTGGTGCGCGAGTTCGGCGGGCACGGCATCGGCCGCGACATGCACGCGCCGCCGACCATCATGCACGTCGGGCCGCCCGGCATGGGCCTTCGCCTGCGCGAGGGGATGGCCATCACCATCGAACCGATGATCAACCTCGGCCGCCCCGAGGTGCAGCAGCTCGCCGACGGCTGGACGATCGTCACCGTCGACGGCTCGCTGTCGGCCCAGTTCGAGCACACGGTGCTGGTCACGCGCGACGGCAGCGAAATCCTGACGCCCCCGCCGGCGTGACGTCGCCGCCGGTCACCCTGGGGCATTTCACTAAAGAACGGCCTCCCGAATGACGAGTGGGTGGTTCACACACCACGGCTCGGGCCTGTCGCACTCTGGCCACCCCTTGAACCGGGAGCATACATTTGCGCGTCCGACGGGCTGGAATACTGGTACTGCTGGGAGCCACGATCTGGACGCTGGGTTGCGACAGTGGCGTACACCTGGGAGCACCGGGCGGAGCCAGCGGAATGGCGGGCCAAGCAGGCCTGGCGGGGCAGGGCGGCGGCGCCGCGGGCGGCAACGGTGGGAACGGACCGGCGGACGCCTGTGCCGCGAAGCCGGGCCCGTGCGACCTGAATGCGACCTGCACCGTCACCGCTGACGGCGTCGTTTGCGCCTGCAAGGCTGGATACGCCGGGGACGGCGCCACCTGCGCCGACATCGACGAGTGCGCCACCGCGAACGGTGGCTGCGATCCGCACGCGACTTGCGCCAACACGCCGGGCGGCCGTACCTGCGCCTGTCCGGCCGGATTCTCCGGCGACGGGCTGACCTGCGCCGACATCGACGAGTGCCTGACCGCGAACGGCGGCTGCGATTCTCATGCGAGCTGCACGAACACCGTGGGCGGTCGTACCTGCGCCTGTGCCTCGGGCTTTGCCGGTGACGGGACGACCTGCAGCGACGTCGACGAGTGCGCCACCAACCACGGGGGCTGCGCCGCCAACGCGATCTGCTCCAACACGGCGGGTATCCACTTCTGCACGTGCAAGAGTGGCTTCGTCGGCGACGGCGTCACCTGCGCCGACGTCGACGAGTGCGCCAACCACACCAGCGGCTGCGATTCCCGGGTGACGTGCGCGAACACCGCCGGCTCGTTCACCTGCGGGTCCTGCCCCGTCGGCTATACGGACGGGGGAACGGCTGGCTGCGTGGACATCGACGAGTGCGCCACGGGCGCGAACATCTGCTCGCCCCACGCGACCTGCTCGAACGACCCTGGAACTTACGGCTGCGAGTGCAACGCCGGGTTCACCGGCGACGGGATCGTGTGCAGCGCCTGCGCGACGAGCTGCGCCGCGGGCAAATACCTGAGCGCGGCCTGCACGGCCGCCACCGAGGCGGCCTGCACGACCTGCTCGAGCTGCCCGTCGGGACAGTACGCGATGACCGCCTGCACGGGGACCCACAACACCGTGTGCGCCGCTTGCGACGCCCACTGCAGCGTCTGCGCGGGAGTGGGCGCCTGCAGTGTCTGCGCGCCCGGCTTCATCATGAACAGCGCCGGTGCGTGCGTCCTCCCCCCGAAGAGCTGTCTCGCCATCCATCTGGCGAACAGCGCGGCCCCGAGCGGCGTCTACCAGCTGAATCCCGGCGCGGACGCGACCCCCAACGTCTTCTTCGCCTATTGCGACATGACCAGCGACGGGGGCGGATGGATGAAGATCCTGCAGTACCACGACGCCCCCTACACCCCGTCCGCGGCCGCCATCGGCGACATCGCGGTGGCCGACACGACGGCGATGGCCAAGCTCGCGGACGCCAACGTCGACAGCCTGAGCAGCCTGGCGACGAATCGCGAGTACCGCTTTCAGGGCGACATCACCACCAAGAAGCTGTTCATCAAGTCGAGCGCGCCCTGGGACGACACGGCCCGCGGCGAAGGGCTCGTCCTGAACGGCACGATGCTCGCCTGCGAGGCGATCACCAACTGCGCTTACGTGACCGTCACCGCGGCACTGCCCACCATCGACACGAACAACTGCACGCCGCTGCTGTCCGGGAACGACGCGGACCGGTACTTCACCGACTACGGCGGCAACCCCGACTGTTACACCTACGGCTACGGACGTTGCTACACGGCCGGTGCCTCCACCAGTCACGTCCTGATCCCGAACCTGACCATCTGGGTGCGCGAGGTGCCGGTGACCAGCGAAGGCCTGGTCGTCTATCCGCTCGACGAGAACAGCGGGACGACCGTGCACGACGCCTCGGGCAACGGGATCGATTCGACGATCATCACCGGGTCGTGGACGCCGGGGCATACCGGCAGCGCGCTGCTGGGCTCGATGCGAACGCTCCCGCCGGTGCCGGTGTCGGACGCGGTGACGGTCTCCCTGTGGTTACGGCGAGACGGCGTCGGGGTCGGCTATCCGCGCATCCTCAGCTGGGCTGGCGACGGGCTCGACCTGGCGGACGTGGCGCATGGGGACAGCCTGGGCATCTACACGTCGGTGCTCGGCTGGCAGGACATCGGCACCAGCTTCGGCACCGGCTTCCATCATCTCGCCGTGACGGGCGCTGGCGGGACGGTGATCGTCTATTTCGACGGCGCGCCAGTGTACACGACCTCGCTGGGCCTGAACCTCGGCGGCCAGCTGTCGATCGGAACGCGCTGGGACGGGGTCGAGTCCTGGGTCGGCGCCTTCGATCAGGTGCGGGTCTACGACCGCGCGCTGACGGCCGCCGAGATCACCACCCTGGCCCACGAATAGGCGTTCGAGTCGTCGTCACTTCACGGGCGTCGTGGCGGCGGGCGGCGTCGCCGCCTCCTTGCCCTTGTCTGGAGCCTTCGCGCTTCCCGCGCCCTTGGCGTCGTCCGTCTTCTTGATCGCGGTCGCGCTCGCTTTCCGCTTTCCGCCTGCGCTTGCCGGTGCTGCCTCGCCGGGTGACGGCTTCGTCGCCAGCTCGGTCGCGTCGCTGGCGCGCGGCGCGCCGTGGTCCTTGCGCTGGCGATCGCGCGTCGTCTCCACGTGCTTCTCGAGCTCCTGCTCGTGGGCCTTGATGCGGGTCAGGCTATTCGGGTCGGTCACCTGCTGCCCGAGGCTCTTGATGTTGTCGCCGACCGACGCGGGCGGCGGCGCCGGCGCGGCCTTGTCGGCGGCCCGGGCGCTCCCCGCGGGGGACAGCACCAGCGCCGCGAGGCCCAGCGCGGTCGCCATCCGGCGCGCGCCGCTGAACAGTTTCGAAGGTGCGAAGGCAGCTCGTCCGTGCATGGTCGTGTCTCCTCGAGGCGAGCGGCGCGCGGACGAATTCCGTCGCGACGCCGCTCGGCTCGAATAACACGCGCCTGGGGGCGAGGCCACCGGGCCGCTACGTCACTTGCGTTCGACGATGTGAATCTCGACGCGTCGGTTCTGCGCGCGCCCCTCCGCCGTCTTGTTGTCGGCGATCGGCTTGTCCTGCCCGAATCCCTTCGAGATCAGCCGACTCGCGTCGATGCCGTGCTTCTCCAGGTACGTGCGCACGGAGGCCGCTCGCTCGTCCGACAGCTTCCGGTTGCTCTCGCGCCGCCCCTCCGAGTCGGTGTGACCCTCGATGCGGATCTTCGAGAGCTCCGTGTGCTCCTCCATGATCTTCACCACCTCGTCGAGGATGCCGTCCGACGTGTGAACGATCTCGGCCGAGCCGGTGCGGAATTCGATCATCTCCTTCAGCTCGATGCGCTCTCCCTTCACCTCGGCCTTGGGGGGCGGCGGTGGGGGCGGGGGTTCCGGCGCCGCCACCGGCTCCGGCTTGGGGGCGACCACCGTCCTGGCGACGCAGTGGGTGGCGGGCGCCTCCCAGCTGGCGGCCGGGGTGCAGACCTTGTTCGCGTTCGACGTCGCGCAGCCCGCGGCGAAGACGAACCCGAGCGCGAGGGCGTGATTAGAGCGCATAGGAACCTCCGAGCATGAGCGTGCGGACGTCGAAGCCGTGCGGCGCCGCCGACGGTCCAATCAAGTAAGGAAGGGTGAACGCCAGACCGGCGCCGAGACGCGGCGTGAACTGATAGCGCGCCGCCAGCGAGGCCGGCACGCGATAGTTGTCGCTCGTGTTCTCGAGCTGCAGCTGCGCGCCCGACTGCAGTGACAGATCGAGCTTGTCCATCACCTCGTACGAGACGGTGATGGGCAGGTTGAAGCTGTCCTTGTTGAACGGATCGCGGTGCGTGAAGCCGAAGAACAGGCTCGGGTTCACCTCCAACGTGACCTTGTCGAACAGCCAGCGCCCGCCCACGCCGACCTTGGCGGCCAGCCAGAACGGATCGAAGTTGCGCACGAACAGACCGGCGTCGATCACGAACGGCGCCACCAGGCGGTAGCGGGCGTCCAGCCCGACGTCTTGATAGAAGTGCGCGCAGCCGTTGCTCTTGCCGCTGAGGCACAGCGAATCACCGACGCCGCCCAGGAACCCGGTGGCGCCGACGCTCGAGTGAACGAGGCCCAACGTCAACTCGTCGGTCGCGCCGTACCAGATGTCGGGGCTGAGCGAGACCGGCTTGAACGACTGTGACTTCGACAGGTTCGCCTCGAGAAAGGCGTCGATGACCAGCGCGCCCTCGGGCAGCGCGAGCTGATCGGGCTGTTGATCGCCGTGCGGGGGACTCGCCGGCGCGGCGTCATCGTCGGCGAGCGCCAGCGCTCCGCCTCCGAACAGCAGGAATCCGGTCAAGAGAGGGACTAACTTGCGCATGTTGGCTCCGTGGGTCTCCAAGGTTGTTGGTGTGAGGGTCTTCTCACCTCCTGGAGCAGAACGCATGCCACCTGCGCCCGGGGTTTCGCGGCCCGGTGCGCGTGGGGAGGGGCCGGCGCGTGAGGCAGCCACCCCTCGACCGGCCGAGGCGGGCTCCCCTCTGGTGAGCCTGAAACGCCTCGGCCTCGAACGGGCTACTTGGCCTTGTGGGCGACGACCAGATCCTTGACCTGGGCGTAGGTCGCCTTGTCGAGGATCTTCTTCGACACGAGCTGCGACTTGTTCGCGAAGGGGCGGGCGGCGACGATCTTGTCGGCCACGCTGCTCAGCGCCGGAATGGCCTTGATCTCGTCGACCGTGGCGCTGTTCAGGTCCAGCAGCTTGGCGCCCGCGCCCTTGGCCTTCGTGGCCGCGGCGTCGCCCGCTTTCGCGCCGGCTTTCGCGGTATCGGTGGCGGCCGTGTCGGCCTTGGCGCCCTCCGTCGTTGCAGTCGTCTTCGCCTGGGTCGCCGTCGTCGCGGCGGCCGCCTTCATGCGGTCGGCCGAGGCCGCGGCCGAGCCGGGCAGGGCAGGGGCCTGCGCGAAGGCCGAGAAGGAAGTGAAAAGGACGAGCGCGAACACGGACGCATGGCGAAGCATGGGATCTCCTTGGTCTGGTGAGTGATGAATCGGTCGGTCCACGGCGGACCGGCCGACATCATGCTCACGATTGGCCATCAAGTTCCATGCCGCGCGGAAAGCGCGTCGTCAGCGGGTCAGGGCTTCCAGATGAATTCCAGGCGGACGCCGCTCGGCTCGAACAGCATGCAGTGCCTGGCGGGGCCGCCCCCCTGCGGTTCGGGGGCGAAGTCGATCACCACGCCGGGGTGCGCCTTGGCCTTCTCGAACAGGTTCGTCAGGCCCGCCTCCGAGGCGACCCGGATGGCGAGGTGGTGCATGCCGACGTTCTTCCGGCGATCGAAGGGGGCCGCGTCGTCCGGGATCTTCCACAGCGTGACGAAGGCGTCGCCGTTCGTGACGAAGATCGCTGGATAGCTGGGGACCTCTCTCGCGATCGACCAGCCGAGGCATTCGGTGAAGAAGCGGGCCGTGGCGGGCAGATCGGAGACGGCCAGGCCGACGTGGTGAAGTCCAAGGGTGTCCATCTGTGGCTCCTGTCGAGCCACGATATCACCGTCGTCGAACGTGCACCGGTCGCTCTTGCAAGGCGGCAGCGTCTGCGCGATGACGTTCTGACGGCAACTTTCAGCCGGGAAGTAGCAACCAGGAAGGGTTACCCGCCGAAACGGTAGCTCGTGGTTCCGTTCGAAAAGGTGAAAGAGTGGAGAAAACAATGAGTCGCACGTCGCTGCTGCAAACTCGGCCGCTGTCAGTCCTGGCAACCGTGGTCCTCGGCCTCATGCACGAGCAAGTGGAACAAGATCGAGCACCGACTCTTCTGTCGCATCACGGACAACTGGCGCGGCCGTCCGCTCGTCGATCATGAAACCGTCGTCCAATTGATCGGGAGCGTTCGCACCAGGACGGGGCTCGTCGTCAAGGCGAAGCTCACCACGTGCGAGTATCCGATCGGGATCGAGGTCTCGGATGACGAGATGGAGGTCTCAACATCGACCGCGGTCGATTTCACGGCGACTGGAATTACTCCCTGTCGCCTTCAATTCGCCGTGCCGCTTGATCAGGTAATTTCCGATCGGGGCCTCACGCCGTCGTCTGGAGTGTCGACGAAAAGACCAATGACGAAGGCGATAAGGCAGTCGCCTTGCGGCTGGAATAGGCGCAGGCGTTCCACGAGACGATCGACGCCAGTGGTTCGGTGAGTGGGGTCGGCGTGGAGAGCGTGTTCTCGCTAGGCGGGCCGCGGTCGGCCGAGGGCGAGCGCGATTCCTGGTGGTGAAGGCGCACTACGAGATTCACGGCCACAGCCCCCTGTCGACGGAGGACCTGGAGGACGATAAGGTCTTCCACTGCGCGCTGACCGTCATCGACGCCCGTCACGCTGGGTCATCGACGGTGGTGGCCGCCTCACCGTCCCGCGCATGGTTCGTCAGGTTTTCAGGTGGCGATACGTTCGGCAACGACATGGCGGGCATGAACTCGTCCGTTGTGTGGTATCGCCTCGCCGTAGCGCGCTCCGGCGAGGCGATATTCACGAGTGACAAATCCCTGCTCGGTCCCGCCGGAATGGTCTGCCTGATCGGCGAAGCCGACAGGGCGCATTACTCTATCGATACCTTAAGAGAAAAACAGAAAGCCCTGGCGTACGGACTCGTACGCCAGGGCCGCTCATGGCTTGCTGTTTATTTGACGACGCAGGTGAAGCTGGAAGCCTTCAAATTTGTCGCGTCACCGCCGGACCAAATCTCGAATCCACCAAATACATCGGTCAGGTACCAACTGCTCGAGAAGGCCTGGCTCGTTCCACCAGCGGTCTTGTCCGAGGCGGCATTGGTCACCGCATCGTCGATAAAGTTCTTCAGGTCGAAGGAGAGACTCTGCACGGGGGCATCCTTGGCCACGTACGAAATGACGGGGCGACCGGAGTCATCCGTTCCGGAACTGGTATTTCCACGCGGCCCGATCCAAACGTCCCACGAGTGACCCGCGATCGTCGCGGTGCGCTTCACGCTTCCAATCGGCGAACGGCTGCTCGGCTTGTAGAGCCAGACCATGATGAACCCCGAGATGCCGTCGTTGTAACCTGCCGGAAGCGTCGAGGTCTTGCTGAACCAGACATCGTAGGTCGCGTTGAAGTCCTTGCCGCCACCTCCGCCGGTCCAAGCGAACGAGGTCTGAGCGCTGGCCATCGAGCTAATCTGCTTGGGCAGATTCGAATCCGTGGTTGCGAAGGATCCGTTCGATGTGTTGCCATTCTGACCAACGAACAGGGACGGGAACGAGGCCGGTGCGCTACTGCCGGAACCGGTGCTGGTTGCCACTGTAAAAGAGTTCCCGACGTAGTTGACGGTCTGCGTACTGCCCGTCGGATTCCCCCAGTTGTTGTTCTGGACGATGTACTGCTTGCAGTCTGTTCCACTGACCTTGGCACGAGCCAGCGAACTCGCCTGTGTGGCCATGCCTCCGACCGTTCCGGTCAGCATCCCGCAGGTGCTTGTTCCACCCGATGGGGCATCGCTAACGCTGGTACCAGGCGCGAAGCCATTGATCGTGAAATCGAAGGGGGTTGCCTTGGTCATGTCGCCCGGCTGCAGGAAAACGATCGCGCTAATAGCGGTCGTCCCATCGTATTTGGGCCCCGGGTCCATCCCAGACACACCCACGTTCCAGCACGACGTGTAAAAATCCGAGAACTTAATGAAGCTTGGTCCAGACACGTCCGTGATCGTGGCGCACCAGCGATGGTTTGCGTTCGTCGCTCCATCAGCCGCCTGCAACTGGATCCGGAACTGACCCGTTTGGGATTTGCCCCAGTTCACGGCGATCCCTGTTGCGGAGCTCGGCATGGTGACGCCTGGAGGGCCATCCGTGGTCGCCGCAGTCGGATTGTAGATGCATTGCTTATTGTCGCCGGTGGAGGCCTCGTTCAAGTTGAAACCAAGTAAAGAGACCGCGTCGTAGCTGGCAAAAACGGTCCCCTTGATCTCGTAGGGACCGCCATCTTTCGTGCCAGCGGTGAAGTCTTGCGGCATCACGCTGGTCGTGGTGGAGGCTACCGTGTCCTTGCCGGTCCATACGCAACCGTGCCAATCGACCGACGAGACGCTCCAGTCGCCCGTCTTGAAATAACCCGGTGGGCGTGCGCCGGTCGAACCAGACCCGCCGCTGCCAGTGGTGGTGCTGCCGCCACTACCCGTGACAGTCGTACCGCCGCTGCCGGTGGTCGTGGTGCCACCGCTGCCGGAGGTCGTGGTGCCGCCGGTGCCGGAGGTCGTGGTGCCGCCGCTCCCGGTCGTCGTCCCGCCGCTCCCCTTGCCGCCGGTTCCGGTCGTGGTGCCGCCGCTGCCCGAGCTGCTTCCGCCGCTGCCCGAGCTCGATCCACCGCTGCCCGTCGACGAGCCGCCGCTGCCCGTGCCGCCGCTGCCCGAGCTGCTGCCGCCGCTGCCGGAGCTGCTCCCGCCCGAACCGCTGGAATTCCCGCCGCTTCCGCTGCTCTTCCCGCCCGAACCCGAGCTGTTCCCACCGCTACCGTCGTTGCTGGATGCGGGGGTGCAACCGATCGTCAGACCGATTCCGAGGAACGCCAGCGCCAGTACGGACGTCGGCTTTGACTGAAGGGGAAGGGGAATGAAACGCATACGGGAGCCTCCTTGGACGAACGCGTGAACGATATTCAGGACATCTACGCGCGGAACCGGGGGTTCGGGAAAACTTCTGTCCGAAATTCGGACGGGCATTCATACCGCACGAAAATCCGGCCTGGTCCGGAAAAAAGCCCCGGGAGCGCCGTCGCCCCCTCGAATTTGCCCAGGATTGCGAGGCCTCAGGGATCCCCACCCCGCTGCGCCGGCTGGCAGAAATCCATGAAATCAAGCGCTTGCGCTTCGTCGCCGTAAGGGATCCCCCATTCTGCCGAGAGAGAGTGAGACGGGGGGATGGCGGCCACGACGCGTCGGTCTAGCCGCGGGCCGGGCGGCCGAGGACTGGGAGGCCTACTCTTCGGCGGCGCCGAGCGTGAGTGAGCGCTTCAGCGCTTCGCCGTCGCGCAAGGAGATCGAGATGCTCTTGGTGATGCCGAGATCGTCGCGCTTGAACGTCACCTCGTGCTTGCCGCAGGCGATCTCTTCGGAGTACGGCGTGTGCGCCTTGGTGTTGCGCCCGTCGAGCCAGACTTCGGTCCAGGGGATGGTGCCCAGCCTGATCGAGCAGGGTGCCCCCGCGGTCGCCGGGGCCGCTTCGGGAGCCGCGACGACGACCGGAGCAGCTTCGGGGGCGAGGGGAGCGGGCTCGTCGTGAGCCGCGCGAAGATGACCTCCCTTGCGGGCGCCGCGCTTGTGGACGGCCGGGTGATTCTTGGAAGGGGGCGCCGGCGTCGTTGGTGACGACGAGGGTAGGGGCGCGCTCGCGACGGGAGCAGGGACATCGATCGGCGCCGCGACCGGGTTCGTTTCAGGCTTCTCCGGAGGAGGCGCAGGCGCCGTCTCCACCGCGGCGACCGGTGTCGGCGCCTCCGGCACCACGCCACGATTCGTCGGCACGGACTCGGCCTCCGTCATCCGTCGGCTGACCGGCACCGGCACCGGCACCGCGCGAATCACCGTGACCGTCCGCGCCGGTCGCAGCACCGCGAACACGCTGAGGGCCACCGCGAGGGCCGCGCACGCGATGGCGATGCCTGCGCCCGGGCGCAGGTGGCGGGGCGCGGGCTGCACCACCGGGATGGGGACGATCGCGATCGACGTCGCCGAGCGGGTCAAGCTGTTCTGGGAATGATCCGCCGACGTGATGGCGGTCGTCTCCGACTTGCTGTCGCTCGCCGGCTCGTCGGACGCCGTCACCGGGGTCATCCCGGCACGCGGCACCAGGCGTGGCCCTCGGCCGCGCAGATTCAGCGAGCCTGGATTCAGGAACGTTCCGGTCGTCTTCCAGGTCTCGGGCGGACCTTCCTTGTCCATCGCCGCCGCGACCGTGCGGTTCCACCGCGTGTAGTCCGCGGCGAACAGGTCCTTCATCGCCGTCGACACCTGCAGCGGATTGAAGCCGTCGCTGGCGAAGGCATGTCGCTCGAGGGCCAGCGCCATCTCGGCGGCCGTCTGGAATCGCTCGGCCGGGTCCTTCGCCAGCGCCTGCATCACGATCCGCTCCAGGCGCGCGGACGTCGACACGAACTTCGACGGCGGCGCGATCGGATCGTGCACGATGGCGCCCAGCGTCTCCATGTCGGTCTCGCGGTTGTACAGGCGGCGCCCGCACAGGGCCTCCCACAGCACGATGCCCAGCGCGTAGACGTCGGAGCGCTGATCCAGCGGCAGCCCCTTCACCTGCTCGGGGGACATGTACTGGATCTTCCCCTTCAAGCCGCCGGGCACCGTCTCGGTGACCCGCCCCAGGGCGCGCGCCACGCCGAAATCGATCAGCTTCACGGCGCCGCCGAACGACACCAGGATGTTTTGCGGCGAGACGTCGCGATGAACGATGTTCAACAGCTGACCATCGGCATCCGTCAGCGCGTGCGCATATCCCAGCCCCTTCGCCGCCTGCGCGACGATGTACGCCGACTGCGCGTGCGACAGCGGATTCGGCGTCTGCTTTCGCGCCTTGCGAAGCAGCGCCGACAGCGAGCGCCCTTGCACGACCTCCATCGCCAGGAAGTACTCGTCGCCCTGCTGGCCGACCTCGATGATGCGCGCGATGTTGGGGTGATCCAGACGGGCGGCGATGCGCGCCTCGTCGAAGAACATGTGGATGAACTGCGTGTTCGACGACAGATGGGGAAGGATGCGCTTCACGACGACGAGCGTGCGGAAGCCCGACAGCTCGCCGGAGAGCGCCAGATAGACCTGCGCCATGCCACCCGTGGCCAGGAGCCCGACGAGGCGATAACGGCCGATCTGGCCGTCTCGAGGGCGATCCTCGAGAACATCTATGCCCAGGCTTGAACTCACTTACTCACATAATCGTAAGAATGAACACATTAATTTACAATCGATTTTTGACGGTGCTCGCCTATATGTACCCCTTCATCCTCGGCGGATTCGCACGAACTTTGGAGGCCGGAACGCGCCTGAAAAGCGCGGTTTGGGCCTCTCTGGTGTGGGCGGCTAACTGACGTCGGGGGGCATATCGCACAGCTTGCAGTGGAGCTGCGCGCCGAGGCGGGCCTGACGCCCCACGGCCGTTACGACCCACGGACGGACCTGCCATGGGGGCCGATGGCGCACATGCTGGCCGTGACCGCAGGACAGCTCGGCCACCCAGTCGCCGAGATCGTCCTGATGGAACCCGGTGATGGTGCGTTTCATCGCTCGCGCAGTTTTTCCACGGACCCGTCTAAATGCCCAGCCCCACCTTCCAGAGAAAGCTGTCCGACGTCACCGTGACGACGCGCAGCCCGCCGGAAGAGGTGGCGACGGCATTCGGATCGAGGTCGGGGCTGGCCCAGCTCGAGCGCATCCAGCCCAGCGAGACGGCCACGTAGGCGCGGGAACGCCCCAGAACGTAGAATTCGCCGCCGGCGTCGAGGCCCCGGGTCACCAGCCAGGTCGTGCCCGATGCGTTCGCGACGGTGACGCCCGCGACGGTGATCGGACGATCCAGCGTCGCGCCCATGAAGCCGCCCGCCAGGTGCCCTTCGACGAAAGGGGTGATGCGCGCCGGGTACTGAACTCCCACGCTGACGCCGAGCAATCCGTAGACGAGGCTGGCGCTCGCCGCATCGACCTGCGCGTTCCCCACGCCGCCGGTGAGTCCGACGCCGGCGAAGATCCAGGGGCGCGATAGCGGATACACCTCCGCATGTAGGCCCGTCAGGCCGACCGGGGCCCCCCAGGTCGTGCCGATCGAGAAGCCTTCGAGCGACAGCTTCAGTCGCGGCACGGGACGCTCGTCGAGCACATCGCCCGATGAGAGCGCCGCGCGCGTCTCGACGACGGCGTCCGGATCCTCCGAGGCCGCGTGTGAACGACCCGCGATCACGGTCGTCAGCACCAGCGCGGCCACGAAACCAACCAGTCGGGGAGGGCGCCTCACACCCCCTACCGCTGCATCGAACGCGCCACGGGGCGGTCACACAAACCAGCCGTATCATGGGCTTTTTGCGCGCTGCCCCTCGGCAGAGTGGGGCCGATCACCGACCGGGGTCGCCGGTCCGTAACGTGGCCCCAGCGGGCCGTTACTTGGCCGGCTTGACGTCGTCGAGCGACGGGAGGTCGGAGAGGTTCGGTTCGAGCACGATCTCGATGCGGCGGTTCTGTCCCCGGTGCTCGGGGCTGTCGTTCGCCACCATCGGATCGAACTCGCCGTAGCCGGCGGCCGCCAGGGTCTGCGCGCGCATGCCGTTCGCCACCAGGAAGCGGGTCACCTCGACGGCGCGCGCGGTGGAGAGCTCCCAGTTCGAGGGGAAGCGGGCGGTGTGAATCGGGACGTCGTCCGTGTGACCAGCGACGAGGAAGCGGCGGTCGGGGATGGTCGACAGGACCTGCGCCACCTTTACCAGCGCCGCCTGGCCATCGGTCTTGATGTTGGTCTTGCCCGAGTCGAACAGCACGTCGTTCGGCAGCGCGATCAGCATGCGGCCGTCGCGGATGACGACCTTCAGCTGGCCGGCGTCGATCATCGAGCGCAGGCGCGCCACCAGATCGCGGAACGTGGCCGCGCGCGCCTCGGCGGCCTGCTTCTGCCGGCGCAGCTCGTCCAGCGCCGTCGAGAGCTGCCCCTTCTCGCTGGTCAGCTTGTCGACGTTCTGTCCCAGCTTCTCCAGGCGGGCTTTCAGCTCGCCGGCCAGCGCCGTGGTGTCGTCGAGCTGCTTGCGCAGGGCGTCCCGCTCGGCGGTCAGGGCGGCGATGCGGGCGTCGCGATCCTTGATCTGGGCCTCGAGAGTCTTGATCTGATCGGCGTTCTTCTTGTCGCGATCGGCCGCGGCGCGATCGTGGTCGGCCAGCTCGGCGATCTTCTGGTTGTACGTCCCGGTGGTGACACAGCCGGCGGTGGCCACCGTGGCGAGGCCTGCCGCCGCGAAGACATGGACCGCCAGGCGACGTTGCGTGCTTTTCGAGATCATGGCCGCCAACCCTAACGCAAGTCGGCGGTCGCTCGCCAATTTCGATCCCGATCGCCTGGCCGCTCGGGGCGCGCTATGGTCGGACCATGATCGATACGATCCAGGTCGGCTATCAGGTGTTCTCCAAGGAGGGTGGCGAGGAGTTTGGGGCGGTGCGCGCCGTCGAACGGGGCCATCGCGCGCAGATCGTCGTCTATGTCGAGAACGCGGGGGACTTCGTCGTCCTCCCGAACGCGATCAAGGCGGTGCACGATCAGAAGGTCATCCTCGATCTGACCGCCGTCGACGTGGGGCTGCGCAACGCGGTCGCCCACGCCCACGATCGCGAACAGCGCGGCAAGTAACCCCCGTTCAAGGGGCGCCCCGGACCTGACGATGTCCGGGGCGATGGCCCCCGTCTCCGTGCCCGACCCTCGCGCGCCGCGGCGCCGCCGCAGGGACCGCTCGCGCGGCGGGGTGGCGGTCGAGTTCGCGCTGGTGTTGCCGGTCTTCCTCGCGGTGGTGTTCGGCATCATCGACGGGGGGCGGCTGATGATGGCGCGCTGGATGGTGTCGTACGCGGTCCAGCGCGGCGGACGGGTGGCCTCGTTGCGGACCTCGACGGCGCAGCAGGTGAAGGACGCGGTGGCCGCCTCGGCGACCTTGATCGGCCTGGTGTCGAGCAACGTCAACGTCGAGGTGAACTCGGGCGGCAAGGCGTTCACCGCGCGGGCGTCGGGCGACAAGGTCCACGTCTGGACCACCTTCGTCTTCCAGCGGAAGCTGGCGTTCGTATTCGTGCCGGCGACGATCAACGTCGCGGCCACCACCCTGACGGTGGTCGAATGAGGAACGGGGCGCCGAAGCGAACGCGGCCGCGTGACGGCGGCGCCATCGCGGTGGTGGCGGCGGTGGCCCTGGTGGCGCTGATCGGGATGGCGGCGCTGGTGGTGGACGGCGGCTATCTGGCGATGCGTCGTCGCGGCCTGCAAGGGGTGGCGGACGCGGCTGCCCTGGCGGGGGGCTACTCGCTCCCCGCGTCGGCGACGGCGATCGCGCAGGCGAAGGCCAACGCGACGGCGAACGGCTACACGAATGCGACCAACGGCGCGACGGTCACCGTGAACTCACCGTACTCCAGCGACTCGCGCAAGATCGAGGTCATCGTGCAGACGAACCCCTCGACCTTCCTGGGCACCGCCCTGCGCATCAACGCGGGCGTGGTGAAGGGGCGCGCGGTGGCGACGCTGCCCGCGGCGCCCGACACCGTGTTCGCGGGCGACACCGCCTGTTCGACGTCAACGTCCTGCAGCGTGGCGCTGTGTATCAACGGTACCAGCTTTCACACGACCGGCTCCATTCACAGCAACGGCTCGCTGATGTTCTCGGGCGACTCCAGCGACTCGATGGGCGCCACCGAGTACGGGGGGGGCTGTGCCCACAGCGTGAACGGGGCGGTGGCGGTGGCGTCGGGGCCGACGCAGGTCGCGACCGACGCGTACCCGCTGCCGTACACGGCCACCAGCGATTTTTCGCCCTGCACGTACAGCAAGAGCGGGACGTTCGACGTGTCGCAACCGGGCGCCTGGTGGCAGTCGGGGAACTCGTCCTCGGGCGGCGTGCTGAGGTCGGGCACTTACTGCGCCACCGGCGGCGGAATCCAGCTGAACGGCAGCAACATCACCGGCAGCGTCACCTTCGTGTGCGACGGCGTGATTCAGATCTCGGGGCAGTCGATCAACCTGACCTCCTACAGCAACGACGTGTTCCTGTTCACGACGTCGGCCGCCAGCCCCGCGGTGGTGATCGGCTCGTACAACCTGCAGTGGGAGGGCGCCATCTTCGCCCCCAACGGTGCCATCAACATCAGCGGCACCCAGTTCATCGTGAACGGCTCGATCATCGGCAAGGACGTGTTCCTGGGCGCCACCAACTGGACGATGACCGGCTCGTCCGGCACCAGCATCCCCTATCTGACCGAGTAGCGCGCGGTCAGTTGCCGCGCATCAGGAACTTCGCCTTGACGCGCGCCGTGGTGCCGGCGCCCTTCGGCATCAGGTTGGCCGTCGTCATGTAGCCGATGAGCGGAGGGAAGTCGACCTGCAGCGACACCTGCCAGGTGGGGTTGGCCGACACGCCGTTGGCGGTGGTCAGGCAGGTGGCCGTCACCGTCGTGGCGGTGGACAGGCCGATCTGGTTCATGAACAGCTTGGCGGCGCCCGTGCTCCCCTGCTCGGTGGCGATCAGTGGGTTGACCTTGGCCGTGGTGGCGCAGTTCCCCACCGAGGCGCGCGACATCTCCCGCGCCCCCTCGCGCGCCGCCTGCTGGGCGGCGATGCCGACGTACATGTACTTTCCGTAGTCGAACATCCCCAGCAGCAGCATGGTCAACATCGGGAGCAGCAGCGCCATCTCGACGGCGGCCGCGCCGGCGTCCGGCGCGCGCGGTGGCCGCCGGGAAGCGGCGGTGCGCAGGATGAGGCCCATCGCCCCGATCATCGTCAGGAAGGGCGCCCGGCCTGAGCCTGCGTCGCGAGGCAGGATCCTGGACGCATCCCAATTGGCTCGGTAGAAGGCCGCGTGAGCTCGAACGCGATCACATCCGCCCACATCGGCGTGCCGCCCGCGGCGATCCTGTTCGATCTCGACGGCACCCTGGTCGATTCGGAGCGGGCCAACGTCGAGTCGGTGGTGCTGGCCTGCCGCCGGCTCGGGGTCGAGCTGACGGCCG
Organism: Polyangia bacterium; assembly: GCA_036500205.1. Taxonomy (GTDB): domain Bacteria; phylum Myxococcota_A; class Polyangia; order Fen-1088; family Fen-1088; genus DASYCK01. The sequence continues at coordinate 5,309 of DASYCK010000213.1, read as the reverse complement.
ACGAGAAGCGGTTCGTCGTGGGCCATTCGTGGAACGAGATCTACGCGCGCATCGCCACCAACCACGGCGTCACCGTCGGCATGAACGCGTTGATCGCGAGCGCCGTCGAGGAGAAGCGCGCGCTGCTGGCGGTGACCGGCCATCACGCGTTGCCCGACGCCGTGGCGACCGTTCATCGCCTGGCCAAGCGGTGCCCGCTGGCGATCGCCTCGGGGGCGAGCCGGGTCGAGGTCCGTGACGCCGTCGAAGGAATCGGCGTGACCTCGTTCTTCCAGGTGCTGCTGGGGGCCGAGGACTACGCGCACGGCAAGCCGGCCCCCGATCCCTACCTGCTGGCCATGGACCGGCTGGGCGTGCGCGACCAGGCCGCCCGCTGCATCGTCATCGAGGACGCCACGCCCGGGATCCTGTCGGGACGCGCGGCCGGGGCGCGCGTGATCGGCGTGCGCGCCGGAAACTTCGTCGGCTACGATCTGTCTCCCGCTCACGTCGTGGTCGACACCTTGGCCGAGGTGAGCGACGAGCTGATTGCCCGCCTGCTCGCCGGTTGATCCGTCACCGGCGGGGGCCGCTCGAATGACGTGGTAAAATCCCACGAACAATCGTGTTCGAGCATCTTCCACCTGACGTCAAGATCTACGAGGTCGGTCCTCGCGATGGGCTGCAGAACGAGGCCCGCCTCATCGCGACGGACGACAAGGTCGCGTTCATCGACGCGCTGTCGGCGACCGGGCTCCCCGCGATCGAGATCACCAGCTTCGTCAATCCGAAGTGGATTCCGCAGCTCGCCGACGCGGCCGAGGTGGCGCGCCGGATCACGCGACGGCCGGAGATCGTCTACTCGGCGCTGGTGCCGAACCGGCAGGGGCTCGATTCGGCGATCGCGGCGGGCATGAAGGAGGTCGCCGTCTTCCTGTCGGCCTCCGAGACCCACAACAAGAAGAACATCAACAAGACGATCGCCGCCACCTTGCAGGCGTTCGAGGAGACGGTCCCCCCGGCGCTGGCGGCCGGGCTGCGAGTCCGCGCCTACGTGTCGACGGTGTATGGCTGCCCTTACGAGGGGGCCGTCGATCCGAACCAGGCGGTCGAGCTGTGCCGCAAGCTGCGCGCGCTCGGCTGCTACCAGATCTCGCTCGGTGACACCATCGGGGTGGCGAATCCACGCCAGGTTCGCGACGTGCTGTCGCGCGTGTTCGCCGAGATGCCCGTCTCGGACGTGGCGGTGCACTTTCACGACACGCGCGGGACGGCGCTGGCGAACATCCTGGTCAGCGTCGAGATGGGGGTCACCACCGTCGACGCCGCCCTGGGGGGGCTGGGCGGCTGCCCCTACGCGCCGGGTGCCTCGGGCAATGTGGCGACGGAGGACGTGATCTACATGCTCGAGGGAATGGGCGTGCGCACCGGCGTCGACATCGACAAGCTGGTGCTGGCGTCACAGCTCGCCTCGACCCTGGTCGGTCACGAGATGCCGTCGAAGTTCTACCGGGCGTACATGGGCGCGCGCGGCCGCGCCACGGGTTAGGGCGCCCCACCGTTGCGCGTCGTCATCGCGGGGGGATTCACGGGCGGGCACATCTTCTGCGCGCTCGCCATCGCGCGGGCGCTGCGCGCGGCGCGACCGGACGTGGCGCTGCTGATCGTGGGCGCGCGCGGGGGGATGGAGGTTCCCATCGCCCAGGCGGCGGGCTTCGCCGTCGAGACGGTGTGGCTCGACGGCCTGGAGCGCCGGCTCACCGCGCGTGCCGTCGCGCGCAGCCTCCTGTTGCCGGTGAAGCTGGGCGTCAGCCTGGCGCAAGCAGGGGCCAGCCTGCGGCGGTTCCGCCCCGACGTCGTGGTGGGGGTCGGCGCGTACGTGAGCTTTCCCACGGTGGCGATGGCGGCGCTTGCCGGTATCCCGGTGTTGCTCCACGAGGCGAACGCGCGGCCCGGGATCGCGAATCAGCTGCTGGCCCGCCGCGCCGACGTGGTCTGCCTGGGCATCGCCGCCGCGGCGACGCGCTTTCGGGGGGCCAAGGTCGGCCGGGTCGTTCACACCGGGAATCCCATCCGCGACGATCTCGCCAACGCGACGGCGCCTTCGCGGCGGGAGGCGCGGCGGCGGCTCGGTCTCGCCGCCGAGCGCAAGACGGTCCTCGTCATGGGGGGGAGCCTGGGGGCCTCGCGGTTGAACGACTGGGTGCTGGGCGCGGAGCGGCAGCTCGCCACGTTCGAGCTGCAACTGCTGTGGCAGACCGGGCGGGCGCACCTCGCCGATTGCCGCGCCCGCTTCGGCGGCGCCCCGAACATTCGCCCGGTGCCGTTCATCGACGACATGCCGGCCGCTTACGCCGCCGCCGATCTGGTCGTCGCCGGGGCCGGCGCCATGACCTTGGCCGAGCTGGGCTGTCTGGCCAAGCCCGCCATCATCGTGCCCGATCGGAACGTCAGCGAGGACCACCAGTTGCAGAACGCCGACGCCGTGCGCGCGCAGGGGGGCGTCGTTCGAGACGAGCTCGTGCTGGGGCCTGCGCTGACTGAACAGCTGCGGGCGCTGACGGCCGACGACGTCCGTCTGCGGGAGCTCGGCCTCCGCATGGCGGCGACGGCCGCTCCGGGCGCCGCCGACCGCATCGCCGCCGAGATCGTCGCCCTGGCCCGCCGGTAGCGCGCGCCATCTGGTGGCGCGTGTCGCGAGGTGTTAGGACCCAGGTGGGAATGGACCTGCGGATGGCGGCTCTGTTGTCCGGGGCATCGGCGCTTGGCTCGGCGCTGCTGGTGCCATTGGTGCGACGGGTGGCCCTGTGGGGCGGGGCGGTGGACGTCCCCGACGCGCGCCGGGTGCTGACGAAGCCGACGCCGCGCCTGGGGGGCGTGGCGATCTTCGTCGCGTTCGTCGCCGTCATCGCGCTGTTCGCGGCGCTGGGGGAGATCTCGCTGGCGGTGGCGCCGCCGCGCGTGGCGGCGTTCCTGATCGGGGCGCTGCTGGTGGTCGGCGTGGGCGCCATCGACGACTTCCGCCCGCTGCGCCCGCACGTGAAGCTGGCCGTCGAGATCGTCGCCGCGCTGGTGGTCGTCTACGCCGGGCACTGCCGGGTGCGTGGGATCTCCGTTCCGGGGCGAGACGCGATGTCGCTGGGGGGCGTGGCCGTGCCGTTCACGGTGGGCTGGATCGTGCTGGTCACGAACGCCGTCAATCTGATCGACGGGATCGATGGCCTGGCGGCGGGGACCTCGGCCATCGCGCTGCTGACCATCGCCGTGATCGCCCACGGCTTCGGCTTCCCGACGGTCACGGCGTTCGCCGCGGTGCTGGTCGGCGCCTGCGTCGGCTTCCTGATCTTCAACCTGCACCCGGCCTCGATCTTTCTCGGCGATGCGGGGAGCCTGTTCCTCGGCTACGCCATCGCCGTGCTGTCGACCTACGCGCGCGCCAAGGAGAGCACGGGCGCCATCACCATCGGCACGCTGCTGATCGTGGCGTTGCCGGTGGGGGACACGCTGTTCGCCATTCGTCGCCGCTATTTCCAGGGGCTGGCCGTGGGCAGTCTGCGCTCGCATGCGGCCGGGTTGACCCGCGTGTTCCAGCCCGATCGGAATCACATCCACCACCGCCTGCTGCGCGTCGGCCTGGGGCAGCGGGGGGTGGCCTGGGCGCTGTACGGCATCCAGGCGCTGGCCTGCGGATACGCCATCTACCTGCTCGTGAAGCGATGACGACCGCCGCCCCGGGGGCGCGGCCGCGGGTGGCGGTGGTGGTGCTCGGGGATCTGGGGCGCAGCCCACGCATGCAGTATCACGCGCTGGCGCTGGCCAACGAGGGTTGCGACGTCGATCTGATCGGCTACGGGGGGCGGCCGGTCGATGACGAGGTGGCCGTCCACCCGCGCATCCGCGTTCATCTGCTGGCGACGCCCTGGCGGCAGCGGGCGCCGCGCTGGCTGTTCGTGCCGGTGGCGACGGGAGACGTCGCCGCGCAGGCGCTGTCGCTCGCTTTCCTGCTGCTGGTGACCTTGCCGCGGCCCGATGTTCTGCTGACGCAGAATCCCCCCACCTTCCCGACGGTGGCGGTGGCCCGCCTGGTGGCCCTGGTGGGGGCAACGTCGTGGGTGATCGACTGGCACAACTTCGGCGCCGACATGCTGGCGCTGCGGTTCGGTCGGGGGCATGTGGCGGTCCGCGCGGCGCGCGCCGTCGAGCGCATCCTGGGGCGCGGCGCGACCGCGCATCTATGCGTCTCGGAGGCGATGCGCGAGACGCTGGCGACGGCGTGGGGGATCGCGCCGGCGCACGTGCTGCGCGATCGGCCCAGCAAGCGCGTCGGTCGCACGCCGCTCGCGGCCCGCCCGTCGCTGTTCGAACGGAACGGCATCCTCGTCGATCCGCTGGCACCCGATCGCCCGGCGGTGATCATCACCTCGTCGAGCTGGACGCCCGATGAGGATTTCTCGATGCTGCTCGAGGCGATGCGGTTTTGCGACGACGCCATCGCGCGCGGCACGTCGGTGCCGCCGCTGCTGTTCGTGATGACGGGCGAAGGCAAGCTGCGGGCGCACTGGGAGGCGCGCATCGCCGCGCTGGCCCTCGCGCACGTTCGGACGCGGACGCTGTGGGTCAGCGCCGCCGACTACCCGCTGCTGCTGGGCGCGGCGGACCTGGGGGTGTCGCTGCACCGGTCGGCCTCGGGCGTCGATCTGCCCATGAAGATCGCGGACATGTTCGGAGCCGGGCTTCCGGTGTGCGCGTTCGCGTATGGCCCGGTCGTGGCGGAGCTGGTGCGCGAGCGCGAGAACGGGCTGCTGTTCTCGACGGGGCCCGAGCTGGGCGCGCAGATCTGCGAGGTGCTCGGCGGGTTTCCCGGCCCGACGCCGCTGCTCGAGGAGCTGCGGCGGGGCGTCGAGCGCCTGGCCGGTGAGAGCTGGGCCGACGGCTGGCAGCGCGAAGCACGCCCCGTCTTCTTCGACGGGAAGCGCTGAGCACGCTCAGGGCGCGGTGACGGGGATGGCGCGGCCCTCTTCGACCGCGCTGGCGGGAACGCTGGCGTGTCCCAGCGGTGCCCCGGCGGCCACGAGCTCGTAGGGCCCGGCGGCGACCACGTCGGTGTAGGGGGCATCCGGCTCGGTCGGGTAGGGGACGAGGAGCTCGAACTGGCCGGTGACGTCGGCCGTGGCGGTGCGGCGATAGGCGACCCTGGCGCCGCCTTCCCGCGCCGACAGGTCGAGGCGTGCCTCGACGGTCGTGCCCGCGGGCGCCGTCCCGATCAGGCGCGCGCCCGGCACCTGCTCGAAGATCTTCACCGATGGTCCGATCAGACCGTCGTATACGAT
>DASYCK010000212.1:0-12274 GCA_036500205.1 Polyangia bacterium | reverse complement strand
GCCGCCGCCCCCACCGCCACCCCCGCCCCCGCACACCTGCCCGGCGCTCCCCGCCGAGTCGCCCCTTCGCGCTCTGGAATCGAAGGCCCCCCTGGCCGGCTGCCCCGGCGACGTCCAGCTCCGTCCGGGAACCTACCCGGAGGCGGACGTCCTCTTCACCTGCCGGGCGTCGCCCGCCCCGATGATTATCCTGCGCGCCTCCGGCCACACCCCTTTCCGCCCGCCCCCCGACGCCGACCGCCGCAGCTTCGCCCGCCGCCTGGTCGACGTCGCGCACGGTCTGGTGTACGGCGTCGCCCCCTACGGCCCCTGCGCCGCCGCCGCACCGCCCTGCACCGAGTCGGGACGCGGCCTCGTAATGTCGGTCGCCGACTACGACGACGTGGACGTCGTGGTCGAGCAGCTACGCCGCTGGATCCACGCCAACGACCTGGAGATCGAGCTGGTCATCCTGCTCGCGAGGCCGCCCGATCGGGGTCCGCCGACGCGGGTGATGGAACCGCTGTCGGACCCTCGGGCGCGCTGAGGCTTTACCGGGGCGCCGCCCTGCACATCGGAACCCGCGCCACAGGCAGGCACAACGCGCGCCCTCTACGTCGATTCCTTGATGGCCGCGATGGCGGCCTCAGGGGCTCGCGCCGACCTTGAAGTGCCCGAGCCACGGGTGGGTATTGGGGCTTGGCTCTCTAGCTCAACCGCAGCAGCCTCCTTGCCGGCAAGGCCAGGTCCCCAGCCGACGCGAAAGAGGGATCTCGTGGCTGGGTCCATTGACTCGATTGGCAATTGTTACTGAAAGAACGTTCCCCGACACCGTTGAGCTTCGGGAACCACCCGCCAACCATGACCACGGCCGCCGCGAGTTCGCCCCCTCCCGAGCAACCGCGATCGCCCACGCCCGCGGGCCGGTCTCCTTTGCTGTCATGCTTCTCGGGGACGTCGGCCAAACTGGTCGCATTCAACCTATTCGTGTTGGTGCTCACCTACATGGTCCCGTTTGCGTTCGATCACGCCTCCGAGTGGATCGAGAACGCGCCGCCCGCCGTGCAGAAGTGGGACGTCTCTAGCGCGTCATACTGGTACCAACGCGTCGTCACTGCCGGATTTCGCGTTCCCCGGCCCCACTACACCGCCCTCGTCGTCCTGGACAGCACCACCGGCGAAGAATTCAGAACGGGCACAGTGTGCGATCGGCGTCGTGTCCTGACCAATCTCATCCCTCGTCTGTTGCCCTATGAGCCCTCGGCCATCGTCATAGATCAGGATTTTGCACCCAAGGAGTGCTCGGACCATGCCATCAACAAGGCGCTCGCGAAGGCAATTGCCCGGGTGACGACCGTTCCGATAATTGTCGGTGCCAACGAGTCCACGGTGGCGGAGGCACGGAAGGACAATCCGGCCCTCGTCGCAGCCCTTGGAGCCAGGGTCGCGCGGGATCCGATCATCATCGAGCAGGACATCTTCCCCCTCGGCCCACAACCCACACGCGGCCTCGTGCGGGTAAGCGTGGATGAGCGAAGGATCCCGACTTTCTGGACGGCCGTCGACCTCCCGGGACCAGGAGATCCCCGTTCTGTTCCGACGATCTCCCTCTTCGGCGCATTGGCGGACGATCCGTTCCTCGATCACACGCGCCGGTGGAAACGCATGGAGCACGTGCACCCCTACACCAGTCTCATCCCCGAGTCCGATTTCCACGACTACAGCTACAACGGATCACTCTTCCTGGCGCCGGGGGCAGTCCCTCCACCGGCGCCAGGGCTACGACACCGCGTCGTGGTAGTCGGCAAGATCTCGAGCGAGGACATTCACAGGGGGCCAGCCGGAGAGATGCCTGGCTTCGTCCTTCAAGCCAACTACATCGAGGCTCTCCTGGACGATCGCGGTCTGTTCCCGACGCCCCGGTGGATCGACATGGTCCTCAGCTTTCTTTGCTTCGTGGCCATCCATGGACTGTTCTCAGGGGGGAAGCCGTGGAAAGGGCTCGCACTGTCGTTGGGATTCTTCGTGACGGCTGCCTTCGCGGTCCACCTGACTGCGACCTTGTTCGGCTACTACACGCGGGCATGGCCGGGAAGCCTGATTGCCGTGGCGCTGAAATTCTTCGAATCGATCACATCGAATAAGGGCGATGTAGAGACGAACTGAATAAAAGGAGAGAGCGAATGTCGATGCATCGAACGATTTGTCTGGGGCTGTTGCTCGGGATGCTGGGCACCGGAATTGGATCCAAGCATGCCAGGGCCGACGACGACGAGAAGGGAAAGAAGGCCAAGACGACCGGCGTCGACGAGGACGGCGGCAAGAAGGAAAAGAAGGCCAAAAAACAGAAGAAGGACTACGGCGACAAGGCCGCCGACAAAGCTGCCAAGTAGGTCCTCTCCGCCGCGCGGCTCCGGCTCTGGCCGACACATAGCCGTCAGCCCGCCCACTGAAAGGGTTCAAGCATGGCGCACTGGTGCCGCCGTGCGGGCAGAGCGACGCCCTCAAGCCACCGCTGGGATTGGGCCTGGCCGCTCTACGTCAACCGACGCAGAAGGATCTCCGGACCGAGGTGCGGTCGCGGCCTCACCTCGGCGATCGCGGCGGGCTGTGCACACAGCTTCGTGTGGGGTTCACGCTCGCACCCGGGTGCCGGGCCAGCCGGAGAAGGCTTTCTCTTGCCCGGGGTTCTGCCATGCTAGGCACTTAATCAATAGCAGGAGGGCGTGGGGGTGATGGACAAGCCTAACGTCGGCGGTCGAGCGTTCGTGATTCGGGGTGCCGTTCTCGCGTTGGCGACGCTCGCCTTTGCGTCGTGCGGAGCGGACACACTGGGGGGCGCCGGAACTCCCGGAGGCGGCGCCGGAGTCATCACGCTCGTCGCCAGCGGCGGGCCGGCAGGAAGCGTGACCGCCGACGTGGCCCTCGACGAACCGGGTGTCGGGCCACAGGACACGTGCGCCGCCCCGCTCGTCGCCGGCGCGTGCCAGCTGACCTCTTGCCAATCTGCTGGGGTCGGAAGCCCCGCCGCCGGGTACGGCAATTTTGGCCCGATCGCGGTGACGGTCGGCACAACGACGGTGCCCCTCACCTACGACCTCACGGGGTACCCGGCGGTTGCGCTCCCCGCGCCAGCCGCGCTCGGGACCGGAGGCACCATGAGGTTTCGGGGTGGAGATGGGCTCAGCGTCCCGACGTTCGACGTTTCCGCGACCATTCCGGGCCTGGGCGTCATGAGCTCGCCCAACCCCGCGTCGGAAGGCGTCGCCGCGATCCTCGACTCTTCCCAGGATCTGCCGGTCACCTGGACGCCGATCTCGATCGGGCAGATCAAGTTCCGGCTCGATGGGGAGGTGATCACGACGGACAGCGACGTCATGAATTCGATCCATTGCACGTTCGACGGAGCCCCCGGGTCCGCCGTGGTGCCCCAGACGCTCCTCGCTGCAATGACGGCGATGCGTGGCCCCGTCGAAGAACCCGTGTATGCCGCGCTGATCTCCGAGCTCGACGCGACGACCGTCGTCGATGGGCTCACCATCGTGACGCACAGCTTTCAGACCACCGCGGACCCCGCGGGCGGCTTCCCGGTGACGCTGCGGTGACGAATGCGAGCTGAGGCCGGCCGTCGGGCGTTCGGGGTCCGGGGTGCGGTTCTCGCGTCGGGGGCACTCGTCTTGGCGTCGTGCGGAGGAGACAAGCTGGGGGGCGGCTCGGCAACTGGAGCCAACATCGAGACCGTCTATCTGATAGCCACCGGTGGGCCATCGGGAAGCGTGACGGCGGCGGTGCAGGTCTACGATCCAAACGCCGCGGAACGGGTAACGTGTCCGAGCCCGGTGAATGCCGGTGCCTGCCAGTTGCTCTCTTGCCAGCTGGGCCCGCTGATTGACCGCAACGCCGGATACGGCAATCTGGGCCCGATGTCCGCTGCGGTCGACACGACCACGGAGCCTCTCACCTACGGTGTCTCTGGATATCCGACGGTGACCTTCCCCGCGCCGATCGCCCTCGGGACGGGGGGCATCATGAAGTTCAGCGGGGGCGATGGGGTCAGCGTCCCTATCTTCGCGGTCTCCGCGACCATTCCGGACGTCGGTGTGATCACGGAGCCTGTCAACGCGGAAGGCGGCAGCGGCGCGATCGTCGACACCACCCAGGACCTGTCTGTCTCCTGGATGCCGATCTCGGCGGGGCAAATCCAGCTCCGGATTGACGGGAACACCCCGACGGGCGACGTCGCCCTTCAAATCGGGTGCACATTTGACGGAGCCTCCGGCTCGGGTCTCGTTCCCCAGAGACTCCTCTCCTCGCTGAAGGGAATGGTGGGCGGCAGCACCCTCTATGGCAGCCTGATCTCCGAGCTGGAGACGACCACGGTGGTCGACGGGCTCAGCATCGTCACGCAAAGCTCTCAGCTCTCTCCGACGACCGATTCCAACTTCGAAGTGTTTCTCCAGTAGGGGTCGGCTCACCGGCGCTGACGGGGCCGGCGACGTATTTGTCAGCCTCGCGGGATTCAGCGACCGTCCCGCAATGAGAGGCATGACCTGCGCCGGCGGGCGCTTCGCGATGCTGGCCGCCCGTCCGCGACTGGATCAACGCTGGAGCGAAGAACAACTGGCGCGCGGGACAGAGCCGGCGTGCGGGCGACTCGAACGTGTGCGGACGGGTCGCGCGGTCGCGGCGCCCCGCCCCGGCCCGGCCAGGGCGTAAACTGACAGCATGGGAATCGTCCTCAAGAGCGAGCGGGAGCTCGGCAAGATGCGCGCGGCCGGGCGGATCGTGCGGGCCGTGCTGGATGCGGTCGAAGCGGCGTGCGTACCCGGCGTAACCACCGCCGAGCTGAACGCCATCGCCGAGCGCGAGCTCGGGCGGGCGCGGGCGACCTCGGCGTTCTTGGGCTACGCGCCGGGCGGGGCGCCGCCCTACCCGGCCGTGCTCTGCACCTCGGTGAACGCGGTCGTGGTCCACGGCATCCCGGACCGGCGGCAGGTGCTGCGCGAGGGGGACGTCGTCGGGATCGACTTCGCCTGTTACAAGGAGGGCTACTGCGCCGACGCCGCGCGCACGGTCGCGGTCGGGATCGTCAGCGCGCCCGCCCGGGCCCTCATCGCGGCCACGCAAGAGTGCCTGGCGCGGGCGATCCGTGCCGCGGTCCCCGGAGCGCGCCTCGGCGACGTCGGGGCGGCCGTCCAGGGACACGCGGAGGCGCTCGGTTATTCCGCGGTGCGCGAGCTCGTGGGACACGGCATCGGGCGGGCCATGCACGAGCCGCCCAGCGTGCCGAACTATGGGCGCGCCGGCGCCGGGCCGCGGCTGCAAGCGGGGATGGTGATCGCCATCGAGCCGATGCTGAACGCGGGCGGCGCCACCGTGGCGATGCTCGACGACGGATGGACCGTGGTCACGGCCGACGCCAGCCTCTCGGCGCACGTCGAGCACACCGTCGCCGTCACCGCGGACGGGCCGCGGATCTTGACCGCCGCTTGAGCCCGTCACGTCACAACCCGGCCCCTGTCTCGTCTCAAGCGCGGGACGGTTCACCTGCTCGAGTGGCTCTTGCACCGGAAGCCTGGACGAGCCTCGCCGGCCCTCCTTAGGGCTGCCCGGCGGTCTCGGGCGGCAGGCAGAGGCGGTCGAGCGGATCCTTGGGCCTCCGCGCGATCGGATGGCAGTCGGGGCCCGCGGGGCTCTCGCTGTTGGGGCAGCTGCAGGCGAGGCCCGTCGGGCAGTCGGCGTTCCGGTTGCAACGAATCACGCAGGCCATCTCCGGACCCGACGGGCCGCGGTATGGGAGGCATTGTCCCGTCGGACAGGCCGCCTCGCACTGCGCCGGCGTCGGGTACGAGCGCTTGATGAACGGCGCCAGGAAGGCGACCAGCGGCGGCGAGAGGGGCGGCTCGCCCGGCGACGGGCCGATGCCGTTGCCGCGCTTGTGCGCGCGCTCGGGGATGAGGCGCAGGTCGTCGGTCGGGAGCGAGGCGAGGTTGGGGAACGCCCGTCTCATCTCCGCGGTCGTGTCGGCGTAGTGGTCGCCGGCGGCGGAGCTCATCGCCCAGTCCCAGGTCTGGGTGTTCGCCGCCATCTGGACCGAGTAGTCGCCCTTGGCGAAGTAGTCGCCGATGTAGTGGGCGCGCCCGGCCGTGAAATCGAGCGGCCGCAGCAACGTCGGGTCGGTCTTGAGCTCCTTGCGGACGATGCCGTTTTGATCGGCCAGGACCGCCTTCATCAGCCAGCACCGCGACGGCTTGATCTCCAGCACCCGGACGTCGCGCTGGTCCATCGAGCCGAAGGTGTACGACGAACCCCTCTCGCAACGGAGCACCAGCCCCACCGACTGCTTGCCGCCGCTCTCGTCGGGCAGCGCGTTCATGAAGAACCGCCCGTAAAGATAGGCCGACCCCTGATGCAGCGGCGCATCGGCGTGGATTCCCGAGGTGTAAACCGCGCACGCGCTCGCGCACAACGCGACGGCGACCGAGCCAACCCCCAGCCTCTGCAGCATGGCCGCCGTTATCTCCGCCCGCTCCCGGTTTGGCAAGAAGGTACGCGCCGCCTGCCCACTGGGAAGCTCAGTTCACGCTTCGCAGGTCACGGCCGCCCAGCTCGCGGAGGCGGCGACGGAGCGTGCCGCGCCAGCCGTCGGTGTCGAGGTTGCGTTCGAGGAGTGCGATGGCGTCCAACCCCCGTCCCAGGGCGACGAGGCAATCGACCTGTTGCAGAATGAACTCCTCGAGCCTCCCCGGCATGGACGCCGCGACGGCCATTGCATCCTCGTAACGACCGAGGGCGATCTCGCAATTGTAGAGGTGCCGTTCAAAGCGGAGCACGTCCCACGGCTCGAATTTCCCGAAGGGCTCGATCTCGATCGCTTTGATCCCGAAAGCGCCTTTCGCGATCAGTTGGTCGAAGGTCGATTTCAGAAGGTCGACCGCGTCGTGGGCGGACGTCTTCCAGATCTCCCGGACGCGCGCGTCGAGCGCCGCGAACCCCGTCGAGCCTTGGGGGCGCGACCTCAAGCTGAGGGCGAAGAGCACGGGCGAGAAAATGATGAAGGCCACCATGAACCCCAGCCGAATCAAGGCCAGCTTTCGCCTGCTCGGCTGCCGCGCCGATTGGTCAGTCAGCGCGGTCGTCAGGTCGCCGGCCATCGACCACAGTCGACCTGGGAACCTCGCGAGGTTCGTCCACCAACGCACCCGCGGCGCCGCGGGGACCGCCGTGAGGGCCGCCACCGAGGTCAGTGTATCGCGGCGGGCCGGCCGGCACCGTTGTCCTCCCTGGTGACGGCTCCCAGATGCTCACCCTGGACGGCGGCGCCGTCGATCTCTGGTGTCGCTGAAGCGCGGATCAGTAGCGCTGCGACTTCGCCCAACGGCGGCACGCTGTCACGTCGGAGGCGCGGGCGCGCCGCACCGGAACGACCGAGTTGTCGGGGGCGCGCTCCTGCGCCGTCTCGGCGCCGGACTCGACGGTGTAGATGTAGCCGGGCCGCATCTCGAACGCGAAGATGATGCTCGGCTTGACGCCACCGTCCGCCTCGACGGCGACGAGGTGACAGCCCGGCAGAAGCTCGAACGCCGGCCCTTTGCCCGAAACCCCTTCCCCGTCGACGATCGCGATGGGCCCGCGCAGCAGCGCGATCTTGCCCGGTCCCGGCCCGGCGTCGATCTTGGGGTAGAGGGGGACCGCCGGGTTCATCACCGGCGCACACGCGGCCGCCCACAGAGCGAGCAGCGCGAGCGCCGGTCGAAAAGCTGGCGAGGTGCGCACGTGGGGCGAGCTCGGGCTCAGAGGCCTTGAGACTGCGCCCAGGTCTTGCACGCGTTGATCTCGCCGTCGCCGGCAAACGGCACGCGCGTGCGGGAGCCGTCGGGGGCGTACTCTTGCGCGAAGATCTCCAGGCGACCGCTGGGCCCGCTCGAATCGTCGATGCGGGTCTGGACGGCGTAGGTGTGCGCGGGCTTCATCTCGAACGCGAAGACGATCTGCGGGATCGTGGCGGACCAGGAGTCCCGAGGCCAGTCGTCACTCGACGAGGACGCCCAGGGTGAACGTCGCCACATAGCCGGTGAGGCTCGTCCTGGGAATCGAGATGACCGCCGTCCCGGGGTTCACCGCCTTGAACTTGAAGAGCATCGTGGGACCGCCTGGGTCGAGAGGTCCGACGACCGAGCTCCCCTCGTACGCCACCGCCGCCGAGGAGACGTCGGGACCTGTATAAGTCGAGCCCCCGATGAAGGTGAGCTTGATGTCGATCTCGTCGCCGGGGGACACGGTGGTCGTCTGTCCGTCGTTGCTCGCGTCGAACGACTGCGTGTTCCCGGCGCAGGCGAGCTGACCAAACAACGTCGCGCCCACGATGAGCCCCGCCAGATTGAACCGTGCCGAACGACCCATGCGAATGCCCTCCGAGCTAAGCGAACGTCACCACGAAACGTAGCCTGCCGGCGGCGGGCCGACAAGCGGCCGTTCAGCGCAGGCGCGGCAGCGGCTTGCCGGCCGAGAGCGCGGCGGCGGTGCAGACCCCCTCGGGCGTCAGGAACACGCGCGCCGCGGCGCCCCAGAGCGCCGCCGGGACGTCGTCGCGCAGCAGGTAGCCGGCGTCGACGCCGACCAGCTCTGCCTCGAGCGAGAGGCAGAACACCTCCGCGTCGCGGCGCCCCTGCGCCCCGGCCACGGCGCGCCCTTTGAGCGCGCCGTAGACGTGAATGTTGCCGTCGGCGAGGAGCTGCGCCCCCGGGTGGACCGGCGCGATGACGATGAGGTCGCGTCCCTCGGCGTAGACCACCTGTCCCGAGCGGATCGGATCGCGGAGGACCAGCGAGCGGGTGGGCGCGGCGACCACTCGGGATGGAACGGGCGCGCGTGGGGCCGGGGCAGGCGCCGGCACCGTCGCCGTCGTCGTCGCCGAGGTCGGGGCGCCGGCCGCCAGCTCCGCCAGGCGCGCCCGCCATCTCGCCACGCGCGCCTCGTCCGTGCCGTCCGACGCCGCGCCGCCGAGCAGATGCCGGTAGATGGCGACCGCGTCCAAGAGCCGGCCCTGCCGCGCCGACAGCTCCGCCATCGTCTCGGTCGCGAACATCGGTGCGCACGGCACCTCGCCCGCGGCGGCCTCCTCACATGCCGTGGCCATCGCCAACCGCCGATTTTGGACGGCGAGGCGCCGCCGTCAACTTTTCGCCCTACTTGTAGAGCGTCGTCAGGTTGGCCTGAATGGAGTCGTCGGTGGCGTCGCTGGTCTGGGCGGCGATGATCGCCCCCTCGGAGAAGGCGCCGGTCCCCATCGCCGAGCCGTCGCCCCCCTCGCCCAGCGAGATGCCACCCTGCTGATGCAGCGGGATGTACGAGGTGGGGTTGGTGTTGGTGGGGAGCGAGCCGTTCCAGGCGATGCTCAGCGCGCCGCTTGAGGCGTTGCCGTACTTGATCTCGAACGTCGACGTTCCGTTGGTCTTGGCCAGCCCGGTGACGATGTTGGGCGCCGCGTATTTGAGGCTGGGATCGCTCGAGTTCACGCTGGCGTTGCCGGCGTTCAGGATGGCGATCGAGCCGCCGCCCGCGAACACGCCGTTCTCCATGTCCAACATGACCCAGGGGCCGCTGCCCGCGCCGCGCGTCCAGTCGGTGGCCTTGCCGAAGTAGAGCGCCGACATGGTGCCCGGGCCGTCGTCCTCGATGCGCGTCTCCATGTTGCCGTAGTCGTAGCAGCAGCCGTTGGTGTTGGCGGCGGCACCGGCGTTGTCGCCGTGGACGACGAAGTACTCCGTCTGCGGATTCGAGCCGGTGGGGATCTTCTTGACGCTGGTGCGGTTGCGCAGCCACTGGTATCCGACGGAGACCACCATGGGGTACTTGGTCCCGTTGGCGGCCGTCCAGAACCCGACCGTCGGCTGGTTGGCGGTCGTCGCCTGCGACATGTCGTTGCCGTTCCCCGCCTGGTCGTAGAGCTTCGACACCGTGCAGGTCGTTCCCGAGCAAAAGGTATTGAGCGCGTTGAGATCGACGAGGCCGCCGGCGCTCGCCGCGTTGATGTCCTGGGTGGTGCCGTCGGAGGCGCGCCGCGCCTGGAACAGCTTGCCGCTGTAGGCCGCGAACATCGCCCGCGTCACCGAGTGCGCCGCCACCATCGGCGTTCCGGCGGCCATGGCGATGTCGCCGGGCGGCGTGCCTGTCGCCGTCGCTCCGCCGGCGCCGCCGGTCGCGCCCGCCGCGCCGCCCGTCCCCGTCGCGCCCGCGGCACCGCCGGCCCCGGTTCCGCCCGAGCCGTTGCCGCCTTTACCCGCCGCGCCGCCCGTCCCCGTTCCGCCCGAGCCATTGCCACCTTTGCCGGTCGCACCCGCCGCGCCCCCAGTCCCGGTCGTTCCACCGCTGCTCGCGCTGCCGCCCGAGCCGCTGCCGCCCCTGCCGCCGGAGCCCGTCGAGCCGCCGCTCGACGACCCGCCGCTGGCGGTTGAGCCGCCGCTCGACGACCCGCCTCTCCCGGTCAGGCCGCCCGAGCCGTTGCCGCCGGTCGACGAACCGCCGCTGCCATTGCCACCCGAGCCCGTCGAGCCGGACGATCCGCCTTCAGCGCCGCTGCCGCCGCTGCCGCTGACGTTGCCGTCGCTGTTGGCGCATGAAGTAAAGCAAGAAGAAACGAGGAAAACTGCAAGCGCGAGCGGGACAAGCCGCTGCACGCGTCCCTGGGGGTGGGCGTGTTGCACGAGGGGCTCCTTCTGGTCGGAGAGGTGCCGGGCCTCCGACGGAAGGGCTCAGGTTTCTCGCCGAGCCGTGCGCGACGGTCAGCGCGGCCCGGCCTGCGCGCGGATCGTCGCTTCCAGGTTCCCGGTCGCGTCGGGGGTCAGCGCATAGGGCGCGCTGAAGCCGGTGCCGCCCGAGGTCTTGCTGCCGGTCGTGTTGGTGAAGACGTTGTTGCGCGACAGCATGTTGCCGTCGGCGTCCTCCTGCAGCGGGTTTTTCACGCCGACATAGATGTTGTTCTCGACCAGCAGCGACGAGAGATTCCCGGAATTCGTGCAGTAGTCGTTGCCGGCGGCGGTGAAGAGGTTGTTGACGACGTGGATCTTGCCGTCGCGCGAGCGCGGCATCCGCTCGGCGACGTTGTCCGCCCACCAGTCGTGGTGCCAGGTGACGTTGAGGTGGCCGGCGTCCTCGGCCAGGCCGTCGGCGGCGCCGATCAGGTTCGAAAACCGGTGCCCGGTGCTGCCGGTGACCGGGTCGGTGCGCATCGTCGAGTAGGAGAACTTCGTCCACGAGACAGTGACAAAATCAGAGCCATTGGTGATATCGAGGTTGCCGTCCGACCCGTCGGAGATGTCGCAATGGTCGACCCAGATGTGGTGTGAGTCGTTGTTGATGGTGACGGCGTCGTTGCCCGAGGAGCAGCCGACGACCGAGGTGTAGTCTGGATCGAGCGAGCAATCTCCCACGCCGTAGCCGACGATCTTCAGGTTGCGGATGATCACGTTCGACGAGCCGCTCAGGCCCAAGTGGCCATGAAATTCAGCGCCGCACAGCCCGACGATGGTCTTGTTCGAGCCGATGTTGACCTTGCCGTTGGCGAACTTGCCGGTCACATAGATGACCTTGGCGGCGGTGCCGCTGACGGCGCTCGTGAACGCGGCCAAGGTGGTGACCATTTGCGGCGTGGCGTTGCCGCCGCCGGTGGTGGTGGTGACGCCCATGCCGGACTGCGAGGCCCAGCCGACGAGCGCGCTGCCATTCGGCGGCGTAGTGCAGCTGCCGAGAGTGCCGGCGCCCGCAGCGCCGGTTGCGCCGCTCGTGCCCGTGGCGCCCGCAGCGCCGGTTGTGCCGCCCTTGCCCGCAGCGCCGGCTGCGTTGGTCGCACCGCCCTTGCCCGCAGCGCCGGTTGCGCCGCTGGTTCCTGGTGCGCCGCCGCTCGTCGCCGGCGCGCCGCTGGTTCCTGGCGCGCCAGCACTGGTTGCTGACGCACCACTGGTGCCAATGCCGCCCGCAGCGTGAGCGCCGGCCGTGCTCGAGCCCGTACCCCCGGTTGCGTTTGCAGCGCCGCCCGTCGTGCTGCCGTTGGAACCGGCCACACCGTTCGGCGTGCCTGCTTCATTCCCCGCTCCGCCGTTGTCGCTCGAGGAGGAGCCGCACCCGGGCATTAGGTGCAGCAAACAGGCGCTGCTTGCTAGCAGCAGCAAGCGCTGACGAACGGATGAGCGTGACGGAGACTGAAGTAGGCGCATGTGTGACGGGTCCTCGGTGTGCTGCTGGGATATAAGCCCTAAGAGTAGTTACCGATCCCTCTTGCGCCCGCCATGATTTT
>DASYCK010000211.1:0-6537 GCA_036500205.1 Polyangia bacterium | reverse complement strand
ATGTTTCCGCTGTTCTTGCTGGTGGTCCTGTTTCTCGCGGTGGGGGTGCTGGCGGCTCTGCGCGCCGGCGTGACGGCGCCCATCAAGCGCCTGCTGGAGGGGATCGACGAGGTGTCGAAGGGGGATCTCTCGCGCGTGCTGCTCGCCGAGCGTGAGGACGACATCGGCACCCTGGCGAACCGGTTCAACGCCATGACCGGGGCGCTGCGCGAGGCGCGCGAGGAGATGGGGCGTGGCTCGAACGCGCGCCTGGCGCTGGAGACCCGCCTGCGTCAGTCGGAGAAGCTGGCCACCATCGGGCAGATGGCGGCGGAGATCGCCCACGAGGTGGGGACCCCGTTGAACGTGATCGGGGGGCGCGCCCGCGCCCTGGAAAAAAAGGCCGGCGATCCGGTCGAGCTGGCCAAGAACGTCGAGATCATCCAGACGCAGGTGGGGCGCATCACCAAGATCATCAACCAGGTGCTCGATTTCTCGCGCAAGCGGGGGCCCACCGTCACCCGGGTCGATCTGGCCAAGGTGGTCGCGGAGGCGCTGGACGTGGTCGGCGAGACCGTTCGCCGACAAGGGATCACCACCGAGCTGCGGCCCCATCCCTCGGGCCTGTCGCCGGTGCCCGGGGACCCCGACCAGATCCAGCAGGTGTGCCTGAACCTGCTGATGAACGCCGTCCAGGCGATGCCGGCCGGCGCCGGCGGGCGGCTGCGCGTCTCGATCGAGAGCGTCACCCGGCGCAAGGGGGGGCTCGACCGCGCCGCGCCCGCGGGCTACGTGATGCTGCAGATCGCCGACACCGGCGCCGGCATCGCCGCGTCGGCCACCCAGGACATCTTCGAGCCGTTCTTCACCACCAAGGACGCCGGGCAGGGGACGGGCCTGGGATTGACCGTCAGCCACGGCATCGTCAAGGATCACGACGGCTGGATCGAGGTGGAAAGCCCGCCCCAGGGCGAGCCAAACGGCACTTTATTCTCGGTTTTCCTGCCCGTGGAGGCCGCGGAGCTTGCCGTGGCCGAAGGGATCGGCAAGGCTTAGCTCGTTGAGCGCCGTGACAGAGAGCGAACGACCCGCCCCGCACGGAACGCGCCCCCGGGCCCGCGTGCTGGTGGTGGAGGACGACGCGGCCATGAGCGAGATGCTGCGCGAGGCGCTGGACGACGGCGGCTACGACGTCGAGGTGGCGGGCGGCGGGCGCGCCGGCGTCGAGCGCATTCGCCAGGGGGGGATCGATCTGGTGGTGTCGGACGTGAAGATGCCCGATCTCGACGGGCTCGATCTGCTGCGCGAGATCAAGGCGGTCGAGCCCTCGCCGCACGTCATCACCATCACCGCGTTCGGGTCGATCGACACCGCCATTCGCGCCGTGAAGCTGGGCGCGTTCGACTACATCACCAAGCCGTTCGAGATCGATCAGCTGCTGCTGTCGGTCGACAAGGCCCTGTCCGAGCGGGCGCTGCGCTCGGAGGTGGCGCGGCTGCGTGACGAGGTGGGACGCAGCTACGGGTTCGACAACATCATCGGCCGCTCGCCGTCGATGCAGGAGATCTTCGGGATGGTGCGGCGGCTGGCCGGCTCCACCACCTCGGTGCTGGTGACGGGCGACTCGGGCACCGGCAAGGAGCTGATCGCGCGCTCGCTGCACTTCACCAGCCCGCGCCGCCACCGCCCGTTCGTGCCCATCAACTGCGCCGCCATCCCCGACGCGCTGCTGGAGAGCGAGCTGTTCGGTTACAAGCGCGGGGCCTTCACCGACGCGCGCACCGACAAGGCCGGCATCTTCCTGGAGGCCGAGGGGGGGACGATCTTTCTCGACGAGATTGCCGAGCTTTCGCCGGCGTTGCAGGCCAAGCTGTTGAGAGTGCTGCAGGACCGCGAGATTCGCCCCCTCGGGGGGAGCCGCTCCGAGAAGATCGACGTGCGGGTGATCGCCGCCACCAACCGCGACCTCGATCCACGGCTGCGCGAGGGCTCGTTCCGCGAGGATCTCTACTACCGCCTCAACGTCATCCACATCCATCTGCCCCCGCTGCGGGAGCGCACCGAGGACATTCTGGCGCTGGCGGAGCATTTCCTCGAGGCGGCCACGGTGCGGACGGGGAAGACCGTGCGCGAGCTGGGCGCCGCGGTCAAGAAGGCGTTGCTCGGCTACCACTGGCCCGGCAACGTGCGCGAGCTGGAGAACGTCATCGAGCGCGCGGTCGCGCTCGCGGAAGGGGATGTGATCGGCATGGACGACCTGCCCGGAAGCGTTCGCGAGAGAAGGCGCACCGACACGCTGGGGGGGGCGCTGGCCCGGGGGATGACCCTGGAGGCCCTGGAGCGGTCCTACATCGAGCGGGTCGTGCTGGCCGAGGGAGGCAACAAGACCCGCGCCGCGCAGAAGCTGGGGCTCGACCGCAAGACGCTGTACCGCAAGCTGGAGGAGTACGCGGCCCGCGGCGGCGACGCCGACGCGGTGACGCCGCCCCCCGAGGTGATCGTTCCCGACGGCGAGGTGTCCCGATGAGCGTGCCTGCCGTGATCCCGAACGTGCGCAACGTCCGCCTGGCGGGCCGGGCCGCCCCGCTGCGCGAGCCGCTGCGCTCGCCGGTGTCGGGCGTGTCCTGCGTCTACTGGCGCCTGCGCATCGTCGAGGAGCTGGACCCCTCGCTGCGGCTCGTGCACGAGATCGCGTCCGAGGAGCCGTTCGAGATCGTCGACGAGCGGGCCGACGAGGCCGGGGGCCCGGGGCGGGTGCGGGTGCTGCCCGGGTCGGCCGACATCCAGGGCACCGCTTCGCTGCATCGTCCCGGCAGCCCGGGCTCGCGCGCGGCGGGGCGGCACTTCGAGCTGTCGGGCGCGCTGGGGGTCGAGGAGATCATCCTGCGTCCCGGCGACGAGATCGTGGCAGAGGGGATGCTGGAGGGGTTCGAGGGCGAGCGGAGCCCGTTCCGTGCCCCGGCGCGCGAGCACGAGCTGCTGGGCGCCCTGGTCCGCCTGCCCACCCGCCACGCCCTGGGGCCGGTGCTGCTGCCCTGGGCGCTGGGGACGGCGGCGGCGGTGCTGGGGGGCGTGGGCGTGGCGACCTGGGCGGCGACCCACTTCGACCTGTTGCCCCACCTGCGTCATGCCGTGGCCGCGCCGGTCCCCGAGATGGGGCCGCTGCACACGCTTCGGCGACATTTCAGCCAGCCCGAATAGGGGAAACAATCGGGCGGACCGGGGATGATATATAGGGGCCCGATGGAGGCCCCCATCCTTTCGTTGGTTCTTCCGATCTACAACGAGGAAGAGATCATTCCCGAGCTGGATCGCCGGCTGCGCGCCTTTCTGGCCGACGTGGGGAGCGGCGTCGGCGAGTCGTGGGAGGTCATCTTCGTCAACGACGGCTCGAAGGATCAGTCGTTGCCGATGCTGAGCGCGCTGGCGGCGGCCGAGCCGCGCTACAAGGTGCTGTCGTTCTCGCGTAACTTCGGGCACCAGATGGCCATCACCGCCGGCATCGACCGCGCCAGCGGCGACGCGGTGGTGGTGATGGACGCCGATCTGCAAGACCCCCCCGAGGTGGTGAAGCAGATGGTGGCGCGCTGGCGCGAAGGGTTCGACGTCGTCTACGGCGTCCGCTCGCACCGGCACGGCGAGACCGCGTTCAAGAAGCTGACGGCGGCGGTCTACTACCGCCTGCTGCGCGCCATGCTGGGGGGCATCTCCATCCCGGTCGACGCGGGGGACTTCCGGTTGATGAGCCGGGCCGTGGTGTTGACGTTGCGGGCGCTGCGCGAGCAGCATCGCTTCGTGCGCGGCATGGTGTCGTGGGTCGGTTTCAAGCAGACGGCCGTCACCTACGAGCGGCCGGCCCGCTTCGCCGGCGAGACGAAGTACCCGCTGCGAAAGATGCTCCGCTTCGCCGTCGACGGCATCACCTCCTTTTCCACCGTCCCGCTGCGGATCGCGATCTGGCTGGGCGTGCTGGCGGGGCTGGTGGCGATCGCGGGGGTGGTCTGGGCGGTGTGGGAGAAGTTCTTCGGACAGGGGGTCGTGCAGGGGTGGACGACCATCATGATCCTGGTCGGGCTCGGTTCGTCGGCGCAGCTCTTGATGACGGGGATCCTCGGTGAATACGTGGGGCGCATCTACGAAGAGGTGAAGCGCCGGCCGCTGTACGTGGTGGAGACCGAGATCAACCTGCCCAGGCTCGAAGCCGCGCGCGACGCGGCCCCGAAATGAATCCAAGACCCCAGGCGCCCGCTTCGGTGGTCGATCTCGCCGAGCTGGCGCGGTCGGGGGGCTTGCTGGTGCTGGCCGGTGGCTCGGTGGCGCTGGCCCTGGCGCAGCTGCGCGGGCGCTGGGTCGACGCCTTCACCCGCGCGAACCAGCTGCCGCACGGGCAGCGCGGCGTCTTGCTGGCCGCGCTGGCGGCCGGGATCGCGCTCGGCGCCGTGGTGGTGATGGCGCTGTGCGCGCTCGATGCCCGCCGGGGAGGGACGCCGCGATTGCCGCGCGTGTCGCGGCTGGCGGCTCCGCTGGTGCTGGCCGCGTTCGCGCCCGGGTTACTGCGTCCGGACGCCTGGACCGATCCGGTCATGCTGGCCGTTCTGATCGCCGGGTTCATCCTGCTGTTCGAACGGCTGTGCCGGCTTCACTTCGAAGCGTACGACGAGGAGCCCGCGAACCCGCACCCGCTGCAGGCGCTGGCGGGTCGCCTGCCGGCGGTGGTGCGGCGGTACTGGCCAGCGCTGGTGGCGGGCGCCGCGGCGGCTGGCTACATCACGTACACCTCGTTCTTCGCGCTGCGGAACCACGCCGGGTTCAACTCGTACACCTGGGATCTGGGGCAGCTCGACAACCAGTTCTACAACTTCCTGCACGGTCACCCGTTCCGCTGTCCCGCGCTGATTCGTGAGGGAAACTGGAGCGAGCTGCGCAACCACGCCGAGGTGGCGATGGTGTTCCTGCTGCCGTTCTACGCGCTGCACCCGGCCGCTGGCACGTTGATGGTCATCCAGTCCGCCCTGCTGGGGCTGGCCGGGCTGTGCGTCTACCGGTTCGCGGCACGGCGCCTGTCTCACCCGATGGCCCTGCTGCTGACGGGGGCGTACTACTTCTACCCGCCGCTGCACGGCGCGCAGTTCTTCGACATCCATTTTCAGCCGCTGTCGGCGGCGTTCCTGCTGGCGGCCATCGACTTCTTCGACGCCCGGCGCACCAAGCTGTTCGTGCTGTTCTTCATCCTCGGCATCACCTGCCGCGAGGACATCTCGGTCGGCACCGCCGTGTTCGGCCTGTTCCTCATCGCCACCCGCCATCGCCCCAAGACGGGCGTGATCATCCTGGCGGTGTCGGTCAGCTACTTCGTGTTGCTCCGCTTCGCCATCATGCCCGCCTTCGGGCAGTGGGGCTTCGCCGAGCACTACCGGACGCTGTTCCCCGAGGGGGAGCACAGCTTCGCCGGGATCATCAAGACCATCCTCACCAACCCGGTCTACACGTTCACGACCTTGCTGACGGCCGAGAAGCTCCGCTACGCGCTGCAGATCCTGGCGCCCCTGGCGTTCCTTCCCCTGCGCCGCGCCCACCTGGCCCTGAGCGTGGTGGCCGGCTCGTACTTCACGCTGCTGACCGACTACGGCCCGACCCACGACATCGGGTACCAGTACTCGGGCTATTTCATCCCCTACATCTTCCCGGCGTCGGCGCTGGCCCTGGCGGCCATCCGGCGCGGGCCGCAGGGCGTGGCGCGCCAGCGGGCGGCGGTGGCGGCGCTGGTGGCGGGGACGATCATCACCACCACGCACTGGGGGGCCATCCCGCCGCGCGCCCACTTTCACACCGCCTACGGCGAGCTGAGGTTCGAGCCCCCCACGTGGCAGAACCGCGCCGAGCAGCGCTACATCGACGAGCTGATGAAGCTGGTGCCCGCCGACGCGGTCCTCGGCGTCACCGATCGCGAGCTGCCGCACGTGTCGAACCGCATCGAGACCTGGAACATGTCGACCGGGTATCAGGGCATCGACTACATCCTGTACACGACCGATCACCCCATCCCCACCGAGCGCGAGCAGTACGACGCGGCCCTGCGCGCCGGCTACTCCGTCGCCGCCTCGCGCCCGGGGCTGGTGCTGCTGAAACGGCCGGGGCTCAAGTGACCGCCGACGTTCAGGCCGCCCCCGTGGCTCCAGCGCCGCTGTCCCGCCTGGTGATGCCGGCGCTGATGCTGGCTCTGGCGGGGATCTCGGTGGTGGTGTTCGCGCGGCTGTGCGGACTGACCCCGGAGGTCCGGGACGAGTTCCTCGCCCACAACACGCTCGGTGTCACGGTGCGGACCGGCTTCCTGGTGTCGTTGCTGGCCGGGGCGGTGCTGCCCCTCGCCGCCATCGGCGCGGCGTTGCTCGCGCGGCGGGCGCGCGCCGTTCCCGCGGTCGAGCGGGTGGCCGACCTGTGCGCGCCGCTGATGTTGATCTGCTTCCTGCCGGTCCTGTTCAGCGTCGGGTTCAGCCACGCCAACCAGCTGATGTACCTGCTGGTGCTGGGCGCCTTCGGGATGCTCTGTCAGCCGCT
>DASYCK010000210.1:0-22519 GCA_036500205.1 Polyangia bacterium | reverse complement strand
GGGCTGGCATCCGCGGCGAAGACGCTGCGGAGCGCCCTCCGACATCCCCCCCAGCCCGCTCGTCCCCCCTTGCGCGGCCCTCCCGCATCGCATCGCATCGCGGACTCGCTCGGAGAAGAGAATAGGGGGCGGAGCAGAGGGGCGGCGACGGCGACTAAGCGACGCGTCGGCTGTTCAAGCTCGAGAAGATCGGTCCGGAGGCGACTGCTTCGTCGGAGCGAGCGGGTCCAAGCACCCGGGAGGCGCGGCTCAGCCGCGCCGGCACCGTCGGCCTACTCCGCGGCTTCGGGGGAGCCCGCGAGGGGGCGCCGCGCCCCTTCGCGCCTACCTTCCCATGGACATGGACCAGCTGGCGATGGTCTTGGCGCCGTTGAACTTGGGGAAGCTGAAGCTCTGCATGCGGCCCAGCATGCAGGCGGGCAGGGCACCCGTGCGCTGGCCGTTCACCTTGACGGCGCTGACCTTGCCGTTGCCGCGGACGGCGAACTCGAGCGCGATGTTGCTGAGCCCCGGTGAATGAACGATGCAGGGGATCAGCTTGCGGTAGTTGGCCATCATGGTGTTCTGGATCTGGTCGTCGTCGAGCGTCTGATCGCCCTCGTTCAAGCCCTTGCCGACGTCGCCGAAGCTCGAATCGTTGTTGAAGTCCTCGGCCGCGCCGCCGCTCTGGTTGCCGCCGCCCGCGTGGTGCGTGCCGCCGCCGCCTCGGCGGACCATCGCCTTGGTGACGCCGATCTTCACGCCCTTGAGGAAGTTGTCGATCTCGGCCTCTTCCTCGCGCGAGGCGAGATGGCCCCCGGAGGTGTCGTGGCGCGTGAGCAAGAAGATCCCCACGCCCGCCGCCACCGCCAGCAGCACCAGGGTCACCACCACGCCGGTGAACACGGACTTTCGCTTCTCGGACTTGTCCGAGCGCTGCTCGGCCTGGGCCCGACGCGCTTGCTCCAGCCGCCGGCCGGCGTGCTTCGCCATGTGGCCGAGGCCAGGGATGTCGCGTACGCGGCACTTGGTACCGCTGTCGTTGTCGATCACCAGGTGGTCGGCGAGGATCTCGCCCCGCTCGATCTGCGCCCGGATCTGCACCATCGAGAACGGCCCGAAATCGAGGTTGTCCTTGTGGATCAACCAATGCTCGACGTGGTCCTCGGGGCCCACCGGCAAGGGGACCAGGCCCGAGTCCTGCGTGGAGGGGCGGGGGGGCAGCGCCTCCTGGGGCTGTGAAGCGCGCGGGGTGGGCGCCGCCGCGGGCGCGACCGGTGCCGGCATCGCGGTCGCGGTGGCGCGGGCGGCGGGAGCGGCCGCCGGTCGCGGAGACGCCGTCAGCTGCAAGCCGCCCGTGGGGCGTCCGCTCGGCGGGCGCGCCGTCTGCGCGTTCGCCGGCACGCCGGCCACGGGGACGGAAACCGCCGCCGGCGCCGCGGCGGTATTGCGCGGACCCGCGCCGCCGTAGGTCTGGGTCGCGCTGGGCAGCGGGCCGCCCGTCTGCTGAAGGGCGTCCTTGAATGCCGTCAGCGTGGGCCAGCGATCCTCGGGGGCATGCGACAGCGCCCGCGCGATCACCTGGTCGACCGACGTCGGCACGTCGGGCGCGAGCCGGCTCGCCGGCTGAAACGGGTTGGTGGGCGGAGCGCCGGTGATCAGCTCGTAGAAGATGACGCCCAGCGAGTAGACATCCGCGGCCGCCTTCGCCAGGCCGCCCGCGACGATCTCGGGCGCCATGTAGACCGTGTCGGAGAATCCGGCCGGCGCGCCGTGCCTGGCGAAGCCCGCCACCGAGGGCCCGACGCCCAGGCCCGAGACCTTGACCCGGCCGGCGCGATTCACCCAGATGATCGCCGGATTCAGCGCGCCGTGGCGTGCCACGCGGCTGGCGTATTCGAGCGCGTTCGCCACGTGCGCCACCAGGTTGCAAGCGCCCTTCAAGGAAACGCCGCGCCCTTCTGTCCGCTTGGCGTCGATGAAGTCGCGCAAGGTCTGACCGTCGATCAGCTCGGCGGCCACGTAGACCAGATCGCCGTCCGCGCCCGCCGCTTCGACCTCGACGAGGTTCTTGTGGCGCAGCGCCTGCGTCTTTTCCAGATCGGAGATCAACCGCTCCGGGGAGCCGGTGATGGCGGCGAAGGGCACGACGCGAACGGCATGGGCCGCGCCGGTGCTGCCATCGATCGCCTGATAGACCTCGGTGCCCCCCTCGCGCGAGATCAGGGCCTCCAGGCGGAAGCGTCCGGCGACGACGGTGCCCGAGCGATCGGTGCCGGCGCCACGCCCCGCGGAGAGTGAATCCACTGCCTGCCTCATGGGAGGGTTACTTCCCCTCGATGACCGTCGGAAGGGCCTTCGCCTGCGTGATCCAGTCTTCGAACTGAGGTTCGGTGGGGGGCTTCTCGGTGATCTTCTTCGCCTTGTTGGCGGCGTCGGCCTCGGTGGTCAGCGTGGGCGCCGTCTTCTTGGCGAGGTCGGCGCTGGTCTTGACGCCGGCCGCCTCGAGCAGCAGGACCATCTCCGGGCCGATGCCCTTGATGCGGAGCAGCTCGCAGCGGCGGGCGATGCTCATGATCGTCGCGGCCGGCAACCCCGAGGCCTTGGCCAGCGCCTTCCGGTCCTTCGGCTTGGCGGCCTTGAGGAGCATCTCCTCCGTCGTCGACACGCCACCCTTCTTCAACTTCTCCGCGTCGGCGGCGCTGATGAGCGTGGGGACGTCGCCGACCGCGTAGTGGCTGGCGAGCGCGGTACCCTGGACGAACGTGAGCGTCAAACCCGTGATGAACGCGAAGATGAGGCCGTATCGCATGGGGGGTCTCCTCGGGGATTTCAGAGCGTCTTGAATCGTCGAACCAGCTCCCGCAGTCGTCGCGAACCACCCCCCTCACGGTACAGAAACCGCACGCCTGTCTGGTTCGGGCCAGCATGATAGACCACCCGGCCCGACAGGTCGAACGGTGCCTCGGAGCCCGGGGGGGCCAGCTCCATCACCACGTCGGTCCCGACGGGGGGCTGGATGGGGCCGGTGAGCAGGCCGCCGCTGACGCTGATCTCCCGCAGCTCGGCGTCGGTGGCGTCGAGCTGGTTGGCCTCGCGCACCTTGACCGGCACGCCGATGGGGATGCGGGTGTGCTTGCGCCGGCGGGTGGGGGCCCGGGCGCCGCGCATCGTCTGAATGACGAAGTCCCGCTTGGGGGCCTCGTCAGCGTCGAATTCCACGGTGGCGCCAGCGCGCACCCGCATGCGGGGCAGGGCGGCGCGCCACGACAGCACGCTGCCGCGGATCAGCACCTTGTTGGGCAGCGCGTCGCAAGCGAACTCGACCACGACGCCCGTACCCGGCTGGAGCTCGGTGGTCGTGGGGCAGAACGCCCCTCCGTTCGGAAGGTCGGGAAGAAGGTGCGCTTCGAACTCACGAATATTGCGGCAGCGAACGCGGAGGATGATCACCAGGTGGACTCCGAGGCCCGGGAGAATAGCCGACCTGGGCGAACTCTACTAGATAACTTTGCGAAACCTTTGTTGTCGCGATATTTGCGGCGTTAAGCCGCACACAGTCATGGGGCCCCGAATAAGCGAATTTCCGGGTCGTGAACCGGTTCCTGGGACGGTCCGCGGGGGCGCCCTTTCCCCGTCGTCGGCCGCGCGCTAGGGTTCGCGCCTCATGTCGACGCGCGTGCACATCGGCGGCCAGATCTGCCCCCCCGACGAAGCCAAGATCTCGATCTTCGATCGCGGGTTCCTCTATGGCGACAGCGTCTACGAGACCATCGGCACGATGTACGGGCAGCTGTTCGCGCTGGCGGCGCACCTGACGCGGCTCGAACGCTCGGCGGCGCGCCTCGGGCTGCGCGTCCCCCCGCGGGCCGAGCTCGAGCGGGCAGTCGCCGACACGATGCGGGCCGCCGAGAACGCCGAGTCGCGCGTGCGCATCATCCTCACCCGCGGGGTGGGGCAGCTCGACCTCGATCCGGCGTCGGTGGACGACACGCAGCTGATAGTCATCGTCATGCCGATGCAGTCGCCGTCGCGGGCGATGTACGACGACGGGGTGTCGGTCGCCATCGTGTCGGTGGTGCGCAACGACCCGCGCGCCATCGATCCGGCGATCAAGTCGGGGAACTACCTGAACAACGTGCTGGCGCTGGGCGAGGCGCGGCGGCAGGGGGCCTACGAGGCGCTGCTGTGCGGGGCGGACGGCACGGTGGCCGAGGGGGCCAGCAGCAACGTCTTCATCATCAAGGGCGGCGAGGTGCGCACGCCCGCCCTGGACGTGGGCATCCTCGACGGCATCACCCGCGCGCAGGTGCTGGCGCTATGTCGCGACCACGGAATCCCCGCGCGCGAGACCCACCTCACCCGCGAGGACGTCAGGGCCGGCGACGAGTCGTTCATCACCAGCGCCACGCGCGCCGTCTTGCCGGTCACCCGGATCGACGGCGTAGCGGTGGGCGATGGACGTCCGGGCCCGGTCACCCGACGGTTGATGCAGCTGCTCGACCAACTGGCGCGCGACGGGGTAGCCTGACCACCATGAATCCCGCGCTCGCGTTCATGCCCAAGTTCTTCGTCATCACGGGGACGATCCTCGTCATCTCCGGGCTCGGGCAGTGGTTCGTGCGTGCCCGCAAGGACGACGAGACGACGGTCGAGATGCTGGCCAGCCGAGCGACGCTGAAGGCCGTCGTGTTCGTGACGGTCGGCGTGCTCGGCGTGCTGCTGGGGCTGGGCGCCATCCCGTTCCCGCATTTCCGGGCCGGCTGAGCCCGGCCGGGCTCACTTCTTCTTCTTGTGCTTGCCGCCGCCGCCACCGCCGCCCTTGCCCTTCGGCATGGTGAGCTTCGGCGAGATGAAGACGTGATCCTTGGGCAGGAAGCCGAGCGCCTGCTTGTACATCTCGGCGTTGTGCGACTCCTGCTCGGCCTTCGCGCCCTTGTCGTCCGTCTTGTGCAGCCCCAGCTTGGCGAAGATGATCGCCGCGTAGCTGGCGATCGTCTCCTGCACCGTCGACAGCTTCGAGTCGTACTCCTGGCGTGTCACGGTGACCTTCAGCGCCGGCTGATCGTCCAGCACGCCGACGTACGTGATCTGCTGCAGATCGGGCGCCTTCTGGAACATGGTGTTCATGAACTCGGCCCAGAAAGTCATCGCCTCGTTGAAGGACAGAGACTTCACGTACTCGTCCTTGCCGGCCTCCAGATAGGGGAACTGCACCTCGACCGCCTTGGCCGATTCGTCCAGCTTGTAGGTGGGCTTGTGCTTGAAGTTGTCGTCGACGTGAACGACCTTCTTCTTCTCGTTCAGGTGGCAGGTGTCCTCGAGATCCTCGACCTCGCCGCGATTCATGCTGTGCATGAACGCCCGATCGACCTCCTCGGGCAGCTCCATCTTGATCGAGTTCTCGCACTTCGGACCCTTGTCGGTCTGCAGCTTCCAGATCTTCGCCGCCTGGGTGTTCCCGGCGGCCGCCTCAGACTCGGAGGTGTAGAACTCGCCGGTGAAGTTCCGGGGCTGGAAGGTTCCGCGCGTCATGGCGTAGCGATAGAGGAATTGCAGGGACGGATAGATGGCCTCCCGCTTCGTCTTCTGCTTCAACACGACGCGGATGGTGACGTCCTGTCCGTCGCTGGGGCCGGTCGCGTCATCCTTGACGACCTGGAAGGCGGGAACGCCGGGCGGCATCTTCGGTTGATCGCAATCGGGGGGACAGGACCGGGCGGGACCGGTCTTTTCGGTGCTACAGCCGCCGATCCAGGCGGGTGCGACCGCGAGAAACAGCGACAGGGCGATACGGCTAGAACGCATCAGAGCCTCCTCGGGACGGACAAGGTTCGAGAGCCAGCGGTGGACAGTTACAACCAGCGGATGCCGCCTTTCCAGCGGCGGTCGCGTACGTTACTGTATGTTCCGACGCCGTCCAAACTTGCGAGGGTGCGCCCGTCGATGAATGTCATGAGCTTACGTTTGATCTTGTCGGTCCTGATGGGGGTGGCTGTCGTCGTGTCGGTGGGGGGAAGGGCCGAGGCGCAGCTGTCGGCCGACCAGAAGGCGGAGATGCGCCAGCACTACGAGAAGGCCACCCGCGCCTACGACGTCGAGAAGTATCCCGAGGCGGTCGACGAGTACCAGAAGGCGTACGAGATCGGGGGCGATCCGGCGATGCTCTACAACATCGCGCAGGCGTACCGCCTGAATGACCAGCTTCCCGACGCGCTCCACTTCTATCGCCGTTACCTCCAGCGTTCGCCGAACGCGCGCAACCGCGAGGACGTCGAACGCAAGATCGCCGATCTCGAGGTGACCATCGAGGCGCGTCGCAAGGCGGCCGAGGCCAACGCGGCCGCCGCCAAGCTGCGCGCCGCGCCCGTCGTCACGCCAGCGCCCGCGCCCTATTTCCCGCCGCCGCAGGTGATCACGGTGCCGCCCGCGAAGAGCACGGGGAACCCGCAGCGGGTGGTGGGGATCGTCCTCGTCTCGGCGGGCGCGGCCGGCCTGATCACCGCCGGGATCACGGGCTACCTGGCGGGCAAGAAGGGCGACGACCTGACGACCGCCTCGAAGAACGGAGGCGTCTTCGACCCCAGCCTCGAGTCGTCGGGCAAGAGCCTCAACACCGTCGCCATCGTCTCGGTCATCGGCGGCGGGGCGCTGGCCGTGGTCGGCACGGTGCTGCTCGTGCTGTCCCACAAGGGGACGGAGAGCGGCGCCCCGGCGGCCACCGTCGCGCCGGTCATCGGCATGGGAACGGTCGGCGCCTCGGCCCTCCTCACGTTTTAGCGTTGCGGCCGTTGAAGATGAGCCAGGCGAGGCGCGGAAAGGGGAACGGCGTTGCGGCGGCGGCCGTGAGCGCGCTGGTCCTGGTCGTCGCGTGCGCAAGCGGTTGCTACAAGCCCAGGATCGAACCGGGCGGTTTGCAGTGCGCGGTCGCGCCGAGCAAGGCCTGCCCGGATGACTTCACCTGCCTGGACGGGGTCTGTGTGCCTTCGTCCGCGAATGGGGGGACCGTGGGGAGCGGCGGCGGGCCCGGGGGGACCGGAGGCAAGGGGACGACCGGCGGCAGCGGCGGGGCCACAGGCGTCGACTCGGGAGCGCCGCGCACGGTGGGCGAGACCTGCACGATCATGAATCGCGGCCAGGCCGATCAGTCCGACGACTGCGAGACGAGCGCCGTCTGCATGGACGACTGCCTCCCGCAGTCGCACTGCTATCACATCTGCAGCAGTGACAACGACTGCCCGACCTCCGCCTGCACGCGCATGTTCGGTGCGGTCCGGATCTGCGAGATCGCGTTCGGCAGCTGTGATCCGAAGGACGGGCACCAGGGCTGTGACGCGGCGGACAGCTGCTACCTGCTGGCGTCGGCGCAGGCGCCCACGGGAGGTGACAGGGTCGTCTGCGACTGCTCGATGGACGCGCGCGCGCCTGGCGAGGCGTGCACCGATTCCCGGCAATGCATCGCCGGTCTGGTCTGTCCCCCGTCGACCGTGCTGGGGGGCGGCGTCTGTCGCTACATCTGCGATACGACCGCCGCCGCATCCGGGTGCGCGGTGAGCGCCACCTGCTACCCGTTCGGCACGAAATGGGGGTATTGCTACTAACGTGTCTGCCCAACGCGACATCGGACCGCCGAGGATGCTCTCGCGTTCGGCGTGCCTGGCGCTGCTCGCGTTCGTGAGCGCGCTGGGGTGCTACGGCCCGAAGATCGAATCGGGGCAGCTGCGCTGCGCTCTGGTGACGTCCGCCTGCCCCGACGGCTTCGCTTGCGCGGGCGGCCTGTGCGTGTCGAATGCCGGCGCGGGCGGGGCGGGCGGTTCCCCGATGTGCGAGAACGCGATCCAGCCGCTGTGCGCCGAGCAGGTCTCGTCGCCTTGCGATCCAGTCTGCCAGACCGGCTGCGCCTGCGGCGAGCGCTGCGAGGTCTCCCCCGGTGGCCTCAAGTGCGCGAGCGTGACGAGCAGCATCGCGCTCGGGGCGGTGTGCGACCCCGACGCCGACGCGTGCGCGCCCGGTTTGGCCTGTCTGATGGAGGCGTGCGGCGCGAATCTGGGGCGTTGTTACCGGTTGTGCCGTGACGACCTGAACGACCTGACTTGCGGGACGACGGGAGTTTGCGGCACGCCCGTGTTACTGCCCGACGGCAACCCTTCCGGGCAGCGGGTCTGCGATCTCGGCAGCCAGCCCTGTGATCCCTACGCGCGCACCGGCTGCGTCGACCCCGCGCTCAACTGCTACGTGACCGGTCCCAACCAGGCGACCTGTGACTGTCCCACGACGTCGGGACCGCCCGCCAAGGTCGGGGACGCTTGCACCACCTACAACGGTTGCGACGTGGGGCTCGCCTGCTTGCAGTTCAGCGCGGGCGGTCCTCGCAGCTGCGTGAAGTTGTGCGAGACGGCGACCGATTGCCCCGGCTCCGCCTGTCTGCCGTTCGGATCGGTCAGCTACTGCATGGCGAACTAGGCGCGCACAGCGCCGTGGACGCGCCGCGTGCATGGGATATGCTACGACCGTGGGGAAAAGCGCCAGTCTTCCGCAGTTTCGCTATGTAACGCCGCGCGCGTTGCCGACAGCGTCGCAGCTCGCTGGGCGCGTGGTCGTTCTCGACGTGGCGTTCGCCAGCGAAGGGGGCGGGTCGTCGTTCGAGAAGGTGACCTTGCCTTTCATCACCGGGCTGGGCTCGCGGCTGGCCGCCTGGGTCGATCACCACGACCACGAGCGCCACGTCGACTACGCCGGCGATTCGCGGTTCGTGCTGTCGACGAAGGCGGAGCACGGCGCCTGCCCCGAGATGGTGACGCCCGAGGTGGTGGCGCGTACCGGCCCGATCGACACCGTGGCCCTGCACCTGGATCTCGACGGCCTGTATTCGGGCGCGAAGTGGGTGCGTGACGGGGTCGAGCCCTATCCGGGTGCCGACGACGACGCGCGCGCCGTCGATACCCGCCGCGGCACGCCCGGCCCCATCGCCGAGCGAATCGATCGGGCGTTGCGCGCTCGCTTTCGGGACGAGACGCTGAAGTACCGCGTGATCCAGTTCCTGGTGAACGGGGCCGATCGACGAAAGTCGGACGCGCTGTGGGACGAGATCGACACGGCCGCGCGCGAGATCGATCCGTTGCTCGACGAGGCCCGCCGTCTCGCCACGAAGTATCAGATCCGCGACGGCGTCGCCTACCTCGACCTGGGTGGCGCGCGCGGCTTCGACAAGACCGAGCTGCTGCTGATCGGTCAGGAGCGGGCGCCCGTGTCGGTGCTTCGCGGCTCGGGCTCGGTGACGATCGCCGCCGACTACACCTCCGGGCTCGACTTCGTGAAGATGTTCCAGCTCGGCGGGGGGATGCCCACCCGGGTCACCGTGCCGGAGGCACGCCTCGCCGAGGTCATGGAGAAGCTGGTGGCGGCCGTCGCGGCGCGCTAGGGCGGGCGCCACGGGCGATCTCGGGCCGTTTCAGGTAAAACAGGGGACCATGGCGTCACGACCGATCGACTCCCGCGCGCCGGTCTCCAGTCCCCCGACCCTGATGGAGGAGGCGTCGCCCGCCGGGGAGGCGACCTCCGCGCTCTACCTTCGCCTGGCGGAGCAGGTGCTGTCCGCCGCGGAAGGATTGCACGCGGGGTTGGCGTCGGACGGGCCGCTGCCCTCGCGGCGCGACATTCGCATCCTCGTCGAGGAGATGCTGGAGGTGCTGTTTCCCGAGTCGCACCGGCTGGGCAGCGACGGGGGGAGCCTGCGCGACCACGTCGCCATGACCATCGCCGCGCTCTCCGAGCGGCTGGAGCGGGCCATCTTCCTGGGTTTGCACCGGCACTGCGGTCCCCAGGTCGAGAATTCGTCCGCCAAGAAGAAGCACGTCGACGAGTGCCACGCCCGTGCCCGGACGATCGCCGATAGGCTGCTGGCGTCCTTGCCCGAGCTGCGCGCCGAGCTGGGGCGTGACGTGCTGGCGGCGTTCGAATCCGATCCGGCGGCCAGCGGCATCGACGAGATCGTCGCCTGCTATCCGGGGCTCTACGGCATCGCGGTCTACCGGGTGGCGCACCGGTTGTTGACCGAGGGCGCCGAGGTCGTCCCGCGCATGCTGACCGAGCATGCGCATTCGCGCACCGGCATCGACATCCATCCGGGCGCCACCGTCGGCGAATCGTTCTTCATCGACCACGGCACCGGGATCGTCGTCGGCGAGACCTGCCTCATCGGCAACCGCGTGCGCATCTATCAAGGCGTGACCCTTGGAGCGCTGTCGGTGCGCGATCGGGGGCGAACGGACAAGCCCAACCCGAAGAAGCGTCACCCCACCATCGAGGACGACGTCATCATCTATGCGAACGCCACCATCCTCGGGGGCGAGACGGTGATCGGTCGGGGCGCCGTCGTGGGCGGCAATGCCTGGATCACCTATTCGGTGCCCGCGGGGATCCGCGTGGGGGTCGGAACGTGACGTTGTCCGATCGTCGTCCGTGAGCGTCTCCGAGCGCCTCGGCCAGCTGCTGCGCGACGTCTCGGCGGAGATCCTGGAGGCGCAGCGCCCGGTGCGGGTGCTGCGCGCGCTGGCCTGGGACGATTCGGTCGAGCGGGCCTTCTTCGCGGCGGGGGCGGACCAGCTCCCCCGGCCCACCTATCAGATCCCGCTCGCCGACGTGGCGCGCTCGCTGGAGCGCTTTCGCGAGCTCAAGGCGCTCGTTCCGGGCGAGAACGGCATCGAGCGGTTTCTGCGCGAGACCTGCGAGTCGTTCGCCACCGCGGCGCGCATGCTGCTGTCGGTCGGCACCAAGGATTTCTTTTTTCACGCTGCCGAGCTCTACGGCCGCCCGGAGAGCCTGTCGGCCGACCGGAAGACGACGAACCTCGATCTGGCGCGGCACTTCGCCGGCGTGGTCGACGGCGTGGCCGGCAACGCCCGGTTGCCCAGCCCCCTCGACGAGGAGGTGCTGTCCGCCGAGGAGATCATCCCCGAGCTGCAACGGCGCTTCGACGCGGCCTTCCCCGAGCGGACCATCCGGGTCGAGATCGTCGACGGGCTGGCCAGCAAGGCGGCCGCGCGCGTCGATCTGGTGCAGATCAAGCGGGGGGCCCGGTTCTCGCGCCGCGATCTGATGCAGCTCGAGCATCACGAGGGGGACGTGCACCTGGCCACCGCGGTGAACGGGCGGGCCCAGCCGGTGATGCCGTTCATCGGCTACCCCGCGCCGCGCACCACCGGCACGCAGGAAGGGTTGGCGGTGTTGACCGAGTTCCTCACGCAGTCGACGGGGGTCGACCGCCTGCGCCGGCTGGCCGACCGGACCATCGCCATCAAGATGGCCGAGGACGGCGCCAGCTTCGTCGATCTGTTCCGCAACTTCCGGGCGCACGGCTACGACGACGGCAGCGCCTACGACCTGGCGCGCCGGGTGTGCCGGGGCGGGCTGCTGGAGGGGGGCGGGCCGTTCACGAAGGACGTCTGTTATCTGGACGGCCTGGTGCGGGTCACGAACTTCTTGCGGGTGGCCCTGGTGAAGGGGCACGTCGACTACGTGCGGCTGTTCTTCTGCGGGAAGGTGGACGCCGCCGACATTCCGCTGCTGGGACACCTGCGCGCGGAGGGCCTGGTGCTCGACGCCCGCTACGTGCCAGCCTGGGCGCGCGACCTGTCGTATCTGACGGCGTTCATGAGCTACACCGCGTTCCTGGGCGAGACGGACATGAGCGAGGCGCGCCGTCGCTACGAGGATCTCGTGTCGGCCGCCGAGGACGAGCACCTGTGACCGAAGCTCAGGCTGGGGTCGCGGGTGCTGCGGCGTCCGGCTCGCGGGGCGGCGGCGGGCCGGTGAACTCGAGCAGCGGGCTGGGGCGGCGCAGCAGCCAGATCCCGACGGCGAGGGCGCCCATGCAGGCCCACTGGGCGGGCGTCAGGCCGCCGTAGCGCTCGTCGGGGCGGGCCACGTCGGTGGCGCGCAGAAAATCGAGGCCGAAGCGGATGGGGGCGTACATCGTCGCGAACAGGCCGATGATGCGGCCGGCGGGGCGCGGCTTCTTCGCGTAGGCGAACAGGATCGCCGTCATGACGAGGGTGAGCAGGAACTCGTCGAGGCCCAGATCGTGGCGTGGGCCTTCGGGGTAACGAACGGCGAGGAAGAAGTCGGTGTGCCGACCGGGGTGATCGTGGGCGGTGGTGCAGCCGAGCCTCCCGAAGATCCAGCCCACCGAGAGCCCCAACCCCACCACGTCGGCGTACGGCAAGCGCGGGATCTTCTCCTTCGTCGAGAAGTACAGGTAGGTGATGGCCGCGCCCACGAAGCCGCCGAACGACGACAGCCCGGACCAGATGTTCAGGAGAACGAGCGGGTTCTCCTTGATGCGTTCGGGGAAGTAGAAGATCACGGACACCAGGTGGGCCATGATGAAGCCACCGATCAGCATGCGGGCGTTCAGGTAGCGCACGTCACGCGGATCGAGCCCTCGCTTGGCCCCCTCGCGAACGACGATGCGGTCGCCCAGGAACACGCCGATGGCCACCAGGATGCCGAACAGATGGAGCGGCAAGCCGATCCGTTCGAAGAAGTTGAACTCGAAGTAGGGGATCATGTGCTGGCCTGCGCGCGCAGCTTGCCGGTGGCGCCGCTGGCGAGCGCCCGGACGATGTCGCGCTGCCCGTCCGCGTGATAGCTCGACCGCACCATGGGGCCCGATTCGACGTGCGGGAAGCCGAGCGCCAGGGCCTCGGCCTTCAGCGTCGCGAACTCGTCGGGGGTCACGAAGCGCGCCACCGCCAGGTGATTGCGTGAGGGGCGCAGGTACTGGCCGAGCGTCAGGATGTCGACGCCGATCTCGCGCAGCTCGCCCAGCACCTGCCGAACCTCGTCGAGCTCCTCGCCCAGGCCCAGCATGAGCCCCGTCTTCGTGATGGCGCCGCGCGCCTTGGCGTGGCGCAGGATGGCGTAGGAGCGGGCGTAGCTCGCCTGCACACGGACCTGCCGGGCCAGGCGAGGGACCGTCTCCAGGTTGTGCGCGAACACGTCGGGGCCGGCGGACAGCACCACGTCGACGGCCCCGGTGTCGCCCTTGAAGTCGCCGGCCAGCACCTCGAGCACCAGCTCGGGGGCGGCGGCCTTGACCGCCCGGATCGTCTCGGCCCAGTGGGCGGCCCCGCCGTCCTTCAGGTCGTCGCGATCGACGCAGGTGATGACCGTGTGGCGCAGGCCGAGCTCCGCCAGGATCGTCGCCACGCGGCGGGGCTCGTCGGGATCGACGGGCAGCGGACGGCCGGTGGGGACGTCGCAGAACTGGCAGGAGCGGGTGCAGATCCCGCCCAGGATCATGATGGTCAGCGACTGGCGATTCCAGCACTCGCCGATGTTCGGGCAGGACGCGCTCTCGCACACCGTGTGCAGCCCCAGCTCGGTGACCCGCTTTCGGAGATCGAAGAACGCATCGCCGGAGGGGAGCTTCGCCCGGATCCAGGACGGCTTCGCCTGCATCGGCTCGGCAGGTGCTCGTTCCTCGACGACGCGCAGCCGGCGCGACCGCGTTTCAACAACCCGTTCAGACATAGGCGCGCACTATAGCTCGGGGGTCGGGTCCCCGCCGCTCGCATCGCCCTCGCTTGTGACGACGCGGATTCGCCGCTAGAAAGGACGTTCAACGATGAAGCGATGGTCACTGGTAGCCCGTGGTGCTCTGCTTGCTTTGGTCGTCCTCACGGGAGGCTGCAAGGAGAAGAAGCGAACCGAGATCGTCGTCGGGTTGGCGACCGACCTGGGCGCCCCCACGCCGCTGCACCAGGTGAACATCCAGGTGTATCGGCTGCCCGAAATGTTGCCCATCGGCGACGGCGGCACCCTCTACCCCATCTCGGGCCTGGCCAACACGGTGTACGAGCTGCCGGGAACGTACGGGGTGTACTCGGATGCGGGCACGGCGGATCGCGTGCGGGTGGTCCTGCAGGCGATGGACGACGCGGGGAAAACGCTGATCGTGCGGACGGCCGTCTTCAACCTGGTTCCCCAGCGGACTCTGTTCGTGCGCCTGGGCGTGATCTCCGCCTGCCAGGGGATGAATGATTGCGGCGACGGGATGACCTGCATCGAGGGTCGATGCGCCTCCGAGCAGATCGACAGCTCGCGACTTCCCAACTACCGGTCGGGCCTCGAAAATGAAATCTCGTGCGCCGGCAGCGCGGTGACGTTCGTCGACACGAGCACCATGCTCCCGCTGCCGATGTCGACGACCCCGTGCGCGAGCGGCATATGCGCCGAAGGGGTGTGCCTGGTGCCCCCGGCGGGGGGGGCTGGGGGGATGGGTGGGGCGACGGGCGGTGGCGCTGGCGGTGCCGGTGGGGTGGGGGGAAGCGTGGGCGGAGCCGGCGGCCGTGGCGGATTTGGCGCCGGCGGCCGCGGCGGCGCCGGTGGCGCTGGCGGATTTGGTGGCGCTGGTGGTGCTGGCGGATTTGGTGGCGCTGGCGGATTTGGTGGCGCTGGCGGCCGCGGTGGCGCCGGTGGCTTTGGCGGTGCCGGCGGCTTCGGCGGCGCCGGTGGCTTTGGTGGCGCGGGTGGCGGTACCGCCACGGGACCGTCGGCGGCCGTGGCGACCTACCGGTTCGCGCAGAGCTTCGCCGCCGACCAGGGCGGCCTTCCCCCGCTCGTCCCCGTCGATCCGGGCGGAACCAGCGCCTTCCAGACGGACACCGTCTTTGGCGCGACTCACAACGTGTGGGCGTTCAACGGCGACGCGTCGCCGGTCGACGCGCAATCGGGCCTGACCGTGGGCGCGGAGGGGCTCGTCAATCCGCACAGCTACTCCGTCGACATGGTCGTCGCGTTCTCCATGCGCGACGAGGCCTGGCGCCGGTTGATCGACGTGCAGAACCGACAATCGGACGACGGTTTCTACGTGGATCCGTCCAACAACCTCGACATCTACCCGGTCATGGGCTCGACGGGCGCGTTCGTCACCGGCACGTTTCATCACGTGGCCTTGACCGTCGACGGCGACGGGACGATGTCGACGGTGCGCGCCTACCTCGACGGCGCGCTGCAGTTCGCCTCCGTGACGATGGAGATGGACCTCGACGGGGATCCCACGAACAACCCGAACGGAATGATGGGCTTCTTCCTGGATAACATCGTGGGCGGT
Organism: Polyangia bacterium; assembly: GCA_036500205.1. Classification (GTDB taxonomy): domain Bacteria; phylum Myxococcota_A; class Polyangia; order Fen-1088; family Fen-1088; genus DASYCK01. The sequence goes on along the minus strand of DASYCK010000210.1, from coordinate 7,425 downwards.
GGCGCGAGCGAATGGTCCCCGGGTGAGGTCGCCATCATCCGGCTGTGGAACGGCGTGCTCACGGAGGAGCAGGCGGCCTCCCTGGCCGCCAGCCCGTTCGTCCGCTAGGGGCGACGGCGCCGTCAGGTTCGGGAAAACCGCTGGCGGACGCGATCACGCAGCCGCACCACCAGGCGCCGATCCTCGGGCGCCAGTCCCAGCATGCCCAGGGCCGCCGCATAGGCGACCAGCCCCCCGCCGATCACCAAGGTCACCCGGGCGGCCCGACCGGGGAGGTGGCGGCTCAGCAGGGACTCGACGGCGAACATCCCCGCCGCCGCCACCAAGGTCTTCAAGATCGATAGATCGAAGGGGAACACCTGCTCGGTCAGCCAGACCTCGACGACCCCCGTCAAGGCGACCAGGGCCACGCTGCCCAGCGAAGCGATGGCCGTGCCCACCATGCCGAAGCGTGGGATCAGCAATAACCCCGCGACGACGTTGATGGACGCGCCGGCGATGTTGTTGAGCAGGATCATGCGCGAGCGCCCGCTGGTGACGAGGATCCACCCGCAGAGGCCCAGGCTGGCGTTCACGAAATGGCCCAGCGCCAGGATGCACAGCGCCGGCGCGCCGTCGCGGAAGTCAGGCCCGTAGAGCGCCAGCAGATCGAGCCGCAGGATGATCACCGTGACGGTGATGGGCGCCGCCACCGTGGCCACCCACCTCGTCATCAGGGCCAGGTTCTGCTGCAGGCGAGCTTTCTGCCCCAGGTGCAGGGCCTCGGAGAACACGGTGGCCGCGATGCTGTCGAACACGTAGCGGGTGTTGGAGATGACGCGGGTGATGAACTCGGACGCGGCGTAGACGCCGGTGGCGTTCGGCCCCATGAAGATCGTCAGCAGCACGATGTCGGCGCGCTGCAGGACCGCGTTCAGCAGCTCGGCGGCCCCCAGCGGCAGCGAGAACCGGACGAAACCCGGCAGCATGGGCGCGCGGAGGCCCCGGGCGATCTCGCCGCGGCCGAACAGCGAGCCGACGACGAACAGCGCCAGGGTGAACGTCGCGGCGGTCGCCGCCACGTGCGCGAGGGTCAGGTGGGCGAGCGAACGCCCGGCCACGGCGGCCAGCAGCCCGGCCAGCAGGAGCAGGCTCGGCTCGGCGACGCCCCGCACGATGAAGTTGGGGCGGGTCACCTTGGCGGCGAGGCTGGCCTGCATCAGCACCCAGGTCCCGCCGGTGAAGATCGCCGCCGGCGCGATGAAGCGCAGGCCGTCCGCCAGCGCCGGATCGTGGGTGAGCCACGACAGCGGCTTCGCGAAGACGATCAGCAGCAGCGCGAACGTCGTCGAGAGCGTGAGGGACAGGCGCAGCCCCGTGCCGAGCGCACGCGTGGCCAGGTCCATCTCGCCGCGCGCTCGATGACCGGCCACGAAGCGCAGCATCCCCTTGTCGGCGCCGCCCGTCCCTCCGCGGGTGAGCATCTCGAGGATGGCCAGGCTGGCCTGGTAGCCGCCGAACACGGCGCGCCCGAACAGCCGCGCCAGCAGCACCTGCGTGACGCTCAGCAACGCCTGGCCGGCGACGGTCAGCACCTGCACCGCGCCGCTGCGGGCGGCGTGCGCGACATCGTGACCGTGCGAGGACTTTTCGGCGGGCGCTGTCGCGCCGGACGGGAGCGCGTCGAGGGGAGGGGGCGGTGGGGTGTCGGTCAACCGTGCTTCTCTATCACGGGCGGGCACGTCGACCGGCACCAGCCCTTTCGACGCTCAAGGGGCGCCGAGCCGTCGGGGATCGTCACGACCGATCCCTGCCTTGGGGGCGTCGAACCAGCGGCGACAGGGCGGCGTCTCCCCCGCGCGGGTGAGGATGAACGCGTTGTGGGACGACCAGCCCAGGCTGTGCTCGCCAAAGCGGCGGAGCCGCTCGAAGCCGAACCCGTAGCCCGAGTACAGCGGCAGGCGGATCACGCGGTGCACGTCGAATCCCGCCGCGCGAAATTCGCACGCCCAGGCGGCGGCGCCGAACCCCTGCCATTCGCGGAGGTGGTTGGCGTATTCGCCGTGCACCGTCGGTACCACCCCCTTGAGGATCCGCCGCCAGGATGGCACCCGCGTGGCGTCACCCCAACGCTCCTTGTCGCGCCCCGGACATACCGACACGCCGTCGTCGGCGGCCAGCGCCTTCGTGTGCCGCTGCGGCGCCGTCATGGCGTCGAGAACCAGATCGATCCCGCCCGTCACCAGGCTGGGGTAGTAAAACAGCATCTGCAGCAGCTTCCACGTTCGCGATGGCATCACGTGAATCATCAGCCCACCCGGACGCAGGCAGCGGGCCATGGCCCGATAGGTGGGTTGTCGATCCCGGATGTGCTCGAGGACGCTCGACGAGAAGATGAAGTCGAAGGAAGCGTCCTTGAAGGGGAGGCAGGCGGCGTCGCAGACCAGCCGCGGTACGAACGCGGTGCCTTCGGCGGCCTGGCGCATGTAAGAATCCGAGCTGATGAAGGTGCGGCAGGCGGGGGAGATCAGCGAAGCGACGTAACCATCGCCGCCGCCGATCTCCAGCCCGTCTCCCAGGCCTCCGGGGGGGACTGCTTGCAGCAAGGGCCCGAACTCTCGCCTCCGTTGCCGCGAGCGCGCCACGGGCCACGGGGTACGAAGGCGCATCGCGGCGCATGATACCCCGCGGGCCGATATCCCGTCGACATCTGGGACGCAGCGGGACCTCTTGACCGGTGCGTCAGACCTGGTGCTCCCCGACCCCTCAATGATTCGACTGGACCCGCCGATGCTGTGGGTCTGATGACCGCATCGGTGAGCCTACAACTACAAGGTCTCGAGTCTCCGTCGAGACCCGAGGGAGCGCCCCAGTCCCGCGGCGCGGTGCTGCTGGTCGACGACGAGCCGACGATCACCCGCTCGTACGCGCGGATCCTCCGCTCGTCGGGGTACACGGTCGAGACGGCCCACGACGGCGCCGAGGCGGTGGCCCGCTTCGGAGAGCGCTTCTTCGACGTCATCGTCAGCGACATCTCCATGCCTGGGATGGGGGGGCTGACGTTGCTGCGCGAGATCCGGGAACGGGATCTCGACGTGCCCGTCATCATCATGACCGGCGGCCCCGCCGTGCAGAGCGCCATCGAGGCGATCGAGTACGGGGCCCTTCGTTACTTCGTCAAGCCGATCGCCGCCGCCCAGCTCGAGGAGGCGGTCTCGCGCGCCGTGCGGTTGCACCAGATGGCGCGCGTTCGCCGCGAGGCGCTCGAGCTCTACCGCGCCGGCGGGAGCCCGCTCGGTGATCGCGCTGGTCTGGAGGCGCGCTTCGCGCGGGCCCTCGACAACGTCTGGATCGCCTATCAACCGATCGTTTCGTGGTCCGGTCGCTCGCTGTTCGCCTACGAGGCGCTGGTACGCAGCGAGGAGCCGACCATGCGCAACCCTGGCGAGCTGTTCGCCGCCGCCGAGCGGCTGGGGCGCCTGCACGATCTGGGTCGCGTCATCCGTTCCCGGGTCGCCGAGACGATGCGCACCATCCCGTGCGATCCGCTCGTCTTCGTCAACGTGCACACCGACGATCTGCAGGACGCGACGCTGTTCGCGCCCGACTCGCCGCTGGCGCCGTTCGCCTCGCGCGTGGTCCTCGAGATCACCGAGCGCGCCGCCCTCGATCAGGTGAAGGATCTGATGGCGCGGATGGAGCAGCTGCGCGCCATGGGTTATCGCATCGCCGTCGACGATCTGGGCGCCGGCTACGCGGGGCTCACCAGCTTCGCGCAGCTCGAGCCCGAGGTGGTGAAGGTCGACATGTCGCTGGTGCGCGGCGTGGACGCCTCGGCCACGAAGCAGAAGCTGCTGGGCTCGATCGTCGGGCTCTGCCATGACCTCGGCATCCAGATCATCGCCGAGGGCATCGAGACCGAGGCCGAGCGCGACACCGTGGTGCGGCTGGGCGGCGATCTCTGTCAGGGCTACCTGTTCGCGCGGCCGGGAAAAGCGTTCCCCGTCGCCAACATGTAACGCTGGCGTCAGGTCAGGGGACCGGCGCGCCGGTGGCGCGGGCCAGGGACGCCGCGGCGACGTTCAGATCGAACACCGACTGCAGGTAGCGCGCGCGCATGGCGAAGAAGGCCGTCAGCGCGTCCGAGAAGTCGCGCGTCTCGGCGATGCCGATGGAGAAATTCTGCGACACGGCGGTGACCCAGGCCTTGCCTGCCTTCTCCCCCTTGTGCACGGCCTCCACCCGGGCCGCCGCCTCGGTCAGCTCGCCGTGCGCCTTGCGCACCTCGAACGCGATGCCGCCCAGGGCCTCCTGGCGGCGCAGATCCGTCTCTTCGGCCTCCGCGCGCATGCGGCTGGCCCGCGCCAGCTTCGGCCCGAGGTCGAGGGGGATGCGCAAGGTGGCCGCCAGACCGGCGCTCAAGGAATTGAACGGATTGTTGAGGTAGGCGTTGTCGGGGCTCTCGATGGTGGGGGCCGTGGAGAAGGTCCCGGTCGCCACCAGCGCCAGGTCGGGATATTCGCGCCGCCGCTCCAGGACCGACAGGGCCACCTTGGCCTTCACCGCGTAGTCGAGCGCGCGCACCTCGGGACGATTGAGCAACGCCGCCTGCTCGTAGTAGATGACCGGGCGGGCAGGGACGGCGACCGGCTCGAACGGGCCGTCATCGACCTCGAGGTCGTTGGGCGCCTCCGTCCCCAGCAGGGTTCGCAGTCCCGACTGCGCGAAGTCGGCCAGGCGCTTCGTCTCCAGGATGCGGGCGTCCAGCTCGGCGCGCACCGTGCGCAGCCGCAGCCGGTCGGTGACGGTGGCGTTGCCGGAACCTTCGGCGAGCTGCTCCTCGATCTTCTTCTGCGCGGTGTCGATGTAGCCGCTCCCCTCGTCGAGCGCGTCGAGGAGATCGCGCGCCAGCTTCACACCCCAGTACGCCTTGGTGACGTTCAACTCCACGTCGGACGCGGCCGCCGCCTGCTTCTGGCGCAGCGCTGCCACGCCCGCCTCAGCCGCCGCGACGCCCGCCGAGATCTTCCCGAAGTCATAGAGCGGCTGCACGATCTTCAGGTCGGAGCGGAACCAGACCCCCTTCAACCCCCTGATGTAGTCGGCGAAGTCGTGCGTCGGGGTGATGTTCGTGGAGACGCAGTTCTCCTGCTTGTTGGTGTAGCTGGGCACAGGCAGAGCGTTTCCCATGATGTCCGTCGCATCGGCGCGCGGACCGATGCACTGGATGTGGGGGACCGCCGTGACGAAGGAGGTGATGTCCCCCGAGGGCAACCAGTTTCGTCTGGCCTCCGAGACCTGCGATTCCATCGCCTCCGCCGCCACGCCGCCCGCCTGTACGCCAGGGTTTCCCTTGCGCGCCAGCTCGATCAGCTCGGGGAGCGTGTACGTCTTCGCCAGCCCGGGGCGGGCGACCGCGAAGAGAGCGGACGCCGCGCAGGCGATCCCGATCACCGTTTGACGAAACATCGCTCAAATCAGTACCACGAGGCCAGGAAGGTGACTACCGAGGGATTCCTTTCTCGGCGTCGGTGGGCCCGGTTGACCGGCGCCCGCCACGCGTGGTCTCTTCGGGCATGGCCTCCAGAAGACACACGCCACGCGCCTCTCGGGTCGAGACCGTTCAACTGGTGCTGCCCGGTCTGACCAACGTCCACGGGACGATCTTCGGCGGCATGTTGATGCAGTGGATCGACATCGCCGCCGGGATCTCGGCGGGCAGGCACGCGGGGGGGCCGGTGGTGACCGCGTCGATGGATCGCCTGCACTTCATCTTGCCGGTGAACCTGGGCGAGATCGTGACGCTGCAGGCGCAGGTCAACTTCGCCGCCCACACCTCGATGGAGGTGGGCGTGCGCGTGTTTGCCGAGACGCAGGCGGGCGGCGAGAAGCGGCAGGCCACCCGCGCCTATCTGACGTTCGTGGCCGTGGACGACGCGGGGCGTCCGCGCCCCGTCCCCGAGCTGCGCCCCGAGACCGCCGAGGAGAAGCGACGCTTTCAGGACGCCGCCCGGCGTCGAGCCGAGCGTCTCCGCGAACGGCGCGCTATGGACACGAGACATGGCTCCTGAAATGAGTGGATCTGCTTTGAGCACGGGCGCGGCGCTGCTCGCGCCGCTGGGAAAAGAGATGATCGTGGCGCGCGGCGCGGATCGCGTGCGCTTCCTGCACGGGGTGGTGACCGGCGACGTGGCCGGGACGCCCCAGGGGGGCGGCGTGCACGCGCTGTTGCTGACGCCGAAGGCCCACGTGCTGTCCGAGATGCGGATCTTCGTGCGCGAGAACGAGCTGTACCTGGTGGTCGCCGCGGGGCAGGGGGCCGAGACGGCGGCGGCGCTGTCGCGCTACGCCGTCATGGACGACTTCACCGCCGAGGTGGCGCCCGATTTCCAGATGATCGCGATGCTCGGCCCCGACGCGGCGACGCGGCTGGGAGCCCTGGGGCTTCCGGCGGGCGCCCTCGCCGAGAAAAATCTCTGGTCGCACGTCGGCACGGGCGACGCGTGGCTGGTGCGGGTCGAACAGCTCGGCGTGGCCGGCTTCTGGATCGGGGGCAGCGCTTCCGAGATCGCCCGGGTCGGCGCCGCGCTGACCGCCGCGGGGACGGCGCCGCTGTCACCAGCCCTGGCCGAGGCGGCGCGGATCGCCGCGGGCGAGCCGGCCTGGGGGCAGGAGATCACCGACGAGTTCTTCCCCATGGAGATCGGCCTCGGCGACGCCATCGACTACAGAAAGGGCTGTTTTCTCGGGCAAGAGCCCATCGTGCGCATCCGCGATCGCGGGCACACGAACTGGCGGCTGGCCCGCATCGCGCTTCCGGAAGGGGCGCGCCCGGACGCCGGGGATCGTCTGGAGAGCGACCTGAAACCGAAGGCCGGCAAGCTGACCAGCGTGGCGACCGGTCCCGACGGTCGAACCGTGGCGCTGGGCGTCGTGCACGTCGGGGTGCCGGAGGGGGCCTCCGTGCGTGTCGTGGGGGCCTCCGGGATCGTCACCGCGACCGTTCACGAGACCTCTTCCTAGCGCTTTTCTGGGCCCGCCGGCGGGGAGGGGGCACCGGCTGCCCTTGACACCCTCGACGCAATCCGGTTATGTCCCCGCGCATGGGAAGGCACGACAACCGACTTTCGATGAAGATGCGCCGCAAGAAGCGGCAGACCAAGCTGAAGGCGCGCCTGAAGCGCAAGGCGGGCGAGGCGAAGGCCGCGCGCGCGCCGTCGACGGCCGGAAAGTCCCGCGCGAAAAAGACCGCTCCCAAAGAGTAAGGGAGACCCTCGTGCCGGAAGCGCGCGAGGTGAAGCAGCAGACGGCAGCGCCCCGAGCCGCGGACGCGCCGACCGCGTTGATGCGGCAGTACCTCGACGTGAAGTCGAGGTACCCGGACGCGATCGTGTTTTTTCGGCTCGGTGACTTCTACGAGATGTTCTACGACGACGCCGTGTACGT
>DASYCK010000209.1:0-54520 GCA_036500205.1 Polyangia bacterium | reverse complement strand
CGGGCCCCCTTCCCCGGCGTTCCCTTCGCGCTCGTCGGTCACAGCCAGGGCGGGGCCATCGTGCTCGACTACTTGCTGCCGGCGCGCCCGGTGCCCGCGCGCGCCATGCCCGTCTGCGCGGTGGCGGCGGCGCCGATGCTGGAGATCGCGCTTCCCATCCCCTGGTTCAAGCGCGCCGCGAACGTCGTCTTCGGCCCGCTGTTCCCCCGGCTCCCCCTCGCCAACGGCATCGGCGGACGGATGATCACCCGCAACGAGGACATTCAGCGCGCCTTCGCGCGCGATCCCCTCATTCACCATGTCGCCACGTCGCGCTGGTTCGGCGAGGCCGCCAGGATGCAGGCCCGCGTGCGTGCGGCGGCCAGCCAGCTCACCGTTCCGACGTTGCTGCTCACGGCCGGCGCCGATCTCATCGTCTCTCCGGCGGCGCAGGACGAGTTCGCGCGGGCGGCGCCGCCCGCGCTGCTCGAGCAGCGCACCTATCCGTCGCTCTTCCACGAGCTCTTCCTCGAGCCGGAGCGCGATCGGATCATCGACGACATGACGGCCTGGATCGCCGGCAAGGTCGGCTAGATTACGACTAGATTTCGGCGGGCGGCCGGGTACCTTCGTGCGGCGCGCGCGCCGCCGCGGGCTTCGGTTCGAGCGCGGCCACCAGCACCGCGATGTCGACCGGTTTCACCAGGTGCGCATCGAAGCCGGCGGCGCGGCTCTGCGCCATGTCGCGGTCCTGGCCGTACCCGGTGACCGCGATCAGTCGGATGCTGGCGCCCGCCGGCTGACGCTCGCGTAGGCGTCGCGCCAGCTCGAAGCCGTCCATCACCGGCAGGCCCAGATCGAGGATGGCCACCTCGGGCGAGAAGGTCCGCAGCAGCTCCAGCGCCGCCGGCCCGTCCGCGGCCGCCTTCACTTCGTTCCCCAGCTCTTGCAGAAACTCCGCGAGCAGATCGCGCGCGTCATCGTTGTCGTCCACCACCAGGATGCGCTTCCCCCGCGCTTCGACGGCCGGCGTTGCGACGGCCGCGGTGGTGGCCGGCTCGGCAGCGACGGGCGACGCGGGGAGGCGGACCACGAACTCGCTACCCCGCCCGGGCCCGTCGCTGGCCGCGGTGACCGTCCCCCCGTGCAGCGACACGAAGCTCTTCACCAGCGCCAACCCAAGCCCCAGGCCGCCGCCCGAGCGCGCCACCGTCTGCGCGCCCTGCACGAAAAGGTTGAACACGTTGGGCAGCAGCTCGGGCGTGATGCCCTCGCCGTCGTCGCGAATCCGGATCACCATGTCCGGACCCTCTCGCTCGGCGTCGAGCCAGACGTTTCCGCCTGGGGGCGTGTACTTCGCGGCGTTCGCCAGCAAGTTCGCCACCACCTGCGCGACGCGAAACGGATCGACGTTCATCGATAGGCCCGTCTTCGCCACCGACACCGTCAGGTGCTGCGCTCGCTGCTCGAGCAGCGGACTGGCCAGCTCGACCGCGTTCGACAGCACGTCGGCTAGATCGACGGTGACCCGCGACAGCCCCACCAGCCCGCGCGCCAGGCGGGACACGTCCAGCAGATCATCGACCAGCTTGCTCAGATGCGCCGTCTGCCGCTCGATCACCGCGCGCTCGTGCGCCGAGCGTGGGTCGCCGTGCCGCTTCATGAGCTGCACCGCCGTGACGATGGGCGCGAGCGGATTGCGCAGCTCGTGGCCGAGCATGGCCAGGAATTCGTCCTTCGAGCGGTTGGCCGACTCGGCGTTCGCGCGCGCCGCGCGCTCCGCCGAGAACAGGCGCGCCCGCTCCAGCGCCTGCGAGCAGACGTCGCTCAAGGTCAACAGCAGCGTTCGTTCGCCCGCTTCGAAGGGGCGCTGGTGAGCGAAGCGAATGGCCAGCATCCCCACCAGCCCGCCCCGAGAGACGAGCGGCATGATCGCGGTGGCCTCGAAGTCGCCCACGGCCACCGCCTCGCGAAGCTCTGGATAGTCCCGTACATAGGCGCCGCGGCTCTCGTAGAAGGCCGGGACGCGGTTTCGCGCGACGGCGGTGATGGGCAGGTGGGCGTCGAGAGGAATGTATCGGTAGTTCTGAAATGACGAGGCCGGGTAGCCGCGCCGGCCGAGCAGCTCCAGCTGGTCACGTTCCGTGGCCAGCACGTACAGCACCACCCCCGCCGCGCCCAGGGTGTCCATGCAGCCGTCCAGCATCACCGCCGAGACATCCTCGGGCGTCGCCGCCTCGGACAGCGACGCCGTCATCTGCTGCAGCCGCCGCAGCCGGTCTTCGCTGGCCCGCAACCGCTGCTCGGCCTCCTGCGCCGCTTCTCGGGCCGCGCGCTCGACGATGAGGCGCCGCTCGATCTCCTCGGCCTGTCTACGCTCCGTCAGATCGCGGGTGATCTTGGCGAAGCCGCGAACGTTCCCCTGGGCGTCACGAAGCGCGGTGAGCGAGCCGTGCGCCCAGAAGCGCGACCCGTCCTTGCGCACCCGCCAGCCGATCACCTCGCGGCTCCCCGCCCGCAACGCCTCGGCGATGACGCTGCCAGGAACACCCGCGGCGCGATCTTCCGGCGTGAAGAACAGCTCGTACGGCTTGCCCAGGATCTCGCTGGCCGTCCAGCCTTTGATGCGGGACGCGCCGGTGTTCCAGCTGGAGACACGCCCGTCCGGGTCGAGCATGAAGATGGCGTGGTCCTGCACGCCGTTGACCAGCAGCTGAAAACGCTCCTCGCTGATCCGCAGGGCCTCCAGCGCCCGATCGAGCTCGACCCGATCGCGCACCGTCATCACGAAGATCGGCTGGCCGCCGCCCCGCACCGAGCCGAAGCACCATTCGATGATGCGTTCGCTGCCGTCGCGCATGAGCCCCGGCAGCTCGACGTACATGAGATCGTCCGTGGCCCTCATGGGGGGCGCGTCGGGCTGCCGCAAACGCGTGGGGATCAGCGCGTCGGTCGATTGCCGTTCGAGCGCACCCGAGGGGTACCCGAACAGCGCCTCGGCCTGGGCGTTCGCGTACAGGATGTTTCGATGGGCACCAAAGGCCACCAGCGCTTCGGGCGTCTCGGCCAGAAAGCTTGCCAGCGCGGCGGGGCGCGCCTCGATCCGCGCCAGGAGCGCCTGCAGGACCTTTTGCGTCCGGTTCCGGGAGGGGGGGCCTTCGGGTTTGCTGCCGTCACTCACGAGCCGTCAGTCCTAGCCTGAATTCTCGCGGGCCGCCAAGCCGGCCCGCGAGGCCTCGGCCCCACCCGGCAGGGCCGCCGCTACGAACCGAGCTTCTCGTGAACGAAGCTGACCAGGAACGGCGTGACCGCCGCGGCGATCCCGGAGGCCGTTCCGGAGTCGATCCCGAGGCGAGAGCCCAGCAACTCGACCAACCGCCCGCTCAGCGCGCCTTCCAGCCCGTCCTTGATCGAGCCGAGGAGGCCGTCCCCCTTGACCAGGCCCGCGGCCATGGCCGCGAAGAAGTTCCGGCCGATGTGCGCGCCCAGAAATCCCGAGCCCTGATCGTTGATGTGGTCGTGCGCGGCCTGGGCGGCGTGCGCCAGGTACTGATTGGCGTCGTCGGGCGAGATGCCCTGGTCCGTCAAAGCGGCGGCCGCGTTCTGGCCGTGGGTCGATGCCATGAATTCCGAGAACAGAGCTTGCGCGTCCATGTCGTGTTGGCCTTTCTCGATGACTACTTGGCTTCGCCGGCGGCGGCCTTGTCCTCGCCGGCCGGTGCTTTGGCGGCGGCGGGGGCCGCGGCATTCTTCACCCACGTGCCGCCGTCTTTCTTGCATTCCTTCTTGGTCTTTCCGGCCAGCTCCGCGCCGTCCTTCTGACAGTGATGATTCTGAGGCGTCGCACCGGCGGCCAGCGCCAGCGAGCTGAAGGAGAGGACCATTCCCAGGACCGCCGTACGCACACTTGAATGAGACATCGCTTGATCGCTTTCTGTCGGAACGTTGATTCGAAGGACCGTCGTTGAATCGGGTCGCCCTGGGCCCAATCTACAGCAAGGGGCGGGCCGTTCCGCCGCGCCCCGAAAATAGCCGACGAACCGGGTCAGACGCCCGCGCGGGCGAGGCGCTGGCGCCTCGCCTGCGTGCTCGGTGACTCGCTCCGCGACATCACGAGTGCCTCGCCCGACGAGGCACTAGAACGCCAGGCGGTAGCCGGTCAACACCTGCAGGAAGCCGAGCTGCGCCTCGGGCGACAGGATCGGCCGACGCGTCGGATAGTGCCCGTCCACCTCGAGCATCAGACGCCCGGGCCCCAGCTTGACGCCCAGGCCAGCCAGCCCACCGATGCCGACCCACGCGTGCTCGAACACCCGGTCGCTGATCTCTCGCACGCGAGCGATGCTCACCTGCGGTGTGAGCCCGAGGTAGGCGTTCACGCGCGAGCTGGTCTTTCCGAAGCGCGCCATCGCCAGCAGCACGATGTCGAACCCGTCGCGGTGGGCCACCTCGACAGAGCCGCTGTTCGGCCCCGACGCCCCCAGGTGTTCGTACAGGGCCCGCAAACCGAGCACCGGCGTGAAGGTCGCCTCCGGCCGCGGGCGCGCCAGATCGAGCTCCAGCCCCAGCGCGGGACCGAGACGTCCTTGCGGGCTGGCGCTGACGTCCAGCCCCCCCACCACGGCGCCGCTCCATTCCAGCCGTGGCCCGGGAGGCGGCGGCGGGGGCGGCGGCGGAGGGACGACGGCCGTCGGGGGCGGAGGCGGCGGGGGCGGGGGCGGCGCCAGCGCCACGCTGGTCGTCGTCGAGACGCCGAACGGGCCTTCGAACGCATCGGCGTCGATGGCGCTGACCCGCACCCGGTAGACCCCCGGCACCAAGGCCTTCGCTTGCAGATCGTGGCTGGTGACGGGGACCTTCACGTCCACCGCCAGATCGTTGAAGCCTTCGTCCCGCGCGATCTGCACGTGCCACGCCGCCGCCACCGGCGCGGCGCCCTCGGACTGGCCGTAGGTCGCTGTGAATGCGCCCACGTCGGCCACCGCCAGGGTGACGGGCGGCGCCGTGGTCCACACGGGCGCCGGCGGCAACGGCTGCGGCGCGCCGGGATCCTTGCCCACCTCGGTGCGGCTGCCGAACCCCTCCGGCACCTCGACCGCCTTGCGGCGGGTCCGGGCGGTGGACCGCCCGCGATAGACGGCCAGGCGGGTGTCCTTCTTGTCGTCGACGTCGACCTTGACCTCGCCCGTGCCCAGCGCCACCTCGGCGGCGTCGGTCTTCACCACGGTGGGTCGGCGCGGCGGCGCCCCCGCCACCAGCTCGCCGAGGCGCGCCCGCAGCGCGCCCGTCACCAACGTCGTCTCGACGGGCGACTCCTTCGCCGCGCGCGAACCGCCCAGCATCACGATCAAGCTGCGCTCGCCCAGCTGCACGCGCGTCTCGTCGACGAACAGCAGCTCGGCCGACGACTGATCCTTGGTGCTCACCTTGTGGCCGCGATACAGCTCCTCGTTCACCTGGGCAGGATTGGGATCGGGCGTGAACGCCTCGACCTGATTGCGCACGAAGGTGATCTGCGCCTCGGGACCGCTGTCGGGGTTCGTGACGGGCAGTCGCAGGATGCTCCCCACGTGAAGGCGGTGCGGCGAAGGCCCGAGGTTGGTGTTGTACTTGTGGATCTCGGCCACCGCGTGCGGGTTGCCGTAGCGGTCCTGCGCGATCTTCTGGCAGGTGTCGCCGTTCTTGACGACGTAGTCCTCGAGCACCGGCGTCGCTTCGGCGCTCGTGGCCACGACGGCGCGAGCGGTCCCCGGCGCCGTCACGGCCATCAGGGCCATCACCAGCAACCCACATCCCAGAGCTCGGGGCAGCGCACGCGCGGACGTCATCGTTTTCTCCGTATCAGGCGCCAGGTCTTGGTCGCCACCGTTTCGTCTCCCAGGATCGCCAGCACCACGTCGCTCGCCCCTCCGCGGATGAGCGCCGGGATCGCGCTCGCTTGCGTCACGTCCACCACCAGCGTCGCGAAGGCGCCCCCGCCCAGCGACGCCGAGAACGCCGCTCGCACGTCGGCCATCACGTTTTCGCTCGCCCCCGATACCAGCAGAATCTCTGGCGCTATTTCACCGTCGCCGGCCGGGGGCGGCAGCGCGGCGACGGATTGCGCATCGATGCCGTTGACCGCCAGGGTCGCCGCCAGGTCGACCTCTCGCGCGGGCGAGAATCCGCCCAACCAGATCCGCGGACGCTCGCCCGTGGGGGCCGGGGCCATCAAGGTGGGATCGCTCTCGACCCGCCGGGGATCGGGCAGAGGCAGCGCGCGCTCTTCGCGGCTCTTCGCCGCGTCGGCGAAGCGACGTTCGCTCGCCGAGGCGCCGAAGCCGAGCGCGTCCGAGCCGCCGCGGATCTCCTCGAGGCGCAGCAGGAACTGCTGCGCCGTGGGCCGCGTCTCGGGCTTCTTCGCCAGCATGTCCTCGACCAGGATCGCCAGACCGGGCGGCACGTCCACGCGGGCCGCCAGCCGATCCATCTTGGGCGGCGCCACGAACATGTGCTGCGACATCACCACCGCGGGCGTCTGGTCGTCGAAAGGGCGGCGCCCCGTCAGCATCTCGAACAGCATGATCCCCAGGGAATAGATGTCGCTGGCGGGGCTGACCTGCCGCCCGAAGCACTGCTCGGGCGACATGTACGAAGGGGTCCCCAGCACCGAGCCGGTGGCGCTCAGCCGGGAATCCTCGGGCTCGTGCAGGTGGGCCAGGCCGAAGTCCATCAGCTTCACCCGATCGGTGGCGGCGCCCGCGCCCCGCTTGTCGGGGACCAGCATGACGTTGTCGGGCTTGATGTCGCGATGGATCACGCCGGCCGCGTGTGTCGCCTCGAGCACGCCGCCCAGCTGCTGAAAGATCTCCAGCGTGCGCGGGATGGGCAGGGCGTCGCCGGCCTGGTGGGCCTCGGCGCCCAGGGTCCGCCCCTCCAGCAGTTCCATGGCGATGAACAGACCCCCTTCGTGCTCGCCGAACTCGTGCATGGCGACCACGCCGGGGTGGCGCAGGCGGATGAGCGCCTTCGCCTCCAGCCGGAAGCGCGCCCGTGCCAGCGGATCGAGGGCGAACACCGGATCGATGAGCTTGATCACCACCGACTCGTTCAGCTCGAGGTGCTGGGCCCGGTAGACGCAACCCATGCCCCCGCGGCCCATCAGCGCGTCGAGCCGGTAGCGCCCCGCGATGACCTGCCCCACGCGCTCCTTCAACGCTGGCTCCCAGTCGTCGTCGAAGCCCTCCAGCGTGGGCGGATCGGGGATGTCGCTCATGCCAGCTCCAGGGTGGTGACGGGCTGGCGCTTGCCGCGCATCTCGTATTGCCCGAGGGAGTTGAACCGAAAGCGTGGGCCGGCGCCGGTGGCCACCGCGGTGGTCACCAGGATCTGCCCGGGGCGCGCCAGCGATTCCAGGCGGGCGGCCACGTTCACCACGTCGCCGATGACCGTGTACTCCATACGGGCCTCGCTGCCCAGGTTCCCGACGACCACCTCGCCCGTGTTGATGCCGATGCCCAGCCGCACGTCGAAGCCGAACTCTTGCTTCCAGGCGGGGGCCTGCGCCTCGACGAAGCGCTGCATGTCCTCGGCGGCCGCCACGCCGCTCGCCACGTGATCCACCTGGGGGCGCGGCGCGCCGAACACCGCCATCACGCAGTCGCCCATGAACTTGTCGACGGTGCCGCCGTGGCGGAACACCACCTCGGTCAAGGTCGTGAAAAGCTGATTCAAGAACGCCACCACCTGCTCGGGGGGCAGCGACTCGGCGAAGGGGGTGAACGACACGACGTCGGCGAACAGCACGGTGACGGTCCGCCGCTCGCCGCCCAGGCGCGTCTCGGTGCCCGCCGAGATCGACTGCGCCACCTCCGCCGGCAGGAAGCGCGACAGATCCGCCTCGACCTGCCTGCGGCGGCCGATCTCGGTGTCGCTGCTCTTCAGAGAATCGGCCATGCGCTCCAGCGATTCACCGAGCTGTTGCAGCTCGTCGCCGGTGCGCACCGTGGAGCGTCTGGCGAAGTCGCGGCTGGCGTAGGCGCGGGTCAACGCCACCAGGCTGGCGACCGGCCGGGTGTTCCGCCGGCCGAACCAGATGCCGACCACCAGGATCAACAGCGAGAAGGCCAGCGCCACGGCCACCAGCGCGCGCCGGGCCGCCCCCAGCGCCTCGTATGCGTCGCGCGTCGGACGGCGGACGATCACCAGCCAGCCGCGCGTCGGCAACGTGCGCAGCGTGGCGACCATCGGCTCGCCGCCGGGGGGCGTGTACTCGGCCGTCACCGCGAACCCCGCCGAGAAGGCGCCCGCCGGGAGGTTCACCACCGCGAAGATGTCCCGCCCCTGCAGGCTGTAACCGGGCGCCTCGCGATCGGTGTCGCCCCCGGCCACCACCTGGAGGTTCTGCCCCACCAGCAAGATCCGCCGGGGATTGTCGAAGCGCGCCTGCGAGATGGCGGCCAGCGCCCCCGTCAGAGCCCCCCCGTCCAGGCTGCCCACCAGCCAGCCGCGTGGGTCGGCGGCGGTGCCCAGCTGCGCGACGTAGCGGAGTGTGCGCGCCGGATCGTCGGCGTCGGGCGCCAACCAGTGCCCTTCCGTCGCGCCGCCCCCGCGGGCCGCGGCGGCCAGCGTGGGGGCAGGCGCGTTCGCCTCGGCGTCCTTCTTGCGAATGGCGTCGATCAGCGCGCCGCGCGCGTCGTAGATCGCGATCTGCGTGACGACCGGCGCGCGGGCGATCGTCTCGCGGGCCAGCTCGAGCCGCGCGTCGCCGCTGGCGATCCGCGGGTCGTCGAGCAACCGCGCCGTGCGCCGGCTGACCTCCGCCACCTCGCCGAGCAACCGATCGACGGCGTCGCCCGTCTGATCGATGGTCGCCAGCCCCAGTGCCTTCTCGCTCTCCTCGAGCCCGTGGCGCTGGATGCGCAGGCTGATGCCCGCCAGCAAGGCGATGGGCAGCGCGCCCAGCGCCAGCAGGATGGCGGTCCATTTCGTTCTGAGCGACATGTTCACGACGGCAGCGACTCGAGGGGATCCCACTGGCGGGGCGACCGCCCCGCTGGCGGATAAGGCAGGCGCAAGGGTATCGGCCCCCTCCGTGGAGAACAAGGCGCCGCCCATCGCCAGCGTCGTTTCGTTCGCGCGCGCTTCATCTCACCCTCTCGCTCCAGAGAAAGGCGTAGGGCGAATTCCTTGAACTCTTTCGCGAGTGCCATCCCTGTCTCCTGCTGGTTGTGTCGGCGCCATCGCATGAGGCGACGGCCTGTGCGACGCCTCCTTTTGCACGTGGCAAGCCAGCGCCTGGGGCCGGCCTTCCTCGACGATTGCGGCGTGAAGCAGGGCCTGACGACCGGCGTGGTCGAGGCGCCGAAGCCTCAGGTGAGGAGCGGGGGGCTCAGGACAGCTCGTCGGGCGGCAACGACGCGCTCGTGTTGCCGCTGCCCAGGGAAGCCCCGCGACGCAGCCCGTGACGTTGCAGCAGGCGATGCAGGTACATGCGCTCGAGGCCGGCCAGGCGGGCCGCCTGGCTGACGTTGCCGTTCGCCTGCTCGAGCAATGCCGTCAGATAGCGCCGTTCGAAGGCGGTGACGGCGGCGTCCTTCGCCTTGCGAAACGAGACGCTCAGATCAGGCGCGCCGGAGGCCGCGTCGGCGACGGCCTCGCCTGCCGCGTTCACCGCCGGGGCCTCGAGCCCCAGCGCCAGGAGGTCGTCGCCGCCGAGGACGATGGTGCGCTCGACGAAGTTCTTCAGCTCGCGCACGTTGCCCGGCCACTCGCGCGCCACCAGCTGTTCGAGCAGCGACGGCGGAAACAGGTGCGCCTGCTCGGTCGCCTCCAGACCGGCCAGAAAAGCGTCGATCAGCAGCTTGATGTCGCCGGTCCGCTCGCGCAGCGGGGGGACCCGCACGTTCACCACCGCCAGTCGGTAGTAGAGATCCTCGCGAAAGCGCCCCTGGTTGACCTCCCGCTCGAGGCTGCGGTTGGTGGCGGCGATGACCCGGACGTCGACTTTCCGCACCTTGTCGTCACCGATGCGGCGGATCTCCCGGGCCGCCAGCGCCCGTAGCAGCTTCGGCTGCAGCTCGAGCGGTAGCTCGCCGATCTCGTCGAGGAAGACCGTCCCCCCGCCGGCCAGCTCGAAGGCGCCCGCCCGATCGCGGATGGCGCCGGTGAACGCGCCCTTGGCGTGCCCGAACAGCTCGCTCTCGATCACGCCGGCCGACATCGCGCCACAATCGACGATGACGAGCGGCTTGTTGGCGCGCGCGCCCCGCTGCACCAGCTCGGCGGCGATCAGCTCCTTGCCGGTGCCGCTCTCCCCTTCCAGCAGTACGTTGGCGTCGCTCTTCGCCACCCGCCGCAGCACCTCGAACAGCTGGCGCATCGCCACCGACACCCCGAAGATCGCGCCGAAGTTGGGCAGCGGCGACACCTCGGCCTCGCGCACCGAGCCCGCCTCGCGCACCACCAACGTCGAATCACCGAGCTCGATCCGCGATTCGGGGAGATCGAGGTTGGCGTCGCGCACGCCCACGCCGCAAAGCCGGGTGCCGTTCGTGCTGCCGGCGTCGAGCAGCTTCCAGCCGTGGGTCTCCCGGGCCACCAGGCAATGAAAGCGCGACACGCGCGGATCGTCGATGACCAGCTCGTTCGCGGGGTGCGACCCGATGCGGAACAGATCGCCCTCGAGGTGCACGGTGCGCCGGCTGGCCTGACCGGCCTCGCGCTCGACCACCACCTCGAGCCGTGGAATCGGCACGGTGCTGCCGCTGCTGCCGGCGCGCGGATCGGTCCCGACCGTGGGGCCGGGCGGCTTGCGCGCCCCCCTCACGGCGGCGACTGGATCGGACGGCTTGCTCACGGGTCGGAAGGATACACGCGTTGGCCGCGGGCGCGTCTCCCCACCGCACCCGATGGCCAATGTCGGCCAATCAAGGCGGTCGCCATTTTGTTCATTTCAACCGGAGATATCGCCGGCAATTTCGTCCAGAAATGGCTGCAGGTTGGTCTTTCCGAACCGACTTCCCGGCACGAGCGCCCGCACCTGCCTGGCGAGCATTGCCATCAATCGTTTGACGCCCGGCGTTTTCTCGGGATCCGTCGCCGGCAACAGCCGCACCGTCGTTTGCCGATCTTTCTGGGCGAGCTGAACGAAGAACGATTGCGAACGGCCCGCCTCGATCGCCAGACAATCCACCAGCGCGGTGCGGCCGGACAGGTTCAAGTAGACGTCGTTCACCTTCAGGATGTCGGCGCCAGCACGCGTCGACGACGGCCCGAGGTGCTGGCAGGCGGCGGCAAGATCGACGACCTCTTCGATGACGACGTGGGGCATGGCTCCTCTTTCACGCGCGGGCGGCGGAGCGCGGGCGGTGCGCCTGACAAGCGTCATCCGTGCAGCGTCCCGTCAGGCGCAATCGGTTCTTGGCGAACATCCGGTATCCGAGCTCGAGAAGGTGCGCGACACCGGGGAGCCGCGTGAGCGCCACGATCGGCGACAGGCCGATGGCCGCGTACAGGCGACGGAACACCTCGACCCCCTCGATGATCGTGCCATCGGGCAGCCGCCCATGAATCCGGTCCATGAGGGCCGCCCAGGTGAGCCCGAGCGCCGCGGCGTCGAAATCGGGGGCGGCGATGTCCGTGAACACGATTCGTCCGCGTCTGTCCCACCGGCGCAGCATGTTCATCTCTCGCTGGCACAGGGGGCACTGGCCATCATGGAAAACCTCGATGTCGAACCGGGTCATGGGCTGACCGGAACAACGCACCAGACCCGCGAACGGTTACCGGCGCATTTCTCGGCCGGCGCTCGTTGCGCTAAGGATCAGATCATCATGGCTGGCCAAGGCATCGTCACCCGAGCGAGCAAGCTCGCCGTCGCGCAGACCCTCGATCGTCTCCAGGCGCTGTTGCAGGCGCGCGGGCTGACGATCTTCGCGCGGATCGACCACGCGGGCGGGGCCGCGCAAGTGGGACTGGTCATGCCCCCCAGCGAGCTGCTCATCTTCGGCAGCCCGCGCGGCGGCACCCCGATCATGGTGGCGGCTCCCACGGCCGCCCTCGATCTGCCATTCAAGGCCCTGGCCTGGCAAGACGCCCAGGGGGCCGTCTGGCTGAGCTACAACGACCCCGCCTATCTCGCCGCGATTCGGACTGAGCGACGATCAGGTCAAGACGCTGGCGCCGCTCGTGGCATTGCTCGAGCAGGCGCTGGGCTCCGACCCTTGATTCACTTGCGTATGCTGGCGCCGCCCATCCCCCGAAGGTGCGGTTCTCGCCGTGAAGCAACAGCGGGCTTTCTGACCTACTGGATCGGTCAATCGGTCTCCGCGCTCGGAGATGCCTTAGCCCTGGTGGCGATTCCGTCGTAGCTCCGGTCCGATCCGGTCACCGGGTCTTGCCGAGGCGCAGAATGGCGGCGATGCCGAGGGCGGGCAGCTGTCCGTTGAGGTCGCCCACCAGCGCGAGCCCGATGCCCCCGAAGCGCGCGTCCCAGGCGAGCCCCGCCTCGAACGCGAACGCCAGGCCGTGGCCGCCGAGCTCCTCGTAGACCAGCGTCCCGAAGCCTTCGTCCTCCTTGTACAGGAACTTGCCCCGCCTGACCGTCGTGGCCCACCCCATCCCGCCGCTCAAGTAGGTCGTCCTGCCCCCGCGATGCCAGGCCTTCCCGATCGACAGGGCGTAGTCGTACACCGACTCGGTGGGCGACAGGTCGAAGTCGAGCCCGTCCGCGAGCAGCGCCCGGACCGACACCTGCCAGGTCGCGACCTCGACCGTGAAGCTGGCCATGCCCAGGAGTTGCAAGTTCGACAGGCCGGGGGCCAGTGTCAGAAAGACACGCGGCGTGCGGTCGCCGTCGTCGCGGACGGCCGCCGCCGGTGTCGAAAACTCGTCACCTGCCCGGACGGATCGCGCGGGCGCCGACGACGCGATCCCGCAGAGCACGGGAACGATCAGGCGAAGACGGAGCAGGGAACGCATGACCTCTCGACAGTGCAATCGAGGCGCCACCCTGACCGGCCGCTGACAACTCCCGCCGTCGCGGTATGTTCTGTCGATGCGCCTGGGAGCTCACGAATCGGTCGCCGGTGGAGCGTGGAACGCCATCGCGCTGGGGCGCGCCGACGGCTGCGCGGCGCTGCAGATCTTCGCGCGGCCATCCGCGCAGTGGCGCACCCGCCCCTTCGCGCCCGACGAGGTGTCGCTGTTCCGCAGCGAGCTGGCGGCGGTGGGCTGGCCGACCATGTCGCACGGGTCGTACCTCATCAACCCCTGCGCCACCGATGCCACCGTGCTGGCCCGCTCGCGCGACGCGCTGACGGAAGAGCTGCTGCGCGCCGAGGAGCTCGGCCTCGACCACGTCGTCATTCATCCGGGCGCCCACCTGGGGTGTGGCGACGAGGCCGGTGTCGAGGGCGTCGCCGCTTCGCTGACGGACGTCCACGCGCGCGTCCCCGGGCTGCGCGTCACCCTGCTGCTCGAGCTGACCGCCGGTCAGGGGAGCTGTCTCGGCTGCAGCTTCGAACATCTGGCCGCCATCTTCGAGCGCACGCGCGGCGCGCGCCTGGGTGTCTGCTTCGACACCTGCCACGCCCACGCCGCCGGCTACGATCTGCTCACCGACGAAGGTTACGCGCGCGCCTTCGCGGACTTCGATCGCCTGCTGGGGTTGGGCACGCTGCGCGCCTTTCATCTCAACGACAGCAAGACGCCGCTGGGCAGCCACGTCGATCGTCACCAGGAGATCGGCGACGGCTTCCTGGGGCGGCTCCCGTTCTGGCGCCTGGTCAACGATTCGCGCTTCGCCGACATCCCGGCCGTGCTCGAGACACCATCGGGCGCCGACGGCAAGTCGTCTTTCGCTCGCAACCTCGTGCGCCTGCGCGCGATGGAGGGCGCGCCGCGTCCGGATGAGCCATCGCCCGTGCAGCTCCCGTCGGACAGCGGCAGGCGCGTCGGGCGGCCCACGTTGGCCGCTGCCCGTCAGGCCAAGCTGTTCGGCTGACGGTCCGGATCGCGAACGACATTCAACGCCTGGTTCGACGATCGGTGCCGCGACGACGGCGAACGAGCGAGAGGAGCACGAGGCCACCCAGGCCCAAGGAGAGAGACCGTGGTGGCGGCGCCGCGACGTCGCAGTTGCACCCGCTCGAGACGTCGCTTCCGGCACCCGTGACCGCCGGTCCGCTGCCTCCGCTGCCGCTGGTTCCGCCGGAGCCCGACGCCGTGCTGCCCCCGGAGCCCGACGTCGCGCCCCCCGTGCCCGGCGCGCCGCCGCTGCCGCGAAGCCCGCCGCTGCCGGAGGGCGTCGTCCCGCCCGTGCCGACGCTCTGCGCGCCGCCAGAGCCCGGAGCACCACCGGCGCCACCGCTGCTCGTCGTCGCACCGCCAGCCCCGCCGCGAACGCCGCCGGAACCGGAGGTGCCGCCGCTGCTCGCCTTGCCACCGGCGCCTGTCGCGCCGCCGTTCCCCGTCGTCGTGGCGCCTCCACTTCCCGGCGTCCCCGAAGCACCGCCACCGCCGCCCGCGCTGCACGTCGACGCGGGCGCCTGGGCCATGTATTCGGCGTCGCAGGTCGCGCTGCCGACGGCGACCGTCAGCGCGCCCGTCGTGGGATACGTCACCGCTGCGCCGCCGCCGTCGGTGGCGGCGACGTAGTAGGTGTGGCAACCGGCAGCCAACGTCGACGTCACCTTGTACGTCGCGTTCAACGTGTCGGTTCCCAGCTCACGCGCCATGACCGTGCACGTCCCGTCGATGACGACGTTGATCGACGCCGGCGCGCCCATCGCCGGATCGGCCCAGGTCGCGTAGAACGTGAACGTCCCCGCGGCGCCCGAGAACGGGCTGACGGCGGCGGTGGGCAGCTTGGGAATGACGGCGTTCTTCAGGTTGCCCGAGTCGCCGACGTCGAAGGTGGAGTAGCAGTTCTTCCCGGCGGCGTGCCCGTAGCCCATCGTGTTCGCCGAGGTCCCCTGGTCGGTGAGGATCTTCCGGTGCCCGTCGCTGCTGGACGCTTCGTCCATCCAGCCGTCGACCGTGGTCATGGGGTTGCTGTACCCGGCCGCCGCCACCTCGCCGGTGGCGCTGACGCTGGTGCCCGCCGTGAAGTAGCCGATGCGCGTGAACGGCATCGTGCCGCAAGTGTTCTCGGCGTCCACCTTCGCGCAGCTCGCGCACATCGACGGTACCGGCATCGCGCAGGCGCACGCCGGATCGCCGCTGCAGCCGCTGGTGGCCACGTCCGTGTTCAGCGGACAGGGCGACGAGTGCATCAAGGTCACGTCGGCCATCTCGAGGTTCACGGCGTGAAAGCGCGCCGAGTGCGACAGCGGATCGCTGTAGATGACGGGCGGCCGCGCCGGATAGCTGGCGGACATCGCCCCCTTCACGGTCTGCGGATCCGAGCGCGCCCGGTTGATCGCCATCAATCCCAGTCGCTCGGCGGGCGACGGAAAGCCGTCGCTCGTCGGCTCGCCCACCGCGCTGGTCCGTTGAGACAGCGGCGGAGCGCCGCCGTCCACGCACGCCGACGCGCTCGCCGTCGCCAGGGCCAGGACGAACAGGCTGAAAATCCGGCTCGTCCGCGCGGTGTTCTTCATGACGGGATTATAGGCCGATGTTCTCGGCGATGGGCAGCCAGTGATCGGTGGCGGCGTCCGCCCTCAGTAATTCTTCGTCCACAGCAGATCGGCGGTCCCCGTGCCGACATCGCCGTACTCGCCGTCGAAGCTCCAGCGACGGCTCAGCTGGTATTCCAGGTGAACCGCGTTGCGGTTCTGCAGCAGGGCGGGGTTCGCGCCCACCCGCCCCACGTATCCCGCGTACAGCTTGCGGGTCAGATAGGTGCCGGCCTCCAGGCGCGAGCCGTTCAGCCCTTCGCCCGCCTGCAAGGTCAGCACATCGAGCGGCAGGTTCTTGGCCAGCGTCTTCTGCAGCTGAGCCGCCACGATACCGCCCACCAGCGAGGCCGCTTCTCCCGAGGCGCCGGTCGACCCGGCCGTGTTGCCGCCCAGCTGCAATCGCCCCGTGACGATGAGGGTGTAGAGCTGCCCCTCCGTCAGATCGGGCCGCTCCGGCGACGACACGCTGATGGCCAGATGGTCGAGCGTGCCCTTCGCCGCCAGCATCACGGTGATGTTCTCCGTCTCGTTGAAGTACGTGGCGTTCACGTCCAGATTGGGCGCGCCCGGCGGTCCGATGAACTGCACCACCGAGCCGGCCTGCAGATCGAAGCGGCGGCCCAGCACGTCGATGCGTCCCCGCTTCACGATCACCTGGCCGTAGATCTGGGGCGGCCCGCTGCTCGACTCGACGTGGAAATCCGGCCCCAGCCCCAGCTCGATGGAGGCGTCCTTGCCGCGCATCCACAGGTTGCGTGGGGCCTGGATCGCCAGATGCGCCACCAGACCCGACGCCTTCGCCGCCATCGGCACGGCGTCGTCACCGTCGGCGACTTCGACGGACAGCCGGCCACCCACCTCCTTGGCCAGCGCCGCCAGCTTCGCGGCCTCCGCTCGATCGAGCGGCTTGCCGCGCTCCATCAGCACCACGTCGGAGGGACGGCCGAGCGGTTGCAGATCTTTCTGCTTGGCGTCGGTGAGCTCGACATGCGCCTCGGACAGGCGCGCCGCCGCCTGCACGGCCTGGGACGAGGCCGTTCCGGTCACCGAGCCGTCGGCGGAAACCCGTGCCAGCACCTGTCCCTGCCCGTAGATCGGGAACTGGCGCAGCGACACGTTCGTCTTGATGTGGTAGCTCTGGTTGGCGCGCCGGGCGGCGCTGGCCGTCACGTGCGCGTTGCCGTCGCCGCTCGCCAGCGACAGATCGTCGAGCCAGATGGCGTTCTGATCGCCGTGCGCCTTCAGATGAACGTTGAAATAGTCCCCCAGGCCAGTGAGCGTCAGGGCACCCTTCGTCCATTCGAGCTGACCTTGCACCACGGGGGCCCGGACGGTTCCCCGCGCGGTG
Source organism: Polyangia bacterium (assembly GCA_036500205.1). Classification (GTDB taxonomy): domain Bacteria; phylum Myxococcota_A; class Polyangia; order Fen-1088; family Fen-1088; genus DASYCK01. The sequence goes on along the minus strand of DASYCK010000209.1, from coordinate 37,591 downwards.
ATGTTCATGGACAGCAGGCCCCCCACCCGACGCACGTCCTTCGTCACGCCGGACAGCAACGCCAGATCGAACTGCTGCGCCGTGAGCTTCGCATCGAGCGCGATCTTGTCGACGTCGAGGCTTCGCGTGACCTGTGGATAGCCCAGATCGATGGCGGTGGTGCTGGTCAGGTGCAGCTCGCCGGTCGGCGCCTGGATCCGCAGCTCGGCGTCGGCGCGCTGCGCGCGGTAGTCGACGCTCAGGTGGGCGGAGCCCAGCGACTTCTTTCCCAGCTTTCCATTGGTGAGATCGGCCGCGAGCGTGAGCCGCGGATGGGCCAGCGAGCCCTTCACGGACAGTCCGGCCCGGAGGTCCGTCGACAGGACGTTGGACTCGCCCAGCTCGACGCTTCCCGGAAGGCCGGCGCGGCTGAGGCGCAGCGGCCCCACGGCGACGGTCATCGAGAGGGGCGCCGTGACCAGCGCCGCGCCATCGGCGAGCCGCCGCGAGGGGAGCTCGAGGATTCCGCTGGCGGAGCCGAGCTCGCGCCCGTTGCGCAGCACGCGCACCGCCAGCCTGGTGTCGCGCGCGCCGAAGGCCGCGTCGAGGCGGGCGTCCGTTGCCGGAAAGCGCGGGCCTGCCGCGCCGGTCGTCTGCACGTTCAGCGCGCCGGTGGGCGCCAGCGCGCTGCCCGCGACGTCGACGCGCAGCGAGGCGACGCCGCCCGTCAGCGCGTGCGAGCGCGCCGCCCGCGCCAGCGCGGCCAGCGGCACCTGCTGCAGTTCGCCCGTCACCGCGAAGTGGGTGCGCATCAGCTGAGCCCGATCTGGAATTCCCTGGACCAGCGACGCCAGTGAGAGGTCGCCCCGCATCTGCAGCGCACCGACCCCGAGCAGCGGCAGAGCACGCGCATCGCCCGGCCCGTGCGTGACCGGCAAGGCGTGGGGGGTCTGCACGTTCAAGCCGACGGTGACAGGTGAGCCCGCGTCGCCCGCCACGTGAAGCGCCAGGTCTCCCACCAGCTGGTCATCCACCGCCAGCGCATGCGTCGAAGCATCCAGCGCGAGCACCGGCGCCGCCGCCGTGCCGTGGAGATGCAGCTCGACTCCCACCTTGCCGACGATGCGATGCTTCATCGGTAGCTGGAGCGCCGCCAGCACGCGCGCCACGTCCGTCTCGGGAATGGTCAGATCCAGGGTCAGCGGTCCGCGCGCGTTGCGCAGCGGCCAGACCGTGGGGACGTCGAAGCGGGCGTCGATCGCGCTCTCCAGTCCTTTCGCGTTCACGCGGCCGACGGCGCGACCACCGCCGTAGCGTCCGTCGAGCTGCAGCGACAGCTCGCGATAGCGGCCCACGCGGCCGTCGCGCAGGTCGACGGTGGCTCGCGCTTCCGGGGCGGCGGACGTGCCGTCCAGCGCGGCGCTGACGTCGAGCGTCCCCCCCAGCGTCAGGTTCGGAGGCAGCGCCACTGGCGGCAACAGCCCCAGATCGAGGTGCTGCAGGTTCAACTTCGCGTGCAGGCGCGCGCCGCGCTTGCTCATGCTCGCCTGCAGCTGCTGCGGCCCGGCGCGCAAGCTCAACCCCGTGACCGCGAGGTCTTCGTCATGCCATGCCAGTCGCGTTTGCCCGACCAGCGTCCACGTCGCCTCCGGATAGCGCACCGTGAGCCGGTCCAGCGCGAACGAGGCGCGGTCCGGTCCCCACGTTCCGCCGGACGTCAACGTGAGCGGCTCCGCGCCGCCCAGGTGAACGTCCGCGTCCAGACGATGCGCGGTCAGCTGCACGTGCGCCGTGACGCCTTCCAGCGTGTGTCCGCCCACGCGCGCCTCGGCGATCTTCAGCTCGGCCCCACCGATCTGCGGCGCGCGCGCGTTGGGAATCCGCGCCGTCAGGCTCAATCCCCTGACGCTGTTTTGGGCCACGGTCAACGCGGGAAACGTGGCCATCACGACCGCCGCGGGTAGATCCGTCGTGCGCGACAGCGTGGCGTCGATGCGCCCCCGACCGGTGATGGGCGGCAGCGGCCAGCCCGGAAACGCGGCGAACGTCCGGCTGGTCAGGCCCAGATCCCGTGCGTCGACGACGATCTCCAGGGCCATTCGCTCCGGCCCGGCGGGACCGTGGGCGACGACGCCCAGCCCGGGAAGGGCGGCGCGAAGTTGCACCACCTCGAACTGCCCCCGCTCCGCCTTCAGACGCAAGGCGACCGGCCCGACCGGCGTGGCCGCCACCCGGCCCGCCGGCATGTCGAGCGTGAGCTCGCCCGTCACATCGGTCAGCGCGTGGCCGGAGCCCGCGCCCGTCACGTCGACCGACAGGCCCGTGCGCGGCCAGCCAGCGAGCAACCGTCCCAGGTCGAGGTCGCGCGCCGTGACCGCGAACGGGTGCGCGCTGGCCGTGCGCGTGTCGACGGTGCCGCTGGCGGTCAGCGCGCCAGCGCCGCTCTTCAGATTGGCTTCGAAGGTCAGCGTGTCGGCGTCCCGACTGGCCTGCGCGGTGACGTTGACCGGGATCAGCAGCGGCACCACCGGGGCGAAGGCGTGCACGACCTGCGGGGTCACGTGCAACCGCGACACGCGCAGAGTGGCCGCCGTGGCGCTGGTCGTGCGCAGCGCCGCTTCAACGGCCGCATCGGCGATCGACGCGCGCAGGTCGACGGTACGGGCATCGCCGCTGCCCTGCCCGCTGACGTGCAATACGATCGGACCTTGCAAGGGCTGGCGAGCCGCGGCCGTCACGTCCACCGTGGCGTTGAAGGCCACGGGGCCCGCTTCGTAGTGCGCCGTCGCGCCGATCGCCAGCCCGGACAGCGCCACCGGTGGCGCCCCGCCGGACGGGCTCGACTGAAAATCGATCGTGCCGTCGCTGACGCGCACCTCCGACAGATCCACCGTCAGTCCGCCCGTCGTTCTCGCTGGCGGCGCGACGGAGGTCGCGGCGGCCGCGGGCTTCCTCGGGCCCAGCGCGCGCGCCAGATTGAGGCCACGGGCATCCTGACGCAGGAACAGCGCCGGCGCCGCGACGTTCAAGCGCCGCACGCGAACGTGCTTCGAGAACAGCGCCAGCGGTGAGAACGCCACGTCGATGCCACGAACGCGCGCCACCACTTCACCCTCCGGATCGCGCAGCACCACGTCGCTCAGCGACAGGTGGTCGCCGCCGAAACGGAACCGGCCAGCCTGCAGATTACCGGCGATGGCGCCGTTGACCCGCGGTAGCGCCAGCCGCAGGGCCAGGTCACCGCCCCACCCCGTTCGCAACAGGGTCAGGGTGATTCCCACGGCCAGCGCCGTCACACCGACGATCGTCAGGACCACCGCCGCCGCACCCCGCGCGAGGCGCCTCAAAATGCCTCCCCGATCGAGACGTGCAACACGCACAAATTATCGGTGACCTCGCTTCCGCCCGTTCCCCCGAGCCCGAAGCAGCTGTCGTCGACCTTGTAGCTCTTCTGCTTGATCTGCCCGGCGGCATCGACCACGTACAGCGCGGGCGGACGGCCAACCTGAAGACGGCGACCGAAATCGAGGCGCACCGGCCCCACGGGCGTCAGGTAGCGCACGCCCGCCCCCACGGCGAGCAGCACGTGCGTGAAGTCGGTGGGCGCCAGCGACCCCATCGTGACCTGCCCGAAGTCGAGGAACGCGGCCACGATGAGGTTCGACGTGACCGCGTAGCGAACCTCGAGGCTGCCGTCGATCATCCCGTCACCACCGATGGGGATGGTCACCAACGGTGGGGCGTTCGGACTACCCGGCGAGGCGGGCAGCTGGGACTCCAGCAACGGCGACAGGCGCCGGTCATTGAAGCCGCGCATCGACTGCGAGCCGCCACCGTAAAATCGCGTCACCACCGCGCTGTCCTGCGCGTTGCCCGACGTGGGCAACAGCTCGCCCACGCGCAGCCGCCCCGCGAACGTCAGCTCGTCGTCCTCACCGACGCTGACGTAGCCGCGCACGTCGGGAAGCACCCGGTAGTAGTTGAAGTCCCCCAGCAACGGCCCGCCCCCCTGCTGCAGCGACAGGCTCGCGTAAAAGCCGTTGCGCGGCTCGAGGACGTTGTCGCGGCGATCCCAGGTGATGATCTCTTCCAGATAGGACAGCCACACGAAGCAGCTGTCGCCGCTGGTCTTGCAACCGAGCGTCAGCGGCGACGTGAGCACGCCCGCGCCCGGCGGACCGTTCAGCTGATCGCCCTGCAGATGGTGCGACGGATAGATGGTCAGCGAGGCGCGCGGCTGCCAGATCACGCCGTTGGCCAGGCTGCCCCCCAGATCGTCGTAGGCCTGCTCCAGGGTGCGCGTCACCTCCACGGTGCTGCGCTCGCGCAGGGAGGGGCGCCTCAGGAACTGAGGCTGCTCGAACTCCAGGCGCACGCGGGCGATCGGTCCGTTGCGAAGCGCCGTGTCCTGGGCGTTCGTCTCCACGGCGTAGGCGTTGGGGATGAAGGCCCAGCCGGCCTCCGCGTGCAGCGTCAGGCGCCGCATGCCGCCCTTGAAGTTGCGGTTCGTCCACTCGCCGAGCAGGCGCGCCTCGTTGCGAATCTGATCGACGCGGATGCCGCCGCCCAGTTTCAGCGTGTGCAGAGGCGCCTCGCGCGTCTCCACCAGCACGGCGATGCGCCCCGTCGCGTGATCGGGCGCCCCGGCGGTGACCTTGACCACGGCGAAGACGCCCATGTTCGTGACCCGCCGTTGCGCCTCCGTCAGGGCCTCCTCCGAATAGAGCTGGCCGTCGGGCGCGGCCAGGCGCACCTGGTCCCAGATCCATTCGCCATGAATGGCGGTGCCGCCCCCGTTGTCGATCGCGATCGCGCCGAAGCGAAACGGCTGTCCCAGGTGAACGACCAGCTTCAAGGCCACCGTCGCCGTCGCCACGTCGACGAACGCGCTGCCCTCGACGGTGACCTCGGCGAAGCCACGGTCGCGCAGGCGCGTGCTCAGGGAGCCCTTCGCCGTTGCCCAGGCGGCCTCGTCGAAGGTGTCGCCGACGTGCAGGGGAAGCGCCGCCACCAGCGCCGCTCGGTCCGCCGTCTCCAGCGACTCCAGCCCCGTCAGCTCCAGCGCGCCGATGTGCGTGGGCGGCCCCTCCTCGACGTCCACCTCGAGCCCCACGCCGTCGGGGGGCCTCGGCGTCACGCGATCGTGGATGCCCGCCTGGTAGTAACCGCGGCTGCCATAGAGGCGCTTGATTCGTTCGAGGTCGGTCGCCCAGACGACCGGATCGAAGGAGTACTTCTTGGCGAAGGGCCACCACCCCGTCGGGGCGGTCAGGATCCGCTTCTCGATCTGCCGGTCGGACACGGCCCGGTTCCCCTTGATGTTCAGGGACTTCACCTCCGGTTCATGGTGCGCCTGTCCGGTGGCGCAGCCAGCCCACAGAGCCAAGATGACCCCGTAGCGCGCCCTCCCGTTTCGACGTCGAGGCACCCCTCACCCGACGCTGACGGACGCGCGTGCGCTCGAAGGTTTGTCGAGGCACGATCGCGCGGCGGGCAACGTGACCACCCCCCTTTGGCTATGCGTGAAGTCCAAGCACCCAACCTGGACACGATCCGCGCCTGGCGCAAGGCCGCCGGCGCCGGTACGTTCGGACCTCCTCATCCGCCGATGTTCACCTGAAACTGGTCGTCGATGTGCTCATTCGATGAAGCATGATGGTCCGTCATGACGCGCGCTCGGCACATCATCGCAGCTTCCCTCTTGGTGGCGGCGTCCGTCGGCGTGGATCTCGGGTGCGAGCACTTCGCGCGCGGGCCAGGCTCGCCTGGCGTGACGCCGGTCGAGCACGCGCCGGTTGCGGCCGCGGCTCCCTCCGCGAAGGGATCCCTTCCCGATCCCTGCCGCGGCATCCCGCTACCGGCGAGCCAGCACTTCGTCGCCGCCGGCCTGTGCGCGCGGGTCGTGGCGAGCCATCAGGGCGAGCTGCGGCAGCTCACGTTCGCCCCGAACGGCGACCTGTTCGGCGTCACGGTGCCCGGCGCCATCCGGCGTTACCGCGACGCCAACCATGACGGCGTGTTCCAGCCAGGGGAGATCGTCGAGTGGGCCAACACCGGCAATGAGAACGGCAACAACTGCGACATCGACGCGCGCGGAGGCTACCTGTACGCGGGAACGCGCGAAGGCGTGAAGCGCTGGAGATACGCGCCGGAGCTGGACCACGGCGGCCCGGGTGAGGACGTGATGATCGGCCAGCCCGGCGGCGGCAGTCACCCGTTCCATCCGGTGCACGTCTACGACGGATTCATGTACGTGGACTCGGGCTCCCAGCACAACGCGAACCGCCCCGAGGGCGACGTGTACGACGGCAACCGCTCCGTCTTGAAGCGCTTCGACCTCTCGCGATTCACGCCGGGAAGGCCCTTTCAATGGCGAGACGGCGAGGTGTTCGTCAGCGGCGTGCGCAACGTCACCGGCTTCACGCGCGACGCCGCCGGCCGCCTGGTGGGGGTGCTCAGCGGCATGGACGATCTGCGGTACCACGGCGCCGACGTTCACGCGGACAACCCCGGCGAGGAGATCGTCGCGCTCGAGCCGGGGAAGGCCTACGGCTATCCGTTCTGCTTCGCGGCCGCGCGGGTGGTGGTGGGCGGCCGGGTCGTCGCGCCGGGCACGAAGCTCCAGGCCGCCTGGGCCAGCCAGGTTCCGCTGGTGGGCACCACGGAGAGCCCGCACGACGACGCCTGGTGTGGCGCGCACGCGGCGCTTCCGCTCACCTTCATGCAGGCCCACTCGTCGCCGCTCGGCATCACCTTCTTCGACGGGCCTGACGGCGCGTTGCCGGCGCGTTTTCACGGCGGCGCGTTCGTGGCGCTGCACGGCTCCTGGGATCGCACGCCCTCCACCGGTCACAAGGTCATCTGGGTGCCGTTCGACGCGAACGGCAAGTCGCCGATGCCCACGTCGACGACCGACGCCACGACCTATCCATACGAGGTCGTGTTCGGCGGCGGCGCGAACGGCGTGGCGCGCGACGGCGCCTGGTCCTGGTCCGCGGGCGAGCTGGGTGAGTCTTCGGTGCGCCCGGTGGGGGTCGCGATCTCACCGGTCGACGGCGCGCTCTACATCTCGAGCGACAACGGAACCGTGCCGCTGAAGCGACGGTCCGGATCGACGGCCGACGGGACTTTGTATCGCGTCGGCCTCGCGCGAGCGCGCTAGCTCGTCGGCATCCGTACAACTGTCGCGTGTCGCGCTCGCGCACCCGACTTCTTGGAAGTCCACGTTCGGCACCGCAATTGTCGACGTTGCCGACCGGCGGAACGCCAACCAATGAAAATATTCTGATGACAACGTCCGCAAATTCATTTACGGTGCCGTTGCCGGAGCATGTGGACGTTCGGCGTGAGGAGGCTTGGGGACATGCGATCGCTTGAATCGACCGGGATGGCACGAATCGGCGGAGTCGAAAAGGTCTTCATGGGGGGATTCATTGTCGCTGGCCTGATCGCGGCAACGGCCACGATCGCAGCGGCAAAACCGGGCGACGTGGGCGCCATGCCGCCGCCCAAACCCGCGCCCGCCGCCCCCCCGGCGACCTGCACGGGCGCGTTCAGCGGCGGCGGTGCGATCAATGTCGCGAGCCCCGCCTATTTGAATGACGTTCCCCAGGGACAGATCTTCTGCGACTTCCACACCTTCGGCTGGAATCAATTCATCTACCTGACCCAGATGACGCCGGATCCGAACAATGGCAAAGCGTTGACGCCCCTCTTCCTGCAGATGGCGCCCTGGTACAACTTGCTGAAGCTGGACGGTTCGAAGGCACCCGGCCCCTATCCCGGCGGCAACACCGGCTTGAAGACGGCGGGACTCGACCAGGGACAGGCCGGAACAGACGATCATCTCGTCGACGTCGCCGGCGCCACCGTGCTGTACGACATCCGTTTCAACGCGGCGATGTACAACTTCGTCGTTCAGAAAGGGCTCTACACCGAGGCGACGTACAAGAAGGCCTGCTTGCCCGACGCCGGCGGCAACTGCCAGAACCCGCTGTGGCTGCCGCCGGACAGCGTGACGACGCCCGCCATTCCAGGCGCGCTCGAGGTCAAGACGTCGTGGCGAGACTTCGGAACCGCGAAGGCCTGCCCGGCGACGATATTCTACTGCAACGGGCGCTTCGGCCTGGTGGGCCTGCACCTGGTGCAGAAGACGCAGACGCACGGCGAATGGATCTGGGCGTCGTTCGAACATGTGGCGAACGATCCCGACTGCGCGCCCGGCGGCGATACGCCCATCGCGCCCACCTCACCGCTCGGCACGCCCTGGTCCTTCTTCAATCCGCAGACGGCGGGCTCGGGCGTGATGACCTCGAAGACCTGCTCGGTCACGACTTCACCGCCCCAGTGCAACGCCGATCCCACGCCGGGAAGCAGCACCACGTACATCCAGGTCAACATCTGCCGCACGGACCTGCTTCCGGCGGGCGGGGCCAGCGCCGCCAACTGTGTGGCTGTGCCCGACGGTCCCAAGCAACCGGCCTCGAACAGCCCCGGCAACGTCGCCTGCCTGAACGCGACGTTCCAGCCACAGATGAAGGGCGTCTGGAAGAACTACAAGATGATCGGCTCGCTGTGGATTCGCGGCACGAACCCGCCGACCACGCCGTTCACCATCCAGGGCTTTCAGACGCAGCAGGCGAACGTGAAGTTCGGCGAGCCCATCGGCTTTCCGCACATGGCCAACACCACCATGGAGACCTGGTTGCAGACCGGTTCGACCGGCTACGATCCCTTCGGGACCAACGCGAAGCAGGCCGGCTGCTTCCTGTGCCACCAGCTTCCCACGAACAAGGCCAGCACGGCGACGTTCAGCGCGGCCCTGGGATCCGACGACCTCAGTCATTTCACGAACAAGTTGCCGACGACCAAGCTGAAGGCATTGCTGAAGATGCTGATACCGGCCACGTCGTCGGTGAAGGGGAGGAACTGAGCTCGGCCGGGCCCTTCCGCGGGGGCGAGGGGCCCGGCCGTTCACGGTTGAATTTTTTTGAGCCCCGCGGTACGTCTCGGGACTCTGTGGAGATCATGAGGCTGCCTGCGATCCGTGCCCCCCTGGGCCATCCATGAACGGAATCGGCGACGGAAGACGCTACCGCTGGGGTGTGCTCGGCACGGTTCTGCTGGCTTTGGGCGCGGTTCCCGCCACGGGATGTTCGTTCTTCATGACGAGCGGCCCGCCCCCCAAGGCGCAGCGCACGCCCGGCTTCACCTGCACGGAGTCGCCCCTGCTGCCCGCCGCGGACATCGCGGTCTCCGTGCTCAGCTTCGCCGAGACCATCCACGCGGCCTCTCGTGGGCGCACCCCGCTGCCCTGGCTGGGGGCGTCATTGGTGTTCGGGGCCTCCGCCGGCGTGGGCGGCATCCGGGTCAACGCCTGCAACAAGGCCCACGGGCACCCCTACGTTCCCCACGCGCCGACCGCGCAGCCCGACATGATGCCCGAGATGCCCTTCGGCATGAAGGGCGCGCACCTCGAGAAGCCGCCGCAGCCTGGCGAGGACGACGATGCCGTTCCGGAGCTGGAACCGGCCGAGCACACGTCGCCGATGGCGACACCGCCCCTGCAAACGCCTCCGTAGCGCCGGTTCACCGGCCCGGCCCCGGCCTGACGGTGTTGTCCGCGTGTTAAAGTTCGAGCTTCGTGATTCAGTCGTTGGGAGACGAGCGTCTTGACCGGGTCGTGCGCGATGTGGTGGCGCGTGCCGTGCGGAGGCTCGATCCGACGCGGATCTGGCTCTTCGGATCGAGCGTGCGCCGAACCAATACGCGCTCATCGGACGTGGACCTGGCCTTCGAGTTGTCGGGGCCGGGCAGCGCCGCTTGGGCGGCTTTCGTCATGGAGACGGAAGACGAGCTTCCCGCCCTCGTCGAGCTCGATCTCGTCGACCTCGCCACGTGCGCGCCGACCTTGATCGACGAGATCAAGACCACGGGACAGCTGGTTTTCGAACGCTCCCCATGACGACCAAAGCCCTGGCGAACGCCGAGACCGCCCTGGCCACCTTACTGGCCTTCTTGGCCGAACCGGTGGCCTCCGAGCGAGATCGGGCCGGCGTCATCCAGGCTTTCGAATTTACGTTCGAGGCGACCTGGAAGCTGATCAAGTTCGTCGCTGAAAGGGAGGGACTGCCCGCGGAGTCTCCCCGCCGGGCACTGATTGCCGGCTACAAGCTGGGGCTGTTGCAGGACGAAACGCTCTGGCTGGACATGCTGCGCGATCGCAACTTGACCAGCCATGTCTACCATCACCAGATAGCCGAGCGGATCTTCGTCGCCATCCAGAGTCGCTATGCGCACGCGCTGGCGGAGGCGGTCGGGCGCGCCCACGTCACGCTGGCGCCATGAAGCGGCCGCTGGGGCAGCTCCGCCCGTGATAATCTGCCGCTTTCCCCCCTCTCACCTTTCATGAGGAGCGTCGCAAAAATGTCGAGCAAAATGTTGTCGGTTGGTAAGTGTCTCGTCGGAGCCGGGTTCTTGGCGTTCGGATTCATGGTCGTCTCGGCACCGGGCTGCAGCAGCGGGAGCTCGACCGCCGGCGGGAACAACACGGCGCTCTGCATGCAGGCATGCATGAAGGAAGTGCCGTGCGAAATGGCCGCGGGCGTCACCATCACGGTGGCGGAGTGCGTGGCGGCTTGCACCGCCAGCCTCGGGACGACCACTTGCTCGAACCAGGCCGCCATCACCTCCGCGGCCACGGCCTGCCTCAGCATCACCGACTGCACCATGCTGGACGCCTGCGCCCAGAACCTTCCGGATTGTGTGCCGACGGGCGCGGGCGCGGGCGCGGGCGGCAACAGCGGGAGCGGCGGCACCAGCGGTGGCGGCGGGGCCAGCGCGACTGGTGGAACGACTGGCACCGCGACCTGCTCCATCTGCGACAAGGCCGCGACCTGTTGCGCGGCCGAAGCGGTTCTTGCGGGGAGCACCACCGCCTCCACCGATTGCGCCGGGCTCTCGGCGGCGGTGTGCACCCAGGCGGCGACGGAGCAGGCCTCGGTCATCAGCGAGTGCCAGCAGCTCATCAGCTTGGGCGCGCAGCTGGGCCTGGCCGCCTGCAAATAGCGCGAACGTGAGACGGGACGGCGCCACGCGCGCCGTCCCGCGCACCGCGCCTCCCCGGGTCACGCCGTGGTCGAGGCGCGGGTGGCGGCCAAGAACTGGTGGATGAACGCGATGGCCATGCTCCCCTCGCCCACGGCGGCCGCCACCCGCTTGACGGGGCTCGAGCGCACGTCGCCACAGGCGAAGATCCCCGGCACGCAGGTCTCGAGGAGGTAAGGGTCCCGGTCCTCGGACCAGCGCCCTGCCTTCACCACCGCTTCACCCGTGAGGACGTAGCCGCGCGGGTCGCGCGCGATCGCCTCCGAGATCAGCGATCCCTCGCCGCTTCCCGCCCCGGCCGCCCAGCTCGCCTGGATCACCAGCTACGTCCAGAGCTTCCACGACACGCTGTTCACCACGCCCATCGGAAACTACGGGCAGTACATCGACATCCCGTCCTTCGTCGACGATCTGATCATCAACGAGCTCACGCGGAACGTCGATTCCTACGTGCGCAGCTCGTACTACTACAAGGATCGCGGCGGACTGCTGCAAGGGGGGCCGTACTGGGACTACAACTTCGCGCTCGGCGTGGGGGGACAGGCCAACGTGAACCCCACCTCCAGCACCAGTGATTCCGGCTGGCAGTATCAGGGCAGACGGCTGGGTCGTTGCCCAGTCGCAACGTCAACAGCTGGTTCCCCAAGCTGATGACGGACCCGACGTTCGTGGCCCAGGTGAAGACGCGCTGGAAGGCGCTGCGGGGCAACCTGCTCTCGCAAGCCGCCCACGAACAAAGAATCACCATGTTGACGGGGCAGCTCGAGACCATGGCGGTGGCGCGCGACTTCGCGAAGTGGCCCGTCAGCTCCGTGCTGCCGAATGGACACAGTGGAATCGTCTACGGTCCGAGCGTGGCGACGTGGGATGGACAGGTCCAAGCGATGCACGACTTTTTGATCGCGCGAGCGAACTGGATGGATACGCAATGGCAATGATCCGGATGCAGAACCTGGCGGCGATCGTCGCCTGCGGATTGGCGCTGGCGGGATGTGGCGGCGGCGGAAAAGGCGGCAACACGGGGACGGGCGGCGCCCCCGGCGGTAGTGGCGGTGAAGCGGCTACCGGCAGCGGCGGCGGCACCGTAGCCGGCAGCGGGGGCACCACCGTCGCCGGCAGCGGGGGCACCACGGTCACCTGCAGCGGCGGCACCACGGCAACCGGCAACGGTGGCGCCATGGCAACCGGCAACGGCAGCTTCGAGCCGCCCATCATGGGCGCGACCTGGACCTACGCGACGTCCGACACCGACAAGGATGGTGGCGTCGCCGACAGGACGAAGACCGTGTCCGTCGAGGCGAACGAAGGCGTGCCGGGCCGGACCGGCGTCATGGCCTGGCGATTTCACACCGTCGTTCCCGGCGATCAAGACCAGCTGACCTGGCAGGCCGACACCGAGACGGCGATCGTGCGCTACCGGGACGACGTCTACACGGCGGGTAGCACCGCCTCCTCCGCCCTGCAAAGCTATTCGATGTACGCGCCGTCCAAGCTGCGCATCGACATCACGCCCGCCCACCTGGTGACCGGAGTGACCTACACCGAGTCGTTCACCGAGACCGACGTCGACGCCACCGATGGCAACGCGAGCACCACCACCGCGCAGACGAGCGCCTGGAAGGTCATCGACGCCGCGGAGAGCGTCACGGTGCCGGCCGGGACGTTCACCTCCGTGCACATCCAGAAGCTGAACGGCACCAGCGGCGCCGTCGACAAGGACTACTGGTTCGTGCGCGGCGTCGGCAAGGTGAAAGAGACGTCGCACGCCGGCCGGACCGAGGTCCTGTCCGCGTACACGATTCCGCCTACTTAGCGACGGACGTCGCCCGCGCGAAAATAGCGCGGCACGGCCGGTGGTAAACTGAATTCCGGTGACGGACGCGGAACGCCAGACCAATCGCTTGCAGGCCCTCGCCGAATCAGCGCAGCTGTTTGCCGAGGCCAGCACCGATCTGCCCCGTCTGCTGGGGGTGATCGCCCGCCGCTTCTCCGAGCTGGTCGGCGAGGCCGCGAACATTCGTTTGATCGACGGCGACGCGCTCGTTCCCGTGGCCACCTACCATCCGGATCCCGAGATCAATGAATTCCTTCGGATGTTCCACGATCAAGCTCCGTTGCGGCTGGGTCAGGGAATCTCGGGGCAGGTGATCGCCACCGGCGAGCCGTACTACGAACCCCAGCTCGACTTCGAACGATTCAGGCAGCACGTCGCACCCGCCTTCATTCCCATCTTCGAGAAGATCGGAATCTCGGGGATGATCGTGGTCCGGCTGCGCGCCCGCGGCATCAACCTGGGCTACCTGTCGCTCTTTCGGACCAGCACGGCTCGTCCTCCTTTCACGCTGGATGATCTCCATCTGGTCCAGGACCTGGCCGACCGTGCCGCCCTCGCCATCGACAACAGCCGGCTGGTCGAGGGGCTCGAACGGCGGGTCGCGGAGCGCACCGCCTCGCTCGAGATGGCGAATCGCGAGCTGGAAGCGTTCGCCTTCTCGGTGTCGCACGATCTGCGCGCCCCGCTGCGCGCCATCGACGGGTACTCGCGCATCCTCGAGGAGGACCACGGCCCCCAGCTCGACGCCAACGCCCGTCGCATGCTGGGGGTGATCCGGGCCCGGGCGCAGCGCATGAATCACCTGATCGAGGAGCTGCTGCGGCTGTCTCGCCTCGGATACCACGCCGTCCACCCCATCACCGAGATCGACATGCGCGACGTCGTGGAGACGGTGCTGGCCGGCATCCGCGCCGCGAACCCCGAGCTGGTGATCGAGCTCCGGCTCGGCGAGCTTCCGGTCGCGCTGGGCAACGTCGAGCTGTTGCGTCAGGTCTGGACGAACCTGCTCGACAACGCCGTGAAGTACTCGCGCCGGCGGCCGGTGGCCATCGTCGAGGTGGCGGGACAGCGTGAGAGCGGCGAGCTTCGCTACACCGTCACCGATCATGGCGCCGGGTTCGATCCCCAGTACGCCGACAAGCTGTTTGGTGTCTTTCAGCGGCTGCACACCGACGCCGAGTTCGAGGGCACCGGCGTCGGCCTGGCGCTCGTTCAGCGGATCGTCTCGCGGCACGGCGGCCGCGTCTGGGCGGAGGGCCGTCCCGACGTCGGCGCGACGTTCGGCTTCGGCCTGCCCGAACGCGGACCGGGACGCGGCTGACGCTCGGTCTCGCGTCGACCGGCAATCTTGACGCGCGTCACGCTCCAACGATACGCTCCGCCCCGGGAGGAATTGGCCTCCCTCAACACGTGGGTACTGTGAAGGAGCAATCATGTTGGGAACACTCATTCAATCCGTTGTTTCGGTGGGCAAGCAGGTCAATCAGCGCATCGGGAAGACGAAGCGCTTGCATTCTCGGGCACTGGGCGCGGCGGTGCTGGCGGGGGCGCTGTTGGTGCCCGTCGCGGCCTCGGCGTTCGCCGGTCAGACCGGAAGCGCAAATACCAGCTACAGCGGCGCCGCCACAGTCAACGTCCTGGGGACCTCGTTGTTCACGGCGCCGCAGACCGTGAGCTGCATGGTGACGGTCGACCTGACCACGTCGACCCAGAACGTCACCTTCACGCCGACGGGGGTACAGGTCATGTGGCCGCTGGCGAAGATCGCCGGAACGAATCAGTTCTTCGGACAGGGTGTGTATGATTCGGCGACGGTGCTGGGGGGCTACTACACGGCCCACAACACGCAATTGTTCACCGTCAACGCCGGCCAGACGGCGCAGTTCGGCTGTCACATGTCGGCCAGCGGAACGTTCGCCGGTTCTGGCGTCTTCGGGAACTGCACCACCACGTACGTCTGCCAGTAATCATCCGAACCGCGAGCGTCTCGTCGCTTCTTCCAGCGTCGCGTTCGCTCGCGGTCCGCGCGCCCGGGCAGAAAGGCGCCTCAGGGCGTCCGGCGCCCCCCTCGACAAGGTGCCCCGGCGTGCCCAGGTTTATCGGGACCGTGGGAGCCCGAAAGAGAGGACGCATGAGCCCGACCCGACGCACGAAGCTCGTTCTGATGGACCACATCGGTGTCCCGGTCCGCGACATCGAGGCGGCGCGCAAGTTCTACGGCGTGGCCCTCGGCGCGATCGGGATGAAGATCAACATGGACGTCAAGTCCGCCTTCGCGATGGGCTCGGCGAAGCAGAAGATCTTCTGGTTATCGCGATACCGGAAAGCAGCAGGGGGCGGGCACTACGCCTTCCGGGTCGACACAAGCACCGAGGTGGATGCGTTCCACGCCGCCGGGCTGACCGCCGGAGGCAAGGACAACGGCAAGCCAGGACCGCGTCCCGACTACGGGCCGCATTACTATGCGGCCTTCGTCAAGGATCCAGAAGGGAACAACATCGAGGTGGTGTCCTACGCGCGCCGGGCGAGCCACCCCGCCGGTCGCCGGCGACCCGCCGCTTGAAGATGCCAGGGCGCCGTTCGCCCAGACCGCGTCACGCCCGCGCGTCGGCCAGCCGACGCGCGTCCAGCACGTCGCGCACCTTGCGGGTCAGCGCCTCGGGCGTGATGGGTTTCTGTAGAAACGCGAAGTCGGCGACCAGGACCCCATGTCGCACGATGCTGTCGTCCGTGTAGCCCGACATGCACAGGACCGCGAGGTCCGGCCGCGTGCCCCGCAGGCGCATCGCCAGCTCGGCCCCGCTCATCTCGGGCATCACCACGTCGGTCAACAGCAGATGAATGTCCCCGGCGTAGGTCTCGCCGATCGACAGCGCGTCGATCGCGTCGCGCGCCTCGAGGACATGGTAGCCGCCGCGGCCGAGGATGGTGTGGGCCACGGCGCGCACCTGTTCCTCGTCCTCGACCAGCAGGATGGTCTCGGCGCCGCGCGCGCTGGCGGGATCGCTCGGCGGCGCCGCCTCGTCGAACGCCCCGTCGACGCGAGGAAGATAGATCTTGAAGGTCGTCCCCCGCTCCGGCTCGCTGTACACCCAGACGCTGCCCCGGCTCTGCGTGATGATGCCGAACACCGTCGACAGGCCCAGCCCGGTCCCTTTTCCCTTCTCCTTGGTCGTGAAGAACGGCTCGAAGATGCGCGTCTGGGTGGCGCGGTCCATCCCCACGCCGGTGTCCGTCACGGCCAGCATCACGTAACGTCCCGGCGTCACGCCCATGTGCTCCCGCGCGTAGGCCTCGTCGAGCACGACGTTCTCCGTCTCGATGGTCAGCATCCCGCCCGTCGGCATGGCGTCGCGGGCGTTGATGACCAGGTTCATCACCACCTGCTCCATGCTGCTGGGATCGACCAGCACGCCCCCCACCGGGTTCTTCGTCAGCGAGACCAGGTCGATGTCCTCGCCCAGGATCCGCTGCAGCATCTTGTCCACGTTCTGCAGCAACCGGTTCAGATCCACCACCTTCGGCTCGATCACCTGCTGTCGGCTGAACATCAGCAGCTGCCGCGTCAGATCCGCTGCCCGCTGCCCCGCCTTCAACATCTCCTCGACGTCGGGCCGCCCTGGATCGCCCTCCGGCATCTCGTCGACGTGGATCTGCCCGTAACTCAAGATCACGGAGAGCAGGTTGTTGAAGTCGTGGGCGACGCCCCCGGCCAGCCGCCCCACGGCCTCCATCTTTTGCGCCTGCCGCAGCTGCGCCTCCAGATTGACCTTCGCCTTCTCGGACACGAGCAGCGCCTCGTCCGCCAGCTTTCGTTCGGTGATGTCGCGAATGTTGCCCACGATGGCGCCGATGGCAGGATCGTCGATGCGGTTGGTGGCGGTCACCTCCACCCAGCGGACGCTTCCATCAGGGCGGAGCAGCCGGCGCACGGTGGGGCTGGCCTGCCGCCCCTCCAGCAGGCGGCGCCGCTGGTCGAGCGCGATCGACACGTCGTCGGGGTGGACGTAGTCGCGAAAGTTGGTGCCGATCACCTCGCTGGCCGGGCGGCCCAGCATGCGCGCCGCGGCTGGGCTGACGTACAGGAACGTGCCGTCTCCGGTGCTGAGCGCGATGCCGTCGGCACTGTTCTCGACCAGCGCGCGAAAGCGGGCCTGTTCGAGACGCGTCGCCTCCTCGGCGCGCTTGCGGTCGGTCAGGTCCAGCACGAAGGCGATCACGTGGCCGTCACCCTCCACGCCCATCGTCGCGCCGATCATCACCGGGATGCGTGTTCCGTTCTTGTGGATGTACTCCTTCTCGCGCAGGTCGGAGACGCCGGTGCGCAGCAGCTGCTCGCGCGCCCGTTCGTCCATCTGCTCCGAGCCGGGAGGCGTCAACGAGCTCCACGATATGCCGCCGCCCAGAACCTCCTCGCGGGTGTAGCCGACCATGCGCAGCAGCGTGTCGTTGATCTCGCGGACCCGCCCCGTCAGGTCCGAGACGACGATCCCGATGACGCCAGCGTCCGACAGACGTTCGAAGCGGGCCTCGGCGATCTTGCGCAGCGTGATGAGCCGGCTGTTCGTGATGGCCAGGGCGGCATGGTCCGCGAGGAGCTGGGCCAGCTCGCGATCTTGCTCGTCGAAGGGGGGAGACTCGGGGAGGGAGCGAACGAGCGAGAGCACGCCGAGAGAGCCACCGTGCATGCGCAGCGCGACGATGATGATGCTGTGCGCGCCAAGGTCCTTCAGGAACTCGACGTAGACGGGCGTGCTCGACGGCGCCACCGTCTGGAGGTGCAGCCTCGGAATCAGAACGGCGACGCCCGTGCGGAACACCCCTTCCGACAGCGAGCGCTCCTCCAGGCTGATAGGCGCGCTCTTCAACAGGGCCTGCAACCGCAGGTGATCCTCCCTGCTCGCCGCGTGGACGGAGAGGGGGGTCAGCGACCGTCCATCCTCGCTGACCACGAACAGAACGGAGACATCGGACACGCTCTCGGTGAGCGCGCGCGCGATCGTGTCGAGCAGACGGTTGTAGTCGTTCGTGTCTTCTGCGAACGAGCGAGTCGCCTCCGACAGGACGCGCAGTCGCTCGTCGAGCCGACGTTGCCCGTCGTCTTGAAAGGTCGCCAATCTTCAATCCCCCAGTCCTCCCACTCCGCGCGGTGGCGTGACACGGGGACGCAGTCCCTCACACGCGCCTCCTCGGTCGGGAAGCCAAATCTCCAGCGCACCAGCATGCGTCGTCCCCTGGGCGTTGGCAACTGGGGGCCCGGGCGGTCTGGTGGCCGGATTACGGCGATCCGGTAGGCGCGGGCGCGCGAATCTTCGCGGAGAACCGGGGATCGTCGGCGTATGCGGCCGCCCGCGCGTTGATCTGGTAGCGGGCGCGCGCCGCCGCGAGCGGCAGGTCCGTATCGAGCAGGCCCATCCGCAGGGCGTAGTCGTCGGAGTACGACGGCAGCAGAACCTGATAGCTCCACGGGATGTGCTTGCCGGTGGCGCGGTTGACGCTGTCGACGATGTTGGTGGTGCAGTTGTCGGTGAGCAGGTCGTAGAACTCGGGATGGTCGCGAAGCTGGTTCACGCGCGCCATGTAGTCGAGAAAGATCCCGCGCCTGGCGGCGGCGTCGGCCTTGACCGGATAGACGAAGACGGTGTCCTTACGGACGTTGCTGCGCAGCTTGATGACGTCGCTCTCGTCGGCCACGACGTACATCAGCTCGTAGTACGGGAAGATGGACCTCCAGGCCTGGAACGACTGGCCCCGGCGTTTGCGGATCTCGATCGAGACCGCCAAGAACTGCTCCCCCTCGAACTCGAAGCTGAGAAACGTGTGTGCCGGCCCCTTGAACGACGTGAACGGCTCGACGACGTAATAGATTCGTAACAGCCTTCCGACGTCGAACGTTCGATCGTAGTAACGCGGGGTGTAGTCGGTCTCGCTCCGGTAGACGAAGTCGCGGATGGCGTGGACAGTCACCTGCTCACCGGCGAGCTCTACCGACGGCAGGACGGCTTGATCGAGGCTCCAGTCACGATCGTTGCGAGGCCGGTGAAGAAGGAGGGCGACGCCACAGGCCGCCACGATGGCCAAGGTTGCCGCCAGGAGGAGGAGCGGGGTCCGATGGGCGGCGAGGAAGGCGGTCGACACGATCGCCCGCAGTCTAGCCCGAGGGAGATCGGCACGGCTGGGTACGTCGTCGAGATCCGATCTCGCCGGCGGTGCGTACGAATGACGCGCGCTCGATCGGGTGGTTCGCGGTGGCCGAGGGCCCTCTAAGCCTTTTGGCCTAAGAGCCGCGTCCCCATGGCAGCTCGAGACGAAAGATATTCCGGAGGTCTTCGCGAAAAGGCGACGTGGCGCCTTGCTGGCGAGACACACGCTCTTACATTCCGCGGTTCTTATCCACGCTTCAGTCTGAAAATCTTCGAAACGGAAGGGACAGTCGATGAAAAATCGCGCCGCAGCACTCGGATTGTTACTCAGCGGAGGGCTCGTCATGTCGGGCGACCGCGTCATGGCGTCGAGCCACCGCGAGGCCCCGTTCGTCACCCAGAACCCCAAGGTGGACGCCACCGACTTCTACATGTTCAACAGCTACGAGGACGGCCGGTCCGCCTACGTGACCTTGATCGCGAACTACGTCCCGTTGCAAGACGCGTACGGCGGTCCGAACTATTTCAAGATGGATCCCAACGCGCTCTACGAGATCCACGTCGACAACTCGGGTGACGCGCAGGAAGACCTGACGTTCCAGTTCCGGTTCACCAACACCTTGAAGGCCACGGATGGCCTGAAGGTTCCGGTGGGCGACAAGATGATCGCGGTGCCGCTGCAGAACATCGGCCCTGTGACGGCCGCCGATCAGAGCGCCTTGAACATCGACGAGACGTACACCCTGACGGTCGTGCGCGGCAACCGCCGGACCGGCACCGCCGTGAACGCGACGAACGCAGCCAACAGCTCGGTCATCTTCTCGAAGCCGTCGGACTACATCGGCACCAAGTCATTTCCAGACTATGCCGCCTACGTCGCCCCCTACGTCTACAACGTCAATTTCAACATCCCCAACTGCACCACCCCGGGACGGGTCTTCGTGGGTCAGCGTGCGGAGTCGTTCGCCGTCAACCTGGGCGCCATCTTCGACCTCGTACACGCGCCCCCCGCGGTCGTGATCGGCGGCAACACGCTCGCCGGCCGGATGGTCGCGCCGAGCACCATCGCCGACAAGAACATCACCACCCTGGCCTTGGAGGTCCCGACCGCCTGCCTGGTGGCCACGGGGAAGACGATCATCGGTGGATGGACGACGGCGAGCGTGCCGCAAGCGCGCGCCATCAACCCGAAGGCGACCTATGGCCTACCGGCGAAGGAAGGCGGCGCCTGGGCGCAGGTCTCGCGGCTGGGAAATCCCCTCGTCAACGAGGTCGTCATCGGCGTCAAGGACAAGGATCGCTTCAACTCGAGTGAGCCCAAGGACGACGCCCAGTTCCTCGACTACGTCACGAACCCCGCCCTCCCCAAGCTGCTCGAGGTGCTGTTCGGCTCGGCCGGTGTCATGGCTCCCACGACGTTCCCCCGTGCCGATCTGGTGGCGGCGTTTCTCACCGGCGTGGACACCGTCAACAAGGACGGCTCGACGGGCGAGATCCTGCGGCTCAACACCGCCATCGCGGCGCACAAGGCCATGCAGAACAACCTGGGCGCCGCCCAGTGCTTCGTGAACGGCGTGTTGACGACGGCGAACGCGAACTGCGATCCGGCCGGATTCCCGAACGGTCGCCGCCCCGGTGACGACGTCACCGACATCGCCCTGCGCGCCATGATGGGCTTCCTGCTTCCGCCGGCGTCCGCGCCTTCGGGCCAGCTCGGCTTCACCGATGGCGTGCTCCAGGATGCGTCGCAGTTCGATGCCACGTTCCCGTACCTGACCATCCCGCATCCCGGCGCCTCGGGCGCGATGTAACCGAAGAGCAATCTCATGAGATATTTATTCACTCACGGAAAAGGCCTCGCCCTGGGCGCGCTGCTGGCGCTGCCCTTGACGATCTCGGTCGGCTGCGGCTCGAGCAGCAACAACAATCCCGACGGCGGCGGCGGCGCTGCCGGTAGCAAGGGCGGCGCCGGTGGCCACGTGGTCGCGGGCGGCGGGGGTCAAGGAGGAACAGCTGGCAAGGCTGGTGGGGCCGGCGGGGCGGGAGGCACGACCTCTCCAGGGACCGGTGGAGCCGCGGCTGGCGGCCAGGGCGGCAGCGCTCCAGGCGTTGGCGGAATGGGCGGCGGCACCGGCGGAACCGTCGGCGGCGGAGGGACCGGCGGCGGCGGCATGACCGGCGGAATGGGTGGGGCCGGCGGCGGCACCACCTTGGAGTTCACGGACTACGTCAAGGACCTGATCGTGAACAAGACCTCGTCGACCACGCTGCCTGACGACTTCACCACGAAGACGTTCAAGGACTCGATGAACCCCGCCGCTTTCACCTCGCTCTTCCCGTAGCAGCTCGTTCACGCATGCGCCGTCGGTCGTTTCCTTCGGGCATGTCTTCACACCCCCGCGTCGCGCTCTGGACCTTGGTCCTGCTCGCGACGGTCGGGGGTGTTTTCATTCTGTCTCGCCGCCGCGTTCACGGCGATGGGCCGTACATCCCCGCCAGCGACGACGTGGTGGTCGAGCGGCTTCCCCGGGCGGCCGGTGATCCCCGCGCCATCGAGGCGAAGCGCCTGCGGCGCGTGCTGGCGGCCTCACCCCGAGACGAGGAGGCGGCCGCTCGACTGGCCCGGCTCGAGATCGAAGACGCGCGCTCGACCTCCGATCCGCGCCATCTCGGATACGCGCAGGCGGCGCTGACCCCCTGGTGGACCGAGGCCGACCCACCGCCGGCGATCTTGGTCCTGCGCGCCACCATCAGACAATCACGGCATGACTTCCCCGCGGCGCTGGCGGATCTCGACCGCGCCGCGGCGGTTCGCCCCGGTGATCCGCAGGTGTGGCTCACCCGGGCCGTCGTGCTGTCGGTGCTGGGGCGCTACGACGAGGCCGACCGCAGCTGCACGACGCTGACGGGACTGTCCTCGTCGCTGATCGTCACGGTCTGCCGGGCAGGCGTGAAGGGGATCACCGGCCAGGCCCCGCAGGCCGCCGCGGCCCTCACGCGCGAGCTCGCCTCGGTGCGGCCCGGTCAGGACGACCCCTGGCGCCCCTGGGCGCTGTCGGTGCTGGCCGAAGTCACCGGCTGGACGGGCGACCGGGCGGCGGCCGAGCGGCTGTCCCGTCAGGCGCTCGCCCTCGATCCCGATGACAGCTACACGCGAGCCCAGCTCGCCGATCTGCTGATCGCCTCCGGCCGGAACAGCGAGGTCCCCGAGATTCTTCGCGGTCGCGAGCAAAACGATGGCCTGCTGCTGCGCCTGGCGATCGCCGACACCAACACGCGCGCCCCCGAGGCGGCCGAGGACGTGCGCCAGGTCGCCGATCGGTTCACCGCCGCGCGCACGCGGGGCGACAGTCTCCACGGGCGAGAGGAAGCCCGCTTCGAGCTGGTGATCCGGCACGACCCCGCCCGCGCCCTGCAACTGGCGCGCGCCAACTGGCAGGTCCAGCACGAGCCGGCCGACGCGTTGATCCTGCTGCAGACGGCGCTAGCGGCCAGGCAGGCCGCCGCGGCCGCGCCCGCCCTGGCGTGGGCGCGGCAGACCGGCTTTCAAGATCCGACGGTGGTGGCCCTGTGCGACCAGCTCCGGAGCGCGCCGTGAAGCGTCGCACGGGCCTGATGCTCGCGGCGATCCTGCTCATGGACGCGGGCATCGCGCACGCGCACAAGCCGAGCGACAGCTACCTGACCATCGGCCGGCGCGGCGCGACGGAGATGACCGTTCGCTGGGACATCGCCGTGCGCGATCTCGAGGTCGCGGTGGGCGTCGACACCAACGGCGACGGGCGGGTGACCTGGGGCGAGCTGCGCCAGGCCATCCCGGCGGCGCGGGCGTACGCCCGGTCGCATCTGGGCATCGCCGCCGGAGGACATGCCTGCGTCGTGGGCCCGGGCGATGACCCGGGGCTGGTGGTGTCGCACTCGGATGGTGCCTACCTGTCCCAGACGTTGAACTTTCGCTGCGCGGCCGCCACGCAGGCGCTCTCCATCGACTACGCGCTGCTGTTCGCGCTCGATCCCCAGCACCGGGGCATCGCCCGCCTCGATGACGGCACGAACCGCGTCCTGATCTTCGATGCCGATCGCCGTCACCTGGAGGTGGCGCTGGCGCGCGCCGACGGGGCGGGGCAACTGGTATCGGCGATTCGCAGCGGCGTTCACCACATCTGGACCGGGTACGATCACCTGCTGTTCTTGCTGGCGCTGCTCTTGCCAGCGGTGCTGCGGCGACAGGCGGACGGCAGATGGGTGGGGGTGGACGATCTGCGCACGGCGGGCGCCGACATCGCCCGCGTCGTGACGGCGTTCACCGTGGCGCACTCGATCACGTTGACCCTGGCCGCCGTGGGCTTCGTCTCGCTCCCCTCGCGGCTGGTCGAGAGCCTGATCGCCGCGTCGGTGGTCGTCGCGGCGGTGAACAATCTCTATCCCCTGCTGCGACGGGACCGCTGGATGGCCGCCTTCGCCCTGGGGCTCCTCCACGGGTTCGGCTTCTCCGCCACTCTGAACGACGCCGGTCTGACCGGGCGGGCGCTGCTGAAGACCCTGTTCGGATTCAACGTGGGCGTCGAGCTCGGTCAGATGACGATGGTCGCTCTGTTCATCCCCGTCGCTTACTCGCTGCGACACAAGCGCGCCTATCGGCGCTTCGTCCTGCTGGGCGGCTCGGCGGTGATCGCGGCGGTGGCGTCGCTGTGGCTCGTCGAACGCGCTTTCAACATCTCGCTGCTGACGCGCTAGAGCCCAGCGAAGATCCGGGTGATGACGCCGACCTGGTCCGTGCTGGCCGGGGAGGTGTCGGGCGGGTTGAGCGTCAGCAAGGTCTTGCCGTTGGCGAGCAGCGTACGGTTCGGCAGCGACTTCCCGAACGTCTTCTCCGAGTAAGCGCGCCCCTTGGCGAGCGTCTCGGCGTCCTTGAATTCGCAGACCCCCAGCACCAGGCCACTCTCGGTGTGCGCGTTCTCGCAGTACGCCGCGCCGACCATCCTGCCCAGGACCTGCGACTGATCCTTGGTCTTGATCCCGCCTTGCTCGACGGCGGCGAAGATCGCCTCGGCGGTCGGCGTCCCGGCGGGACGATTCGCCTTCTCCTCGGTCAGGAGCTGCATCAGTGGCTTGGTCACGCCGTCCATCCCGCCCCCCGGGGGCTCGGCGGTGGGTGTCGCTCTCGGGGCCGGCTCGTTCGCGGCGCCCGGCGGTGGCGCGGGCTCACGATGCTGGCACGCCGCCATGCCGAGCAAAGCGGACAGCGCTGCGACGGAGAGAAGGCGACGCCCGCGCGACGCGGGACAGTGATGGGGACGGGCAGGTTCGAACATGGGGCTCCTTGTGAGAGGGACGTGGCACCGACGCCAGCCCGTCAGGGCGGCTCCCCCTACGTACGTACTCCCGCCGGTCTTGGCCCACATATTACGCAGATACTTTCGGGGCTCGAGCCGCCTCGGGCCGTGTAGTCGTCGAGATCCGATCGCCGCCCCTGTGCGTACACATGACGCAGCTCGAAGCCGAACGGTTCGCGGCTGATTGTCGACCTAAGCCTTTCGGCCGAGGGTCGCCGTCACGCTTCCGCTCGAAAACGGGTCGTGCTCTTGCTGGTGAGCCGCGGGCTCTTACATTCCCGGCTTGTTCACTCAGCTCCAGTCTGAAAATTCTCGCCACGGAAGGGACAGTCGATGACAACCATGACGGCACGGAAGGAAACGCGTTCGGGGGGCTGGGACAGACGGCGACTCGGGGCCATCGGCATCGCGGTCGGGTCGGTGCTCGCGCTCGGCGCTGGCTGCGACAGCAAGTCGTCGACGACTGGCGCCGGGGGCGCGGGCGGCATCGCGGGCGGAGCGGGCGGCGCGGGCGGAGCCGTGACCCTCTATCTGAAGTACGGTGGCGCGCCGACCGTCGCCAAGGTCGTGGACGACGCCGTGACCGGATTGCTGGCCGACTGCGAGGAGGCACCGTACTTCTCGGTCGTGGGAACGACGGGCCACGACTCGGTGGCACGCCTGAAAAGCTGCCTGCGGTTGCAGTTCACCGTGTTGATGGGTGGCCCTGGCGTCTATCCCGGCGTCAATGACGAGGGCGACACCTGCGCCAGCATGACCGCCATTCACGCCGGCCTGGGTATCCCCAGCGACGTGTTCGACAAGTTCGTCGCGGACCTGGGCGCCGTCCTGGCGGCCGACGGCGTCTCGGCGGCCGACGTCACCACCATCGCGGGCGCCGTCGCGCCCTTGAAGGCGCAGATCGTCCAGACGCCGGCCAAGCTCTACGACGCTTGTGGTGGCGCTGGCGGAACCAGCGGCGCCGGTGGCGCGGGCGGAACCAGCGGTGCCGGTGGCGCGACGACCAGCCTCTATCTGAAGTACGGCGGCGCGCCGACGGTCACCAAGGTCGTGGACGACGCGGTGACGGGACTGCTGGCCGACTGCGAGGAGGCGCCGTACTTCTCGGTCGTGGGGACGACGGGTCACGACTCGGTGGCACGGCTGAAGAGCTGTTTGCGCTTGCAGTTCACCGTGTTGATGGGTGGCCCCGGTGTCTACCCGGGCGTCAACGATGAGGGTGACACCTGCGCCAGCATGACCGCCATCCACGCGAACCTGGGCATCACCGGCCCGGTGTTCGACAAGTTCGTGTCTGATCTCGGCGCCGTCTTGACCGCCGACGGCGTCTCGTCGGCCGACGTCACCACCATCGCGGGCGCCGTCTCGCCCTTGAAGACGGAGGTCGTGCAGACGCCGGCCAAGATCTACAACGCCTGTGGCGGCGCGGGGGGGAGCCCGTGAGCGAGCGGGCAAGCGGCGGGCGGCGATGGTCGCACGCTCGCCGCGGCATCGTCGCGGGAGCGATCCTGCTCGGTGCCATCGCCGGGATCGGCGCCCTTCACACGTCGTGGGGGCGCCCCCTGCTCGCGCGGCTGGGCGGTTGCCCGGCGGCGCGGGTCACCGCGGCCGAGGTCGACGGGCTGCGACGACTGGGCATGACGGGAATCAAGGGAGCGCGGCCAGCGCCAGCGCGTCCAGCGTTGGGCTTCATCCTGGACCGCACGACCCCCGCCGATGTGCAGACGTGGGCGGCGCAGGCGGGCGTGACCTGTTCGTCGAAGAAGCGGGGGCTGACCTCACTGCACTGCGCGAACGTTTCGCGAACCGTCTTGCCGCGCACCGCCCTGCCGAGCGCGGTGTCGAGCAAGGACGGTGACGGCGGCGCGCTCACCACGATCGAGGATCTCGCCTTGACCTTCGATCCCAGCGGCCGCCTGGTGTCGGTCGACGCGTTCACGCGCCAGCTTCCCACCGGAACGGCAACGGCGGCCTTCTCGTCGTCGGGTGCCCGCCTGGCGGAGGAGCTGGGGCCTCCGACGGATCACGCTGGTGACGACGGCGTCGAGGCCGGCGCGGTCCGCGCGCCAGCGCCGCTGGGAACGGCCCGGCGCCGGTTTCGTTTCAACGACTACGTGGCCATCGTCTCGCTGACGAATCTGCCGTCGGGCCTCGCGGTGCGCGAGCAGTACCTGTCGGGCACCTGAATGACGTCGCGCCGTCGGCCCTGCTTCAGGTCCCCAGGGCCGCCGTCGCCGCCATCTGCTGCAGCGCGATCAGCAGGCTGGCTTGCGCCCACTGCAGCGGCGTGTGGGGATTGGGGACGAACCGCCCCTGCTTCAGATAGTAGAGCTCCGAGCAGCGGTTCGGGGTCGCGTCGCGCTCCGCCGTCACCTGCCGCAGGGCCCGGTTCAGGTGGTGGACCTGCCGCTCGTGGGAAGCGGCGGCGCGCGTGCGAGCAAACTCGACGCCGTGGTGGGCGGAGATGTACCCGTCGAAGATGCACCACTGGGCCTCGTCCCCCAGCCGTTCCAGCAGCCGATCGCGCGTCTCGACGTCGTCGCTGAAGTCGCGCGTCCGCTCGGCGGGGGGCAACTTCACGTCGTAGTCCGGCGCCCAGTACGAATCGCCGGCGTAGCGACGGATCCCCACCTCGCCGCTCAGCTGAGCCTCGACGTCGGCGAGCAAGGTGGCCGCCATCGCGTCATCGACCGCACGCAAAGGATGAACGAGGAACACCAGCGCGCCGTCGTGCGACCGATGCAGCCGTGGAGAACGCTCGACACACTCGGCGGGCAGGATCGCGGCCAGGGCCTCCCCCCCCTTCGAGGACAGCTCGTCGACGATGAGCAGGCCCTCGGCCCGCCAGTCGGCCAGCGCCCTGTTGGCGCCGGGGTCTCGAAGCAGCGCCGCCAGCTCGTTCGACGCGGCCACCACCGTTCCGATGCTCGACGCCGAGACCTTGCGGGCCTCTTCCCAGTGGCCGCTGTCGGGGTCCTGCCAGAAGCGAATGGCCTGGAAATAACGCGCGAACAGCAGCAGCGTCCGCCCTTCATCGGGTGACAGGCGAAGCGCGCCCCGGCGCGCCAGCAGGCTGACCAGCCACACGAAGTACCCGAGCGCGTCGTTCTGCGCGTGGGCCCACTTCTCGCTGGCAATCTCCCGCAGCGCCTGCCCGTCGAAGCGGACATGTGGGCGGCGGGACACGTCGTCGGGGTCGACGACGCCGGCGATGATGTCCTGCAGGCGCCGCCGGTACCTGTGGAAGTACGACAGCAGCGCCCGCGCCACGCCGACCGCGCTGGCGACGTCGCCCCGGACCAGCTGTGCGTAGGCAACATGCACGTTGTCACGCACCCACACGTTCTCGTAGCCCGACTTGTCCGCGCCGGCCGGGCTGGCCGAGAAGAGACCGCTCTCGAACCGCGAAAACGCCAGCGTCCCCAGCTCGTCCAGCGTTCGTCGGAGCTGTAGTAAATCGTCGGTTCGATAGCGGTCGCGAAGCAACGCCCCCAGGCGGGCATTGAGGGGCGGCGACCGCTCATCCATGACGCCCAGTCTAGGTGACCGGGCGCCGGAATCCGCCTGCCGGCGTCCGACAACGACCTCACGACCGCGTTGCCAACTTTTCACGCTCGACGGATGATCGTGGCCTATCATCGCGCCATGAAGCGCTCGTTCCTCCTGGTCTCCACCCTCTCACTCCTGCTCGCTCCCCTCCTAGTGACACCGGTCGGGGCCGCGCCCCCCTCCATGGGCGATCCCGCGAAGGTGACGTTGAAGACGACCACCGTGGCGGGCGGCGTCTCGATGATCGAGGGGGCGAACGGCTTCGCGGGCGGCAACGTGGCCGTCTCGGTGGGCGACGACGGCGTCTTCCTGATCGACGACGAGCTGCAGCCGATGACCGCCAAGCTGAAGACGGCCCTGGCCGCGCTGTCGCCGAAGCCGGTGCGCTTCGTGGTCAACACGCACTGGCACGGCGACCACACCGGCGGCAACGCCGCCCTGGCGGCGACGGGCGCCACGCTGGTGGCCCACGAGAACGTGCGCAAGCGGCTGAGCGCCGGACAGGTCATGACGTTCCTCGGCGAGACCCACACCATCCCCCCGGCGCCCCCGCAGGCGCTGCCGGTGGTGACGTTCGCCGACGACATCACCCTGTACCTGAACGGCGACGAGATCCACGTCATGCACGTCGGCCCCGCCCACACCGACGGTGACGCCATCGTCCACTTCAAGAAGGCGAACATCGTCCACACCGGCGACACCTTCATCTCCGGGTATCCGGTGATCGACGCGGGCAGCGGTGGTCGCTTCGAGGGCTTCATCGGCGCGGCCGATCGCACGCTGTCGCTGTGCGACGACGCCACCAAGATCATCCCCGGTCACGGCCCGCTGATGACGCGCGCCGATCTGAAGGAGTGGCGCGACATGCTGGTGACCATCCGCGACCGCGTGAAGAAGCTGCTGGTGGCGAAGAAGACGCTGGAGCAGATCAAGGCCGCCAAGCCCACCGCCGAGTTCGACGCGAAGTGGGGCCAGGGCATGATCTCCAGCGACCACCTGCTCGATATGATCTACGAGACCCGCACCGGCCCGCCGAGCAAGACCGCGGCCGCCACGCACTGAGCCGCGCTCACGCCATCCGCTCCGCGATCATCCGCTTCAGGGCGGGCACGTCGAACGGCTTGGCGACGCAGGGATTCGGGACCGCGGCGACATATTGCTGCGCGTGCAGGGTGAATGCGCCCCCCGTCATGAAGACGACGCGACTGGCGACGTCGGGGCGCTCCCGCGCCAGATCGGCGTGGAAATCCATTCCCGTGTACTCCGCCATCATGAGGTCGCACAGGATGACGTCCGCGTGCTTTCCGGACTTCAACCACGCCATCGCCTCGCGCGCCTTTCCGAAAGTGACGATCTCGTGCCCGTGGAGCGTCCGTTCCAGGGTGCGAAGGATGTCGCGGTCGTCGTCGATGATCACGATGTGGCCCGTCTTGACCGGCTCACGCGACGGAGGCGAAGGCGGCGGGGTCGGCGTGGGCAACCCGGCGGGAAGGGTCACCGTGAACGTCGTCCCGCGACCCAGGCTGCTTCGCACGGAGATGGTCCCGCCGTGCGCCGTCACGATCCCCTGGCAGACGGAGAGCCCCAGCCCCGTGCCCGAGCCGATGGCCTTGGTGGTGAAGAAGGGCTCGAAGATCCGGGCCAGATGCTCGTCGGCGATCCCCCCGCCCGTGTCGCTGATCTCGACGGTGACCGTATCCCCCCTGCCAGCCATCGCGATCGATATCTCATTGTCGGACACCCGCCCCTCGGGGATGGCCTGCGCGGCGTTCAGGATCAAATTCAAGAACACCTGACCGAGACGAGCCGCGTTCCCGGTGACGACGGGGATCGACCGGTAGTTCCGGGTTATGCGCGCGCGGTGACGGATCTCGTTCATGGCCACTTGCAGTGATTGCTCGACCAGAGCGTGCAGATCGACCTCGGAGACGACGTCCTCCGGGCGCGACAGGATCTGCAGGTCGCGCACGATGACGCCGATGCGCGACAGCCCGCTCTGGGTCGTCTGCAGCACCTCCGACACGTCGCCGGACGAGCAGCTGAAGGTCCCCCGTCCCGGGTCGAACTTCTCGAGGAGGTAAGCGACGTTTCCCAGCGCGTAGGCGAGCGGGTTGTTGATCTCGTGACCGACGGTGGCCGTGAGCCGCCCCAGGGAG
Source organism: Polyangia bacterium (assembly GCA_036500205.1). GTDB lineage: Bacteria > Myxococcota_A > Polyangia > Fen-1088 > Fen-1088 > DASYCK01. Next base: position 7,488 of record DASYCK010000209.1, on the reverse strand, counting down.
GCCAGCCGCTCCGTGAGCACCGCCCGCTCGCTCTCGGCCTTGCGACGCAGCGTGATGTCCTTGAACGACCAGACGCGACCGAGAAACCGCCCCTCGGCCGAGCGGACTGGTCCCGACCAGCGCTCGAACACGCGACCGTCCTTCAGGCGCAGCTCGTCGGTGCTGACCGCCTCTCGGTTCTCGTAGAGGAAGAAGACGCGGGCCAGGAATTCCTCCGGATCGAGCAGCAGACCGACGGCGTGGTCGAGAAGCACCCGATCGTCGCCGGCGCCGAACATCGTCTCCGAAAAGTTCCACAGCTCGGTCAGGCGGCGGTTGCGTTCGATGATCTTCCCCGACTCGTCGATGACCAGCAGGCCGTCCCCCACCGCCTCCTGAATGGCGTGGGCGAAGGCGACCTGCCGGGCCAGCTCCTGTCGTTGCGTGCGCAGCTCGTCGACCTGCGCCTGCACGCTCCGCGACAGGCGCCACTTCTCGATGAGCGAGCTGGCCAGCTGGCAGACCTCGGCCGTGTCGAAGGGCTTCTTCAAGAACAGCAGCCGGTCGCTGGCCCCGAACCGCGCGAACAGGTCCTCCCAGCTGGCATCGGAGTAAGCGGTGCAGACGACGATGTGGATCTCGTGGTCGCATCTCCAGATCGCCTCGATGGTCCGCAGGCCGTCGATCCCCGGAGGCATGCGCATGTCGATGAGGGCCAGCGCATAAGGGCGTCCGGCCAGGCGGGCGGCGCGGGCCTTCTCGATGCCCTCCTCGCCTTGAAGAGCCGAATCGACCTGGCACTTTTCGAACGTGGGTGGCGCCTTGCCGAACAGCCGATCCTCGAGGCCGGTCAGCAGGGCCGACGGCGCCTCGGGCGCCAAGATCTTCCGGAGATCCTCGTGTATGGCGGGGTTGTCGTCGACGACCAAGATCCGGCGGTTGGGGGCACTCATGCGCGTTTCTCCGTGTCCGCTCCGTTCGCGGCCTGGGCTCCAGACGTGATCGGGTCGGCCTGCTGCGCGGCGCGGACGGGGAGCTCGAGGGTGAAGGTGGCCCCCGCCCCCCAGCCGCCGCTCTCGGCGGCGAGCCGACCTCCCATGAGACTGGCGGCGAGCGCGGCGCTGTGCAGCCCATAGCCGCCGCCCCCCGCCGGCTTCGTGGTGAACCCATGCTCGAAGATCCGCAGCAAGTTCTCTGGCGGGATGCCCACGCCGTTGTCCACGATCTTGAAGACCACGCGCGCCGTCTGGTCGTCGCGGTGACCGAGGGAGACGAACAGCCGTCGCTCGCCCTCCGGGCTGGCCGCCAGCGCGCGATCGGCGTTGGCCAGCAAGTTCACCAGGATCTGCAGCACCCGATGCTTGTCCGCCGTGATCCTGGGAACGGGCTCGTAGCGCTTCTCGATCTGCACCCCGCGAAACCCGACCGAATCGACGCTGAGGCGGAGCCCCTCCTCGAGCAGGGCCTTCGGGTCGAGCAGCTCCGCCATGCTGGCGGTCCGGGTCGACGCCTGCTGCGCGTTGACGATGCGCTTGATGTGGTTGATGTTGCCGGTCAGCAGCTCGAGCTCCCCCAGCACCTCGCGCTGTTCGCGTTCCAGGTGCGCCGACAGCTCGCCCAGATAGGCCGGCAGGGTCTTGCCCCGCTCGTCCTCCGTGAGAAACCCCACGAGATCGGCGGCGTGCTCGTCCAGCAAGGCGGCGACCTTGTGAAGGTTTCCCACCCGGGACTTGCTCACCTTCTGGTTGGCGAGCGACGCGGACACGTTCACGCTGTTGAGGACGTTGCCGACGTTGTGAAGCACGTTGATGGCCACCTCGGCCATGCCGGCCCGACGGGCGGCGTCGACCAACTTCTCGTGAGCGGCGCTCAGCTCGCGGGTTCGCTCCATCACCCGTTGCTCCAGGCTGGCGTTGCTCTTCGTCAGCTCGTTGCGCGCGGTGCGTAGCCCCTCGCGCGCCCCTTCCAGCCCCACCGCCGCGCGGGCCACCTCGGACTGCAACACGTTGAAGGATCGGGCCAGCATTCCGATCTCGTCCCTGGAGTTGACCACCACGGGAACGACGTCGACCCGGGCGTGCGCGCCGTCGAGATCGCCGCTGGCCAGCGCGTTCATGGCCCGGGAGAAGTCGGCCACCGTCCCCGTGACCAGCCGATCGGCGGCCTTCGCCACCTCGACCACCGAGTGCGCGATCATGCCGGGCAGCACGAGACCCACGGTGATCGTCAACATCGCCACCGCCACGAAGATGTCCTGCAGCGCCGTCACGAACGCCGACATCTGCCCGCTGAGGCTCCGCACCGCCAGCCAGTATCCGGCGCCGTCCAGGATCAGCACCAGCAGCATCGCGCCCGTCAGCTTCACGTGAATCGAGCGCAGCGGGACGCGCTCGCCCTTGCGCCGGTGGTCGCGCCACAACCGCCAGACATAGAGGACCGAACCGCTGTAAGCGAGCGCCAGGCCCAGGATGACGGTGGGCAGACCGAACTGCTCGAATCCCAGGATCGTGGCGGCGCCCCAGACGCCCGCCGCGACCAGGCCCAGCGAGATCGTCCCCCTGGGCGCCCGGTAAGGTCTCGGGCGGTCCGGCTGATCGCGACGCAGCAGCCAGACCGCGACGCTGGGGAGCGCGATGCCGATGAGATAGGTGAAGTTGGCGGCGGCGACCAGCCACACCGGATCACCGATGAAGAGAAATGCGATGGCGGAGGCGGCGGTGACGAGGATCGCCACCCACGGGCAGTCGGCGCGGTTCCGGCGCGCGAAGGCCTCGGGCAGCAGGCCATCCTCCGACAGCTGCGACAACGTCCGGGCCACGCCGGTCAGCGGTGCCAGCGTGCCGTGAAACATGTTGAACATCATGAAGCCGATGGCTGCTGACTTTCCCGCCGCGCCCAGCAGGGGCGCGTACGTCGGCCCGAGCGACGCCGCCAGATCTCCGGTGAGCGCCTTTTCGCCGAGCGTGCCGAGCCAGACCAGCGGCAAGCCGACGAAGTAGAGGGTAGCCATCCCGGCGCTGGCATACATGGCGCGCGGGAGGTTCTTGGCGGGGTCGCGCATCTCCCCAACGTGACAGGCCGCCGCCTCGAACGCCGGCGCCGCGAAGCCCACCAGATACAGCCCCGCCATGGTGCTGGTCAGGCGGCCGAACAGCCCCGGGAACGGCGTATCGAGGCGAAAGGTCGTCGCCTGCCGCCAATCCACCTGCCCCCCCACGATGGGGCCGAGCAGCGACAGGAAGGCCAGCGTGGCGGAGGCCGCCGCGATGGGGAGCGCCAGACGCCCCGCCCAGTTCACGCCCAGCAGATTGACGCAGGTGAACAGCGCGATGAGCGCGATGGCGATCGCGGGGACCGGCACCATGGGCAAGAACCACTGATGGATCGCGGAGCCCGACAGCAAGGCGGTGAGACCGCAGGTGGGAACCCAGCCCCACCAGTACGACACCCCCGTCAGGTTCCCGAGCACGGGCGCGTACGGCCTGAAGGCCTCGCCGCAGGTCGCCGCGATGCCGCCCACGCGGTCGGGCCACATCAGCACCAGCTCGGTCCACCCGGGCATCGCCAGCCAGGACAGCACGAGGCCGAAGATGAGCAGCGGGACAGCCGCGGTCCCCTGCCCTCGAATCGAACCTTCCCCCATCATGAGGGCGCCGATCAGAAACAGGCTCTGGTTGCTTCCCCCCATGGCCAGCGCGGTCGCACCGAGCCAGCCCATCTCTCGCGGATGCGCGCGAGGGCCCTTCCCGGACCCCGCCGAAGCATCGGGCGACTCTGGCATCCCCCTCAGGGTACTCCGGTGGTCCCTCGGGGCCAAAAATAGGCGGTCCACGCCGCCGCCGTTGCATCCGATTCGTTGATTCCGCCACCACGACTGTTGTGTTCCCGGCAACGCCCCCCTGGCGGAAAGCTTAATTTGACGGATATTACGTAATGTAAATTACTAATTTCAGTGGCATGGAGGCTGCAGTCATTGCCTGCCATGAAGACGCTCCGCCTGAACCTGAAGGTCCTCCTCACCGCATCGGCCGCGACCGCGCTCCTCGGTGCCGGCTGCACCGCTCCCGGGGAGGCCGGAGCTGGCGGGACCGTCCAACAGACGTCGAGCGCGGCCGCCGCCACGGAGAACGGGCTGAACTCGATCAACGGGCTCAACTCGTTCAACGGGCTCAACTCGTTCAACGGCTTGAACTCGTTCAACGGCCTGAACTCGCTCAACGGGTTGAGCTCGGTCAACGGGTTGAACTCGTTCAACGGGCTCATCACCGCGGACGCGCAGAAGACGCTGTCCTACATCGTCCGATGCGCGCTGCCGGCTGGTCACACCATCAACATGAAGGACCTCAGCGGAAACCCCATCCCGTTCAGTGGCGAGCTGGGAATGGCGCCAGAGTGGGAGTACGGCGTCTGTGGCGGAGACTGCCAGCAGCAGATCAGCGCCTGCATCCTGGCCCACGTGAACACCACGGGCGTGCACATCAGCCTGTGGATGGACGGCGACAGCCCCGCCCTCGGGTGGGGTCAGAACGCATCCTTCCCGCAGCAGGAAGGCTCCTTCTTCGGAAACATCTTCGTCAGCCCTCCCACCATGTACTACTGCAACGGCAAGGACTTCGATGTCGGCGTCGTCCCGGGCCGCATCGGGGCTGGGCAGACCGGCGCCCCCTACAAGGACCCGTTCGGCGGCACAGGATACTGCCGTGACAACTGCGTGGCCCAGGATTACCCGAACCAGAACGACGGCTACAAGGCCTGCGCCGGCTGGAACCACGTCGTCACCGTGTGGCGGAACGCCGCCGCGGATGCGAACGCCACCACCGCCACCACCGACACCGTCGCTTACGCCCCCACGACGACGACCACGACCAGCACGACCGGCTTCTCCGCCACCACGACCTACCTCATCCAGCCGTTCAATGGGAACGGCTCGGTGTCGCTGGGCGCGAGCAGCACCACGAACGGCACCGCCTTCAAGCAGCTGACCAGCAGCTCCAGCGCCTCGCAGTTCAACATCGTCAGCACCGGCAACGGCAACTACAAGCTCACCATGAAGTCCCTCGCCACCAAGTGCGTCGACAGCCCGACCGGCAGCATCGACGGCACCCGCTTGCAGATGTGGGATTGCACGGGCGCCACCAACCAGCAGTGGATCATCACCCCGGACAGCCAGGCTGGCGTGTACACCATCAAGAACGCCGCCTTCAGCCGCTGCATCGACGAGCCGGCCGGCTCCTCCGCGAACGGGCTGCAGATGCAGGTCTACAGCTGCACCGCGGGCAACAACAACCAGCGGTTCTTCATCAAGTCCACGAACTAACTTCGTCGCGACGACCACGAAGCGGTGGTCCAAAACGAATCGGCCGCGGCAGGTCACCCTGCCACGGCCGATTTGCCGTTTCGGACGGTCGACTACGGCGGCTCGACCGCGCCGCTGGTGCAGCCGCCAGATGGGCGCGCCGCCCCGCGCTGGTCCAGGGCGGGACAGCCGCTGCCCGCGCCGATCGCCGGACTGCCCGCGCCGGGTTCCATGGTCTTCGTCGGGCCACCGTTGTCGCCCAGCGCGCCCAGCTTCGGATCGGCAAACACCACGCCGCTCGCGCAGGCGGTGCCGGTCTGGGGGAACTGCACGTTGCCCCCGCCGCTGGGGTGGCCGGCGCTGCAGTTGCCCGACGCGTTGCTGGCGACGATGGTGTTCTGAAGCTTGATCAGGCCCCCGCCGGAGATCCCTTGCTGGTTGCCGGCGATGGTGCCGTTGACGAAGGTCCCCACGATCGTCGCGTCGATCTCGAACGCCGTCCCCTGATTTCCGCTCACCGTGCTGTTGACCAGATCGATGGAGTTCCCCGCGGCGTTGGGGAACACGAACACCCCCGCGGCGAAGCTGGCGCTGTTCGCCGAGATGGTGCTGTTGCGAATGATCGCCTGCGTCCCCTGCAGGTACAGGCCGCCGGTGTGGTTCTTCGAGGTGCTGGAGTTGCCGCTCACCGTCGAGCTGTCGATCGTCGTGGTGCCGTTACCAGCGTTGCTGACGTAGAACACGCCCCCGCCGTAGTCGGTGGCGCTGTTGCCGGACACGACGGTCCCGCACAGCGCCAGCGTGTAGGCGTCGCCGTCGTTGGCGATGCCGCCCCCGCTCCCCATCGTGGCCTGGTTGCCGGTGAACACGCTGTTGATGATGGTGTGCGAGGTCCCGATGCTGCCTATCGCGCCGCCGCTCTGACAGCCGTTGCTGGAGAAGGTGCTCCCCACGATGTACACCGGCTTGCTCTGCAGGAAGGTGTCGATGGCGCCCCCTTTCACCTCCTGGCCCACCGTGGCGCAGTGATTGTCCGAGAACTGCGCGTTGACCACCTTCAACAGCCCGCCGTTGGCGAAGATGGCGCCGCCCCCGTCCGTCGGATCGTTGACGTTCCCACCGGTGAATTTCAGGTTCTGCACGGTGAGGTGGGGGTGCTCGAACGTGTCGCAGTGATCGCTGTTGTAGGGGGGCTCGCAGGCATTCAGGTACAGGATCCGGGACGTCCCGCCCCCGCTGAGCGTGACCTTGCCGCCCCCGTCGATGAGGGTGTCACCCAGCTGACTGGTCCCTCCCTGGTTGTTGATGCGAATCTGCTGGGTGAGCGCGATCGTCACCGGATCGGCCCCGCAGTTGAAGGTGATCACCCCCGCCTTCTGAATGGCGGCATCGAGCGCCGCGGCCGTGCAGCTAGACGACGAGCCGGTGCCCACCACCGTCGTGGGATGGGAGCTGTCCTCCGCTTGCCCGGCGGATGGAATCGCGCAGGCGAGCGATGTCACGGGCGCGCCGCCACTGCCGGCCGGCTGGCCGCCTCCGCCTCCCGAGCCGCCCGGGTTTCCCGGACCACCCGACATTCCGGCGCCGCCCCCACGCCCTCCCCCGGCCGCACCGCCGCTGCCGGGACGACCGCCCGTCGAGGTCACGCCTCCCGAGCCGCCGCCGATATGCCCGCCGGTCGCTCCCCCACTGCCCATCCCGACGACGACGCTTCCGCCTCGTCCGCCGGCACCGCCCGAGGCGACCCCGCCCGAGCCGATGATGCCGCCGCTGCCTCCGGTCAGGTTGCCGGTGCCGCCGGCGCCGCCGGTCGCCGTCACGCCGCCGCTGCCGACCGCGCCGCCGGTCGCGGTGGTCGCGCCGCCGCCGTCCGCCGCGGCGCCGCCAGTCCCCGCGACGCCGACGTCTGGCGCGGTGTCGACGCCTCCCGCATCGGGCGCGCCTTTTCCAGCTCCGCCACAGGCCGCCAGCCACAGGGTGCAAACAGCGACCGCGCACGCCGACCACGACAGCTTCGCCACGGGGGCATCCTATCACCCGCTCGGGCCATCAGAACTCGCCGCGCAAACCGATGGAAGGCAGCACGATCCGGTACTTGCTCTCCGTGATTTGCGAGGGCGTCGCCCCTTGCGCGAAGCCGTACACGTCCTCGGTCGCCGTCGCGTTCACCAGCTCGGCGTAGAGGTTCAGCGTCAACCGGTCGTAGTAGATGG
>DASYCK010000208.1:0-18869 GCA_036500205.1 Polyangia bacterium | reverse complement strand
TCCGACGGAACACACGTCCCGGGATTCCAAGAACGACCGAGGAGAAGTGGGCGAACGCCCTGAAACGGTTAGGCCTTGGGTTGCTCGGCGGCGGTGGGCCGGTTGGCGGCGTCCAGGTAAAACCGCGAGATGTCGGCCTCGTCGAGCAGGCCGACGACGTGACCCTCGGCGTCAGTGACCTGGATCTCCCGCAGCTTGTTGGACAGCATCGTCTCGGCGGCGGTGCGCAGGTCGGCGTCGGAGCGGACGGAGAACTCGCGCGCCGCGATCGGGATGCCGCTGACCGAGATCATCCGCATGATCGCCCCGACGCGCGTCGTGGTCAGCACGTCGACGGCCAACGCCTTGTGCACCGGCGACTCGCGCCGGGTGGCGACCTGCGCCGTGTAGAGCGAGCGCTTGCGGAGCGCGATGAAGGCGATCCCCTCGGCCAGCATGAGCGGCACGAGCAGGTCGTAGCTGCCGGCCAGCTCGCAGCAGAGGACCAGCGACGACAGCGGCGTGTGCGAGATGCCGCCGTAGAAGGTCCCCATCGACACGAGCGCGAACGCCCCGGGATCGATGCGTGGATCGTGCAGCAGAATCTGCGCGACCCGGCCGAACGCGCCGCCGAAGAGCCCGCCGATGACCAGCGCGGGGGCGAAGTCGCCCGCGCTGCCGCCTGTCCCGATCGTGAGCGACGAGGACACGATCTTGGCGAGGCACAGCAGCAGCAAAAGCCCGGCGCCGGCCCAGCCGAGCGGCATCCAGCTCGCGCCCGTGATCGCCACCTGCACGGCGCCGTACCCGCCGCCCAGCAACCCGAGGCCCTGGCCCGGCTGCGCCATCCGCCAGCCGATGAACCAGATGAACGGGACGCAGAAGATGCCGACGGAGAGCCCCCCCAGCCCCGGGCGCGCCCAGACCGGGATGGTCAAGCCCGCGGATATCTTCTGGACGCCGCGCAGCGTGTTGACGAACAGCACCGCCAGGATCGAGACGAACAGGGCCAGAAGGCCGTAGAGCGGCAGGTGCTTGATGATGAAGGGGAACCTCCCCGGGTGCGCGAACAGCGTCGATTCACCGAAGATGGCGATGACGACCGAGTAGGCCGTGACGCTGGCCAGGACTGCCGGGATGAGCGCGTCGGACTCGAAGTCGTCGCGGTAGAGGACCTCGACGGCCAAGAGCGCGGCGCCGAGCGGCGTCCGGAACACGGCGGCCAGTCCGGCCGCGACGCCGGCGACCATCAGGATCCGCCGCTCGGCGACGTTGACCCCCAGGAACCGCCCGCAGAGCGAGCCGAGTGCGCCGCCGATGTGCATGGTGGGCCCCTCGCGTCCCCCCGACCCGCCGGTCCCGAGCGTGAGGATCGAGGAGATCGCCTTCACCCAGGAGACGCGCTTGCGGATCCACCCCTCGTGGTGGTGAAAGGCGTCGATCATGGCGTCCCCGCCCCCGCCGTAGGTCTCGGGCGCGAGCTGCGAGATGATGCCGCCCGCCAGCGCGCCGACCGCCGGGAGCAACACCAGCAGCCACGGGCGGAAGTGGGCCAGGTGCCCGATCTCCGGCAGGAACGTCTCGCCGTTGGCGCGCAGCGGCCGGTAGCCGCCCAGGTTCTCGAGGACCAGCCGTTGCACGAGCTCGAGCGTGGCGAAGAAGGCCGCGCCCATCAGCCCGGCCGCCGCGCCCACGATGGCCGCGTGGGTCAGGGTCCGACCCACGACCCGAAGGTCGCCCGGCGTCGCCTCCCGAAGAATGGTCGTCAATAGCTCGCGGTCGACGACTCTCTTCATCGAAAAGGCTTACCGATTATGCCTGTGGTATACGGGCGCTGCACGGATTTCGGATGGGCGCTGCTGCTTTCTACGACCTGGACGGGACCCTCGTCCGCACCAACCTCGTTCACGCGTTCGCCTTCACCGCGCGTAACCAGCAGGGAATCTGGAAAAGCATCACCAAGACCGCCGCCACGCTGGTCAGCGTCCCGCTGTTTCTGGCCACCGACTTCTTCAACCGGCGCCTGTTCAACGACATCTTCTTCATCCGCTACAAGGGCGAGTCGGAGGACCGGCTGCGGGCGATGGCCGAGGAGCTGTTCGACACCGTCCTGCGCCCCTCTATTTTCCCGGGCGCCTACGAGCTCATCGACAAATCGCGTCAGCTGGGCCTGCGTCAGGTCCTGGTGACGGGCGCGCTGGACCTCACGGTGGGGCCGCTCGCCAAGCACCTCAAAATCGACGACTATGTGACCAACCGGCTGGAGTTCGTGGACGGTTACGCCACGGGGCGGCTGCTGCCGCCGATGATGGCCTCGGCCACCAAGGCCAGCTGGATGCGGATCTACGCGGAGAAGGAAAAGCTGAATCTTTCGGACTGTTACGGGTACAGCGACAGCATGAGCGACCTGCCCATGCTGTCGGTCGTCGGACACCCCACGGCCGTCAACCCCGACATCAGGCTGCGTAACACGGCCCTGCAGCACGACTGGCCCATATTGGATCTACGGTGATGCGAGAGAGAGCCCCCAAAGTCCTGCGCGGCCCGGTGCCGCGAAACAAGGAAGACGATCAGGTCGTCTACATTGACGGCGACTCGGCGCCGCGCGTGCTGTTCTCCGGCGAGGACCTGCTGCTCGAGGACCTGCCGATCGGCACCCGGGTCATCTATCCCAAGCCGCCCATCGAGGGGCTGGCCAATCCGGGCGCGGCGATCCGCTACGCGCTCAACCATCCGCTCGACGCCGATCCGCTCTACGCGCAGCTGGCCCCAGGGATGCGGGTGACCATCGCGGTCGACGACATCAGCGTGCCGCTGCCGCCGATGGCGACGCCGGACATCCGGCAGACCGTCATCGAGATCCTGCTGGAGATGCTGGACGCCAACGGCGTCGACGACGTCCACATCATCGTCGCCACCTGCCTGCACCGGAAGATGACCGAGGCGGAGATGCGCCGGATGGTCGGCTCCAAGATCCACGACGCCTTCTACCCGGACCGCTACTACTGCAACGACGTCGAGGACCCCGATGGGTTCGTCCACCTGGGAACGACCGAGCAAAAAGAGGTGGTCAACATCCACCGCCGCGCGGTGGAGAGCGACCTCACCATCTACGTCAACATCAACTTCGTCCCCATGGACGGTGGCCACAAGTCGGTGACCATCGGCCTCGGCGACTACGAGGTGACGCGGCCCCACCATGAGCCGGCAACAATGCGCTCGTCGGGGTACATGGACCCCAAGAACTCGACGATGGCCACCAAGATCGAGCGCCAGGGGGCCATCGTCGATCAGCACCTGAACGTCTTCCACATCGAGACGGTGCTGAACAACCGCATGTACTCCGGCCCCACGGCGTTCCTCTCGAAGAACGAGGACGAGTACACCGAGGTCGATCGCATCAAGTTCGAGGCGATGCGCTGGAGCCTGAGCAAGCTGCCCGCGGGCGCCAAGCGGAAGCTGTTTCAGGCCATCCCTTCGCAGTATCAGATGATCGCCGTCCACGCCGGCAAGACCGAGCCGGTGCACGAGAAGACGCTGGCCCGTTGCTTCGAGCAGTACGCCGTCCACGTGCGCGGCCAGGCCGACATCCTCATCTGCGGCGTGCCGTTCATCAGCCCCTACAACGTCAACTCGATCCTGAACCCCATCCTGGTGCAGACGATGGGGCTCGGCTACTTCCACAACATGTTCCGCGGCAAGCCGGTGCTGAAGAAGGGCGGGGTGATGATCCTGACCCATCCCCTCTACGACGAGTTCGATCACGTCCAGCACCCGAGCTACATCGAGTTCTTCAACCGGATCCTCCCCGAGACGCGCGACGCGCACGTCATGCACCGCAAGTACGAGGAGGAGTTCGCCAAGAACCCGAGCTACATCGAGATGTACCGGCGCGGCAACGCCTACCACGGCGTGCACCCGTTCAACATGTGGTACTGGGGCGAGCACGGTCGCCAGCACGTCGGCAAGGTGATCGTCGCCGGCGCCTCGAACGCCCACGTGCCGAAGATCCTCGGCTGGGAGCGGGCCGAGTCGCTCACCGAGGCGATCGCCATGGCCAAGAGCGCCGTGGGCCCCTCGCCCGAGATCACGATGATGCACCACCCGCCCATCGTCATGGCCGACATGGAGTAGTGGTGCAGCTCCGAGTGGCGGCGGGGGTGGCGGCGTTGCTGGTCGCCGGGTGCGGCGGTGGCTCGTCCTCGACGGGGACCGGTGGGCACGGTAGCGGCGTGGGGGGCAGCGGCGGCCAGGTCGGCGGCGCGAGCGGTGTCGGAGGAGCGAGCGCGACAGGCGGCGCGAGCGGGGGAGTACCTGCCTGCGCCGTCACCACCAAGCCCCAGGATCCCGGTACAGGCGTCTGCAACTCAATCACCATCACCGGCGCCACTGTCGTGCCGGAGTCGGTGGTGGGGACGTCCACCGGAATCGTCTTGGACGGCGGAGCCTTCGAGACGCCGATGGGCGGCACTATTGCGGACGGCGACTTCGATCTCGTGCGCTGGCAGGACGACATCACCGGTTCCACGCGGCGGACGATCCGGGTGTTCGGCGGAGGCACGTACATCGAGTGGGCCGGCGTCGACTTGGCGTATTTCGCCGACGGCGGCGAGTTGGACTTCAGGTACGACACCACGGAACACGTGAACGGCAGCTCGCTGGTCGCCGACAGCACCGATTGCACCGACGGCCCCGCCGGCGACGACTTCACCTTCACCGCGACCGGTGAAGAGCTCATCCTCTTCAATACGATCGGAGGCACCGGTTCGGTCTCCGCGGTCGACACCTATCGCCGTACCTGCGCGAGACCGTAGCGCGGCGGGCTACTCGGCTACTTCTTGGTCGGCCGCTTTGGGCGCGCGGCATCGTCCGCTCCGACGCCTTCGGCGAGACGCCGGAGCAATCCCGCGTCACGACGGAACACCTCGTCGATGGCGCCCTGTACCTTCGCGGACCGTTCGGCCTCCGAGATGGGGCGCACCACAAGCGTGCGATCGATGAGCGAAACGTCGACCTCGTCCCCTGCGCCAACTCCCATCAGGCCAAGGATGTCTTGGGACAGAACCAGGGCGGCAGAGTTCCCGCTCGTGCTGATGCGCCGGCGCATTGTACGTACATAGTACGCACGGAGGCCGAGAAAGTCCAGCGAGCTTTGGCTATCTTCAGAAGATGAGCAGGACAGCATGATCCTCCTTAGAAAGATCGAGGTGCTCGGGATGCACCGGCGGTCGTTGGAGGAGTTTGGCGGATCGCCAGGCCTGCGCGACGAAGGTGCATTTGAGTCGGCGCTGGTTGCCGTCGAGAACCGAGTCGCCTACGAGGACGCCGACGTCTTTGCGTGTGCCGCCACCTACGCCTATCACCTCACGATGGCACACGCGTTCGTCGACGGGAACAAGCGCGTCGGGGCTGCTGCCATGCGGGTCTTCCTTCGCGTCAACGACGTTGCGATCAAGGCAGACGAAGACGATCTCTACGATCTATTCATGAGCATCGCCTCGGCAGAGATGCGGCGAGAGACCGTCGAGGAGTGGCTGAGAGCCCGACTGGAAAGCGCGCCGTAGATCCGGTTCTGCGGAATCTGGGCACCAACTCCGGGCTGATTCGTTACCGGTCCTTGACCGAGCGACCTGTACCGTCGAGGGATGGACAAGAGCGCATCGCCGCGCTGGATCAGCGCGTGGAATCCCGAGGACGACGGCTTCTGGCGAAGGGCGGGGCGGCGCATCGCGCGCAGGAACCTCCTCTGGTCCATCGTGGCCGAGAACCTGGGGTTCTCGATCTGGCTCATCTGGAGCGTGACGGCGCCACGCCTCCCCAAGATGGGCTTCGCCTATACGACCGATCAGCTGTTCCAGTTGGTGGCGCTGCCGGGGCTGGTCGGGGCGCTCATGCGTTTTCCGTACACCTTCGCGGTGCCGCGGTTCGGCGGGCGCAACTGGACCATCGTGAGCGCGCTCTTGCTGCTCATCCCGACGGCGGCGCTGGCCGCGCTGGTGGGCCGTCCGGGGACGCCGTTCTGGTTGATGGCCGCCGCGGCGGCCACGGCCGGCCTGGGCGGCGGCAACTTCGCCTCCAGCATGGCGAACATCTCGTTCTTCTTCCCGGATCGCGAGAAGGGCTGGGCGCTGGGGCTCAACGCGGCGGGCGGCAACATCGGCGTCAGCACGGTGCAGTTGCTGGTGCCGATCCTGGTCGGGTACGGAGCGCTCAACCTCGGGGTGGCCACGCCGCACGGAACGCCCCCGATGTACCTCCAGAACGCGGGCCTGGTCTGGATTCCCTTCGTTCTACTCGCCGCCGCCGGCGCGGCGCTGTTCATGAACAACCTGGCGACCGCGCGCTCGTCGTTCCGCGAGCAGATCGTGCTCGTGCGCCAGAAGCACACCTGGCTCATGGCCTGGCTCTACGTCGGGACGTTCGGGTCGTTCATCGGCTACTCCGCCGCCTTTCCGCTCCTCTTGAAGACGCAGTTCCCGACGGTGACGACGAACCTCGCGTTCTTCGGCGCGCTGGTCGGGTCGCTGGCGCGGCCGCTGGGCGGCAAGCTGGCCGACCGGATCGGCGGCGCGCGCGTCACCATGTGGACCTTCGCGGTCATGGCGGCCGCGACGGTCGGCGTGCGCTGGGCGCTCGACGCGCACTCCTTCCGGCCCTTCATGGCGATGTTCCTGGTGCTGTTCGTCAGCACCGGCGTCGGCAACGGCTCGACGTTCCGGATGATCCCGGCCATCTTCCGGCGCGAGGCCCTCAAGGCCACGCGCGGTGAGCCCGCGGCGCTCCAGCAGGCGGCTGTCGAGCGTGCCCGCCGCACCAGCGCCGCGGTGCTCGGCTTCTGCGGCGCCATCGGGGCCTGCGGCGGGTACATCATTCCACGGAGCTTCGGCGCCTCGATCAAGGCGACCGGCGGCGCGTCGACCGCGCTGAGCGTCTTCCTGACTTTCTACGGGACCTGCCTGGTCGTGACCTGGTGGTGCTACGCGCGGACCACGTTCGGTGAGCGGCGCGCGCCGAGCCTGGCCGAGGCGGAGGTGTGAGCTCGAGCTGGAAGGGGTGACCTCGAAGAGCGCGAGGTCACCGCGCGCCAGCGCCCGACAGATCCGGCCGCTCTGGTCATCGACTGAAGTCTCCGCGTCGCCAGGCGGAGACCGCCTGCGAGCTCGAGGCGCAATCGTACCCGTAGCTGCGAATCAGGTAGTAGCGGATGCCCTCCACTTGCTCGCGGGAAATGAGCGAGGCCTTGTCGGCGGGGCTGAGAACGGAAGTCCCGGCGAAGGCGTCGTGCAACGAAGAGCTGAATGCGCTACGCGCCAGGGGCGGATAGAGCCGGAAGTAAACGAAGAGCATGAGCATCGCGTGCAGAACCGCGACCGCGCACGCGCCTGCGCGCCCCGCCGGCCAGCGTGCTTCGGCGAGGACGAGCAACCCGCCGCCCAGCAGGGAGAAAAAAGGCCAGGCGCCGATCGATCTCAACGCGTGTGGAATGGCCTCCCAGGTCAAGGCCGCCGGAAGGATGCCCGAGAGGATTCCGAGGCTGGCGAGCCCGAAGTACCTCGCGAGCGTTCCCCCTCCGGGGGCGGCGGCGAAACGAACAACCGGGCGTCCAGGACGGATCTGTTCACGCACCATCGCCGCGAGCAGCGCCAGGCCCATGACCAGCGCGAACGCGTCGAGTAACCCGAGCTCACCGAAGTACTGGGTGGCGTGTCGCGGGTTCTCGTCGCCCCCCAGAAACAGGAACGACGGCCTGAAGTGAGCGGCGACGTTGTCGAGCAGCGACCGAATGAAAAAGAGCCACGAGGGCCAGTGTCCTCGATGGGCTTGCAGGAATTCATCGGAGAAGACCGCCAGGCTGGCACCCCGCCCCCTGAACCCGGGATCGCCGTAGCGGGCCGCGAGCGGCAGGAGAAGTGTGGCGGCGCTCAGGCCGAACCCCACGACCTGCCGCCAGCGAAGACGTGGCCAGTCGCAGACCAGTAGCGCGGCGAACAGCAGGGGGCCCTGGATGCGAGCGGGCGGATAACTGTAGAGCGCCCCTGCGAAGAGGGCGCCCGAGAGCGCCCCCTCGAGGATCGTGCGCCGGCCGCCGAGCCACAAATAGACGGCCCAGACGAGGAACGCGGGACCAAGGGGCGGATCCCAGGCAATGCGTGAGAACTGGAAGCCCCAAGGGGACAAACAAGCGAGGATGAACGTCCAGAAAGCGAAGCGCGGGCCGCCTGCGCGCTTCGCCAGCGCCGTCACCCCCAGCACCGTCATGGCCCCAGCGAAAGCCGCCAACGCACGGAACGAGTAGATGGACGGACCGAAGAGGCGGATCCAGCCCGCACCCAGGTACAGGAACACGGGCGTGTAAAAGCCGCCGGCACCACCCTCCGCAAACAGCGGCCACGCTTGGCCGTTGCTGGAGTGGCCGGTCTGGCTCAAACAGACGACGTGCAGCGCCCCCAGGAACTCGTCGACGTAGAAGCCGGGAGGGCTGCGCTCCAATGCGACGAAGCGCGCGGCGAGGAGCGCCAAGGCGACGGCGAGAAGGATGACGTCGAGAGCGCGGGCACGTCCCGCGAGCCGACGGAGCACCAGACGCGACGTTCTCGGCGATCCCATTCAACGTCTCAGTCGGGAGCTCGGCCGACCCTTGCGTGACAGAGGAGGTAGCTCCCGTCGCGGGCCACCGGCGGTGGTCCGGCCACGCGCGGATCGTTCTCCGGTAGAAAGAGCCAGACGGCCCGGCTGGCATTGGCGCGGACGTAATCGTCGAAGAGAGCCGGTGTCACCCGCGTGACCTCGTTGGTCTCGATCGGCGCGATGACCAGAAAGCCGGCGGCGATCAGCTCGTTGGCCCGATCCACGGTCGTGAGGATCGGCTCACGCGGTCCGACCGCTTCCAGCTTGCGGCGCAGGTCGCCCCCAATGGTGTGCGCGCGGAACCCGTCGCGCAGCCGCATCTGGGCCTGCCAACCCGGATAGATGGTGCTCGGTCCGCAGACGAGGAGGCCCAATCCCGCGAGGACGGCACGGGGGGCCGACCGACTTCGTCGCAGCGCGCGGAAGATCCGCTCGGGCAGGTCAGCCACCAGCATGAACACGGGCGGTGTTCCATAGAAGAGGAACCGGTCGAGGTCGCTCTTTTTCCAGACTCCCGTGCTGGCGAAGATCGCGACCGCCGCGCCCATCAGGAACGCGCCCCCGATCACCCGAGGACCCGAATCCCGGCCAATCAGGGCCAACACCAGCGCGCAGAGGAAGAAGGGGCCCAGCTCGAAGGCGTAAAACACCGCCGCCTGTTTCGACAGCAACGAGACCCCGGTCTGTTCGACGATCCAGGTCGGCAGCCGGGGTGGCCACGCCAGGTGGATCGTCGGCGTCGCCATCGATCGATGCCCGCAGACGCCCAGCACGACGCCCGACTGGAGCGCGCCGAGCACGGTGGCCACCAGCAGCGCGGCGATCGTCCGGGCAGGCAAGCGCCTGGCCAGGAGCAAGGGCGCCAGATACACGAACAGGAACAGCACCGCTTCTTCGGAGATCTGCGGCAGCACCAACAAGAGGGGCGCCAGCCACGGGAGCCGCCGCAGCCTCTCCGGCTCGCCCCCGTAGCAGGGGATGATCAGCGCGACGGCGAACGTGAAGACCGCCATCCCCAGCCCGGCCGGACGTCGCAGGATGAGCTCGACGTACGATTGAGCGCTCTGCCCGTGAATCTGGTCCAGGCTCCAGCCACCGGCGATACCCCGGATGATGATCGGGCCGAACCCGAAGATGAACAGGGCCCGCCCGAGCTGCGCCAGGGCGGGCCGACGGAACAGGGCCCGGCTGAGCGCCTGCAGGTTCGAGAGCGTGAGAGCCACGCAGGCGGTGGAGACGATCGCCATCGCGGGCTGCGCGTCGATCGGCAAGGCCGTCATCACGATCGCCGCGACGCCGTCGTAGACGCCGTGGTAGGCGAGGGGAAACCGCGGATCGTTGAGCGCCCGGGCCGGAATGTTCCCGTGCAGGAACTGGGCGATCAGCGCGGTGTGGACCCCGAGGTCCCACAGGTCGACCGACCAGAAGACCAGCGCGACAAAAAGAAACATCGCCCAGTCGAGACCGGTCCACCTCGGGCGCCTGATCCGGAGGGGGGCGAAGCGCCCGCGAACGAGCACCGCCAGCGTCAGAAGCACCACGGCGCCCCCCACCGCCATCCCGGCGACCGAGTGGGTGACCTGACCCGCGAGCAGCCCCAGCAACCACAACACGGCCAGCAACGAAGGAGCCAACGCGCCGCCACAACGGCCCAACAGCAGCACGGCGCGCGTGCGAACGATTGCGCGCGCCGACGCAAACGCCGCCACCAAGGCCCCGCTCGCGAGCAAGGCGCACGTCAAGCTCCCCTCTTCTAATAAAGGATGCAAGCTGAGGTGACTTCCTGCCGGGGGGGCGCCTCTTCGTCCGCCTTGCTCCCGCGCCTGTGTCCGGGCGGCAGCCGCGCGACGCCCGCGATCGCGCTGGAGCCCGAAACGGAAATCGCCAGATCGCTTTGCCCGTCGTCCATGAGGGGGACGCCTTCTTCAGTCGAGAAAACACCCCACCGGGTGAATTGCGGAAGCGACCGTCGCTTATCAACGAGGCCACGCCCTCTTTGACCAAAGAGACCGTCCGGCGGAAGTCAGCAGGTTTTGTGCCACCGGCGAAGGCGGGCTTCCGTCAGGTTGAGGGAGAACCCTCGGGCGCGGGGGCCCTCAAACCAGGACAGGCATGTCGTGCTTTCGCGTCGGCGAGATGGGGCGCTCCGCTCGCGTCTGCCGGCAGACGCCTATTCGGCGAAGGGATCGACCCAGGGGGCAGCCGCCGGCGAGCTCGATCGCGCGGGGGGAACAGGACGCGAGCGGACCGCGCGCGCCGGTTTGGCCAGTCGGCGTGGCGCCGGCGGGATGGTTGGCGGCGGCAACGCGACCACCAAGGGCGCCGTGACCACCGCAGCCCGCGCCGGCGGCACCGGTTCGACGACGGCGGTCGAAGCGGGTGCCGCGTGCACGGCTTCGCTCGGACGCCGCAGTTCGGGCCGACGGGCGAACAACAAGGTCAGCGCGATCCCGAGGACGAACGTCGTCGAACAGAGGCCCACCAACGTCCCGTAGGAGGCGCCATTCCGCGACCGCGGCGAGGCCAGCACGGCGCGCGCCGCACGGTCACGATCCGAATCGAAGATCTTCTCCGTCGGGACCTCCGAGCTGCGCCTCGGGATCCCCGCCCCGTCGGTGGGAGCATCCACGAGCTCCATTCGGAACGATCGGCGACCCAGAAAAACGACATTGTCCTGTCCCACACCAAGCGTCTCAACCACGTCACAGCCTCCTTTGGCGCGGAGACTGTAGCTCGATCACCGTCGAGACCTGGTATCAACCTGAATGATGTTTCGTTACATTTGACCGAGAGATCGCGGAAATCCCGGACGTCATGAGGCTGGCATCACCGTGCGGCGGATCGCCTCCTGATGACGTCTCAGCCCCGCTGCGACTTGAGCTTCTCGAAGGCGGCCGCGCGGACCTTGGGGTCGGCGTCGCGCATCTGTCGAATGAGCGAGTCGTGCTCGATCCGCTCGCCGCTGCGACGTTCGCGCGCGTCGGATTCACCTCCGACGGGCGTCGACGCGCGCGGCGCTTCGTGCGCTCGCCAAAATCGATAGACGCGCTCGGCGCGCGAGATCGAGATCCCGGCGTCCACCACCAGATCGACGACCGAACGGGGCTTCTCGCGCAGCAGCGCGATGAGGGCGTCGTCGGGACAGCGCACGCGCTCGGCGGTGGGGGAGGGCGTGCGGGCCGCCGTCAGACGGAGCGCCTCGACCTCGCGGCGCGGGTACCAGGCCGAGCCCATGGCGCCCCGGATGGGGTGGAGTCGACCCTCCTTCTCGAGCTGCCGGATCTTGAATTCGCTGGCGAACCCCAGCAGGGCCGCGGCGTCCCGGCGGCAGAGGTGGTCCTCGAACCCCGATGGGGCCCTGATGGCGCGGCGGGCGGTCGCAGGCATCGTCACCGACGGTGATCAAACCCCGATGAAGCTCATCAGGCAAATTTTCATCGGGCCGTTCATCGGGGCTCATCGGGACTGCATCGGGCTTGCATCGGGGTGCAATCAGGCTTACGGGGTGGGGCGGTTCCATTGGCAATACGCCAGCTCTCGGGATAAAAACCCCGATCCGTATGGAGCTTCCGACCGCCCGCGGCGCGCAGACCCCCAGCCTTTCGCCCTCCGAGATTTTCCGCGGCCGAAACGTGTTCATCCTCGGGAGCACGGGGTTCGTCGGGAAGGTGCTCCTCAGCATGCTGTTCGAGAGGTTCCCGGACATCGGGCGCGCCTACGTCATGGTGCGGCGGGGCTCGGGGACCGACAGCGAGGCGCGGTTCTGGCAAAGCGTGGTCACCTCTCCGGCCTTTGATCCCCTGCGCAGTCGATACGGCGGCGCCGAGGGGCTGGCCGCGATCCTGCGCAACAAGGTGACGGTCGTCGACGGCGACATCACCGAGCCGAACCTGGGGCTCTCCGAAGAGGAGGCCGAGCGGGTCGCCAAGGACATCGACGTGCTCATCAACTCGTCGGGGCGGGTGACGTTCAACCCGCCGCTCGAGTCGGCGATGCGCACCAACGTCGAGGGGACCAAGAACGTCATCGCCTTCGCCAAGCGGATGCGGCGGCCGGCGCTCATCCACACCAGCACCTGCTTCGTGGCGGGGAACCGCTCGGGCGACGTCTGGGAGGATGAGGAGCTGGACGGGTACTACCCGCGCCACAAGGAGCTGCCGGGGACCAAGTTCTCCGTCGAGCAGGAGATCACCGACAGCGCGCTGGGCGCGGCGCGCATCCGCCAGCTGGCCGACGACGCGCAGGTGCTGGCCAAGCTGCGCCAGGAGGCGCGTGTGCGGCTGCGCGAGGAGAACCGCGACCCCGACGACGAGGCGGCGCTAAAGCTGGCCGTCGCTCGTACGCGCAAAGAATGGATTCGCTCCGAGATGACTAAGCAGGGCGTCGAGCGCGCCGCGGCCTGGGGCTGGCCCAACATCTACACGTACACCAAGAGCATGGGCGACCAGCTGGTGGCGCGCGAGACGGGCATCGTGCGGGCCATCGTGCGCCCGGCCATCGTCGAGAGCGCCGTCGCCTATCCGTTTCGGGGCTGGAACGAGGGGTTCACCACCTCGGCGCCGCTGGTCTACCTGGCGCTCAAGGGACAGAACATGCTCCCCGTCGCGCCCAAGCTGATCCTGGACGTCGTGCCGGTCGACCACGTCGTCTCGGGGATGCTGATGGTGGCGGCGCAGGCCATCGTCGAGCAGCCGAAGCTGGTATTTCAGCTCTGCAGCGGGGATCTCAACCCGATGCGCATGGATCGGGTGACCACGCTGACCGGTCTCTACAAGCGGCAGCGCTTCCGCGACAAGGAGACCGGAAATCGGTTCGTCAACAAGCTGGCCGCCCGGATGGAGTTCCGCCCGGTCACGCAGGAGCACTTCGACAAGCTGTCGTTGCCGCGGTTCAACCGCGCCGCCCGGTCGATCTCCAGGACGCTGGGAAAGATCCGCCCTGGCTGGGGCGCGGGCCGGTTCACCGCCGTCGTCGACCGGGTGAAGAAGGGGTTCGACGAGATCGATCGGGTGACCACCGAGGCGGCCGAGAACATCGAGCTGTTTCGCCCGTTCATCTTCGAGAACGCCTACGTCCTCCGCGCCGACAACATCCGCGCGCTGCGAGACCGGATGCCGGAGGCCGACCAGAAGCTGCTCACCTGGGGGCCGGAGAAGCTCGATCTCTACGACTACTGGATGAACATCCACTTCCCGGGGCTGGCGCGCTGGGTGCTGCCCGAGTTGGACGAGACCTACGCCTCGAAGCCGAAGCAGGTCTACAGCTACCACGACCTGCTCGAGCTCTTCGACACGACCACCAAGCTGCACGCCACCCGCGTCGCGCTCCGCATGGAGCGGAACAAGCGCGAGGAGATCTACAGCTACGCGGACCTACAGGAGCTGGCGACGCGCGTGGGCGTGTTTCTCTTGGGCGCCGGCGCCGCCGCGGGCGACCGGATCATGCTGTGGGCCAAGAACTGCCCCGAGTGGTCGATGGCCTACTTCGGGGTGCTCAAGGCGGCGGCCACCGTCGTTCCGGCCGACCGCGAGCTGAAGATCGCCGAGCTGGTGAACATCGCGCGCGCCTCGGGCGCGGCCGGCATGCTCATCGGCGACGATCTCCACGACAAGGAGGGCGAGGCGCTGGCGGCCGCCTTCGCCGAGGCGGGCCTGACGACGAAGCTGTGGCCCTTCTCCGAGGTGTTCGCCCTCCCCGACGTGGCGGTCGAGCGCGAGCGGGGGGCCAAGCTGGTCAAGCGCGCCAGCCCTGACGCGCTCGCTTCGCTCATCTTCACCTCCGGGACGACCGGGAAGCCCAAGGGGGTGATGCTCACCCACCGCAACTTCACCTTCATGGTGTCGGAGCTGTCGAAGATCTTCGAGTTCGGCGTCAACGACGGGATGCTGTCGGTGCTGCCGCTGCACCACACCTTCGAGTTCGCGACCGGCCTCCTGGTGCCGCTGTCGCACGGCGCGCAGGTCACCTACCTGACCGAGCTGACGGGCGAGCTCATCTCCTCGACGCTCAAGCAGGGGCGGGTCACCGCCATCGTCGGTGTCCCGGCGCTGTGGGACCTCTTGCGCCGCCGCCTGTTCCAGCGCTTCGCCGACAAGTCGCCCGCGCTGGAGGCGTTCATGAAGGTGCTGGCGGCGGGCAACTTCGAGCTGCGCTCGCGGACCGGGTTCGACCTGGGGATGCTCATCTTCCTGCCGGTGCACGAAGGGTTCGGCGGACGCATTCGCTACCTCATCAGCGGCGGCTCGGCCCTGCCGGCCGAGGTGATGAAGGCCTTCTACGGCATGGGCTTCAACTTCTTCGAGGGGTACGGCCTCACGGAGACGGCGCCGGTCCTCACCGTCACCTCGCCGAAGGAGAAGCCAATCGCCGGCTCGGTGGGCCGCCCGCTGCCCGGCATCGAGGTGAAGATCGCCGAGCCCGACGGCACGACCGGCGTCGGCGAGGTGGTGGCGCGCGGCCGCAACGTGATGGCCGGCTACTGGGAGAACGAGAGCGCGACCGCCGAGGCGATCCGCGACGGCTGGTTTCACACCGGCGACCTCGGCCGCTTCGACGACGACGGGAACCTCTACCTGGTCGGGCGCTCGAAGGACGTCATCGTCGACGCCAACGGCAAGAACGTCTACCCCGACGAGCTCGAAGAGCTCTACGCCGAGAGCCCCTACATCAAGGAGCTGTCGGTGGTCGGCGTCCCCGACGGGATGGGCGAGCAGGTGGCCTGCGCGGTGGTCCCCGATCTCGAGCACGACGCGACGCTGTCGCGGCCCGACGTCGAGGCGAAGGTCGAGGAGCACTTCCGCAAGGTCTCGGCCGATCTCCCGATCTGGAAGCGGGTGCGCGGGGTCTACTTCTGGGACGACGAGCTGCCGAAGACGGCCAAGCGCTCGGTCAAGCGGCGCGAGGTGGCGGCGGAGATCGCCCGGCAGCGCAAGAAGAGCGAGGAGACCAAGGGGGCGCTGGCCGTCGCCTCGGGCGACAAGGGGCAAGTCGCCTGGCTGCTGGAGACGATCGCCACCGTGTCGGGACGCAAGCGCGCCGACGTCCAGCTCGGCAGCCGGTTCGGTCAGCTCGGTTTCGACAGCCTGATGTACGCCGAGCTCTCCAGCGCGCTGGAGGGTGCCGGGGCGGTCCTCCCCGAGAGCGTCGACATCACCACGCTGGGGACGGTGGCCGAGCTGCAGGAGCTGCTGGCGCGCGGACCGGTGGCTGCGGCGCGCGAGCGGGCGGCCAGCGCGGCGGTGGACGACAGCGAGATCCACGTCCCCTCCGCGGTGTCGTCGGCCGCCAAGCGGGGCCTGGGGCTGGCCCAGCGGCTCTTCTACGAGCGGGTGCTGGAGACCAAGGTGAAGGGGAAGATCCACATCCCCCAGCACACCAGCTTCATCGTGGCCGCCAACCACTCGTCCCACCTGGACATGGGCGCGGTGAAGGTGGCGCTGGGCGACGCGGGGAAGGACCTGGCCTCGATGGCGGCGGCCGACTACTTCTTTCGCAACCGCTACCGCCGCGCCTACTTCAAGCACTTCACCAACCTGGTTCCGATGGAGCGATCGGGATCGATCCGCAAGTCGATGGACACCACGCTCGAGGTCCTGGCCCGCGGGCGCAGCATGGTCGTCTTCCCCGAGGGGACGCGTTCGGTGACCGGCGAGCTGGCCGAATTTCTCCCCAGCCTCGGCTACCTGGCGCTGCGCGCCGGTGTCGGCGTCCTGCCGGCCCACATCGCCGGCACGTTCGAGTCGCTCCCCAAGGGGACGGCCATTCCGCGCGGGCGCGAGCTGACCGTTTCGTTCGGTCCCTTCCTGACACCGGACTGGCTGGCCGCCCTGACCAAGGGGCTGCCGCAGCAGGAGTCGTGGCGGCTGGTGGCGGCGTTCACCCAGCGGGCGGTCGAGAACCTGCGCGACGGCGTGGCCACGGCGCTCGACGCCGACGCCGCCCGCGACGCCTGGAACGACGGGAAGCTCGGCCCCATCGCCGTGCGGAACAAGACCAAGACGCCGCGCCGCCGCGCGCTCCGGTCGGTGCCATGAAGGAGACGGGCGGCGACGTCACGCTGGTCACCGGCGGGACCGGTTTCCTCGGCACGCATCTGCTCCGGCTCCTGGCCGTGGAGAATTCCGAGGCGGGGACCGCCAAGCGCATTCGGGTGTTGGCCCACAGCGCGGCGCCGGCCTGGTTGCGGGCGCTGGGGGTGGAGATCGCCGAGGGGTCGGTCACCTCGCCCGAGGACGTGAAGCGCGCGCTCGACGGGGTCACGGAGGTCTACCACCTGGCCGGCCTCGTCTCGCACCTGCCGGCCGACGGACACAAGATGTACGCGGTCCACGTCGACGGGACGCGCGTCCTCTGCGAGGCGGCGGCGCGCGCCGGGGTGCGCCGGATCGTGATGGCCTCGACGAGCGGCACCGTCGCCGTCTCGCGCCGCGCCGACGACGTCGCCGACGAGGAGTCCCCCACACCGCTCGATCTGGTCGCCCGCTGGCCCTACTACGCGAGCAAGCACTACCAGGAAGAGACGGCCCGCCGGGCCTGCGGCGACAAGGTCGAGCTGGTCACCCTCAACCCCAGTCTGCTGCTCGGTCCCGGCGACGATCGCCTCTCCTCGACGCGCCCGATCCTGCAGTTTCTTGCGCGCGACATCGCGCTGATGCCGGCCGGCGGGCTCAACGTGGTCGACGCCCGGGACGTGGCCGCGCTCATGCCGGTGGCGATGGCCCGCGGCACCGCCGGCGCGCGCTACCTGGTCGGCGCCGTCAACTGGACGTTCGCCGAGCTGTTCGGCCGGCTGGAGCGGCTCACCAAGATCTCAGCGCCCAAGTTGAAGATCGGCGGCGACTTCCCGTTTCTCGCCTCGCGCGCCCAGGCGACCCTCTTCCGCAAGCTGGGGCGCAAGGTGCCGGTCGAGCCGCAGAGCGTGGAGATGGCGCAGTACTTCTGGTACTTCGACTCGGGGAAGGCCTCGCGCGAGCTCGGCTTCTCGCCGCGCGATCCCGCCGATACGTTACGCGACACCGTGAAGTACATCCGCGAACACCTGCTCGGCAGCGGAGCCTTCAGCGCAGCAGCCCCGGCGCTGGCCGGCGGATGATCGACGACCCCGCCTTGCCGGTGGCGCCGCCCCGCCGGCCGCGCCTCGGCGAGGAGGACCGCGCACGTCTCCTGCGGTCGGTGGCGGCGCTGGCGGTGGCGGGGGCGTCGATCCTGATGATGTTCCAACTGCTCGGCCCCTGGCTGGACGCGTTCGTCGGCTCCAACCAGATGTTGCCGCGCGGGCGGACCATCATCCTCGTCTGGACGGGCGGGGGCGCGCTGATCGGCGCGGCCGCTGCCGCGCTCATCTACTGGCCGCGCCGCAGGACCAACGGCCTCGAGCGGCTGGAGCTGAGCGCGCGCCTGACCGCGCCCTTCGTCCTCTGCGGCTTCCTGCCGCCGCTCTTCAGCCACGGCGGCTGGACCGACGATCTGCTGTTCTCGCTCACGGCGGCGGCCTTCGTGCTGGCGTTGGAGCCGCTGCTGCGGTTCCAGCTCGGCGCCTGGCCGGAGGTCGCCGATCTGCGCCTCGTTCGTTGGCTGCGGGAGCACCGCGAGCGCCTGGCCGCCCGGCTGCCGGCCGGTCTGCCGCGCTGGCTCCCCTTCGCGACCGTGCTCCTCGGGGCCGTCGGCTACGCCGCCTACGTCGCCTTCTTCACGGTCCGCAACCACCACCACTTCAACACCTTCAACTACGACCTCGGCCAGCTCGACAACCAGTTCTACAACGCGCTCCACGGCCACCCGTTCCGTTGTACGCCGCTCATCCGCGGGGGGAACTGGAGCGAGCTGCGCAACCACGCCGAGTTCGCCGTCTTCCCGCTGCTCCCCTTCTACGCCATCGCGCCCCGCGCCGAGACGCTGCTCATCATGCAGGCCGTGCTCGTCGCCTCCGGGGCCATCCCGCTCTATCGCTTCGCCGCCCGGCGCCTGTCGCCCGCGCTGGGGGTGGTGCTGGCCTACGCCTACCTGCTCTACGCGCCGATGCACGGCGCGATCTTCTTCGACTTCCACTTCCAGCCCATCGCCGCCGCCTTCATCCTCTGGATGATCGACATGTTCGACGAGCGGCGCACGGTGCCGTTCGTCGTCTTCTTCGTCCTGGCGCTGAGCTGCCGCGAGGACGTGTCGGTCGGGCTCGCCTGCTTCGGCCTCTTCCTGCTGCTCACCGGGCACCGCTCGCGCGCCGGCCTCTGGATCTTCTCGGTCTCGGCGACCTTCTTCGTGAT
>DASYCK010000207.1:0-6956 GCA_036500205.1 Polyangia bacterium | reverse complement strand
GCTCGGCGGGCATCGTCGGCATCGCCGCGGCGATGGCGCGGGCCCGTTCGCGCGCCAAGGTCGTCTCCTCGGGGTTGGCGCCGGTGGTCGTCACGCCGTCGCGCAAGGGGACGTCGTCGCCCCGGCGCGCGCGCCGGCGCCCGCGATCGACGAGCAGGTTGCGAAAGATCGTCTCGATCCAGGGGGCCAGCCGCCCGTCGGGCGCGGGGCGCGCCAGCCCCCGGAGCACCGCCTCGCTCGCCAGATCCTCGGCCTCGCTGCGGCCGAGCCGCGCGGCGAGCCGGGCCGTCAGATGTCGGTGGTGACGGAACAGCGCCAGTCCAGATCGAAGTTTCATCAGGAGCCTCCCGATCTCGATCAACGTCCTCGCCGCGCGGGCGTTCCCCTGATTCTACGCTTTTCGCCGCGTGTCGCGGGCGGCTTTCCGGCGGCGCGGCCCGCCACCCTGCTATTCTGTACAGCTCGCCTATGTCCGCCGTTACCGTCGAGGGGTTGAAAAAGCGATTCGGCCAGCGCACCGCCGTCGCGGGGCTGTCGTTCTCCGTCGCCGCTGGCGAGATCTACGGGCTGCTGGGGCCGAACGGCGCCGGCAAGACCACCACCCTGCGGATCCTGGCGGGTCTGCTGCGCCCCACGGAAGGGACGGCGCGCATCGATGGCGTCGACTGCGGACAGGATCCACGCGAGGCGCAACGACGCCTGGGCTTCCTGACCGGCACCACCGGACTGTACGGCCGCCTCACCGGCCGCGAGATGCTGGCCTACTTCGGCGCCCTGGAAGGGATGACCCGCGCGCGCGTGGCCGAGCGCACCGCCGAGCTCTCCGGCATCCTCGACCTGCACGACCTCCTCGACCGCCGCTGCGAGGCGCTGTCGTCGGGACAGAAGCAGCGCATCTCGGTGGCGCGGGCGGCCCTGCACGATCCCCCCGTGCTGATCCTCGACGAGCCGACCGTCGGCCTCGACGTCCTGGCGAGCCGGTTCCTGCGCGAGTACATCGGCGCCGAGCGGGCGCGCGGCAAGGCGGTCATCTTCTCGACGCACTACCTGGCCGAGGCCGAGCTGCTGTGCGATCGCATCGGCCTGCTGTACGAGGGGCGACTGCTGGCGGAGGGGCGGCCGCCGGAGCTGCGCGCGCTGGCCGGCAACGCCAGCAGCCTGGAAGAAGCGTTCCTGCGCCTGGTGACCGACCTGGTGGCCGCTTGAACCTGACCCACGTCGCGGTGGTGTTCCGCAAGGAGCTGCGCGAGACGCTGCGCGATCGCCGCACCTTGACGGTGATGTTCCTGTTCCCGCTGGTCGTGTACCCGCTGATCTCGCTGCTGATGGCCGAGGTGATGGCGGGCAAGCAGGCCACCGACGACGCGCGCACCTCGCACGTGGCGCTGGTCGCCGCCGATCCCGGCACCCGCGCGGCGCTGCTGGCGCAGCTGACGAAGAAGGGGAGCGGCCTCGACGTCGCGCACGATCTGACGCACGCCGGGCCGGCCGCCGTGAACGCCGGGCTGGTCGACGCCGTCGTCGAGGCGCTGCCGGCGAAGCCGGGCACCCCGTCGCTGGGCGTGCGCGTGATCTACGACGAGACGCACCCCGCCTCGGACCAGGCGCACGACCGGGTGAATCACGCGCTGGGGGGCGTGCTGCCGAACGGCTGCTTCCAGACGTACGCCGTCTCGGGCGACAGCCTGGCCACCAAGATGAAGATCGGCGGCTACGTGCTGTCGAAGATCCTCCCCCTGATCGTCGTGATCATGACGATGCTGGGCGCGTTCTATCCCGCCATCGACATCACCGCCGGCGAGCGCGAGCGCGGCACCTTGGAGACGTTGCTGTCGTCACCCGTGCAGCGCTTCGATCTGATGACGGGCAAGGTGCTGGCCGTCGCCAGCCTGTCGCTGCTGACCGGCTTCCTGAACATCGTGTCGATGTCGTTGACCGTCGCCGAGGGGGCGCGGCTGGCGGCGGGCTCGCCCATCCTGGCCATCCCCTGGTCGCGCGCCGTCGCAACCCTGGTGATCGTCGTGCCCGCGGCGTTCCTGTTCGGCAGCGTCATGGTGGCGATCGGCGCCATGGCCCGCAGCTTCAAGGAAGCACAGACGCTGTTGATGCCCGTCTACCTGCTGTGCTTCACGCCGTCGCTGGTGGCCAGCATGGCCGACTTCCGCCTGTCCGGGATCGCGCTGCTCGTCCCGGGGACGAACCTGACCCTGCTGGCGCGCGATCTGATGCTGGGCGAGGCCAGCTTGCTCTCGGCCATCGTGGTGCTGACGACGACGATCGGGTTCGGCGCGCTGGCGCTGGCGTTCGCGGCGCGGCTCTACGATTCCGAGCGGCTGCTCGCCTCGACCGACTCCGAGCTGGTCGGGTTGAGCGCGTGGCTGCGCTACCTGGTGGGGCGAAAGACGGTGCTGCGGCCGCCGCTGCCGCCCACGGCCGGCCAGGCGGTGTCGCTGTTCGGCACGGCGTTCGTGCTGTGGTTCTTCGTGTTCACCTGGCTGCAGCGCTGGGACCTGATCCCGGGCCTGCTGATCTCGCAGTGGGTCGGCTTCCTGGGGCTGGTGTGGCTGTACGCGCGGCTGGTGCGCCGGCCGCTCGGCGACGTGCTGGTGTTCACGCGGCCGCGTGGCGCGGCGCTCGCCGGGGCCGCGTGCATCGGCCTGTCCGGCTGGATCATCCTGGGCATCCTGGCCGACCGGTTGATGCCCCCCCCGCGCGAGGTGGTGGACAGCATCCGCCACCTCATTCACCCGCCGGGCGAATCCCGCTCGCTGGCGCTGTCGCTGTTCGCGCTGGCGGTGACCCCCGCCGTCTGCGAGGAGTCGCTGTTTCGTGGCGCCATCCTGCAGGGCCTGCGGCGACAGTTCTCGGTGCCGGTGTCGTGCGTGCTGACGGGGATCCTGTTCGGGGTCATGCACGGCGACGTGTGGCGGTTCGTCCCCACGTCGCTGCTGGGGATGCTGCTGTCCTGGGTGGCGTTGTCGAGCGGGTCGATCATCCCGTCGATGCTGGTTCACGTCCTCAACAACGGCGTGCTGATCGTGCTCGGCTATTACGGGCTGGACGAGGCGGGCGAGAAGATGTCGCTGCGCGGCGACCTGATGGTCCTCGCGGCGGCCCTCCTGCTACTGCTGGGGGGGGTGGCGGCTATCCGGAAGGGGGCCCGCCAATCTGCCGCGCTGCCCCAGTAGACTTTCTTCGTTAGCTCTGTCACGAAAAAAAACTTGTATGACCAAGGGATTCTTGATAAAAGTAGGTACAAAGAAACGATTATGCCTACAGCCGAGGAAAAGCGAACAGCCGGGTTACTGAAGAAGTGCGACGTACTGGCACGGGTCCCTGGTGACGTGATCTTACGCCTCGTCGCAGGGGCCAAGTCAACGGGATTCCGCGCCCGTCAGGTGATCTACCTGCCGGGTGACCGCGCCCAGGGCGTGTTTTTCCTCGCCCAGGGGCGGGTGAAGATCTCGAAGGTCACGCGCGACGGCAAGGAGCTGACCCTCGCCTATCGGATCACGGGCGACTTCTTCGGCGAGCCCTGCCTGCTCGAGGGGGGCCCGCGCGAGGAGATGGCCGAGGCGATGGAGGCCACGCTGGCCATCGAGGTCGATCGCGAGACGATGGACCAGGTGCTGTCGACCAGCGGCCAGGCCGCCTACTGGTTCACGCGCGCGCTGATCGCGCGCCGCAAGGATCTCGAGTCGCGGGTCGAGCAGCTCATCTTCAAGGACGTGGGCGCCAAGCTGGCCGAGCTGCTGCTCGAGCTGGGCCTGCAGCACGGCATCGAGGACGGTCGCGGCATCGTCATCGCGCTGAAGATCACCCACCAGGAGATGGCGAACCTCATCGGCTCCACCCGAGAGACCGTCTCGCTGACCCTCTCTCAGTTCAAGCGCAAGGGCCTCATCCAGAACGAAGGCCGCCGCGTCATCCTCGCCGACCGAGAAGGCCTGAAGGCCCTCGCGTAAGCAAAGAAGAGGAAGAACTCCACTTCTTCTTCACCTCTCCCCTCAGGGGAGAGGTCGGCCCGAAGGGCCGGGTGAGGGACGGGCGCTGGTGCAGCGCCCCGCCTTTCACAGCGCCGCGCTCTTCCCGTCCGCCCCCGCGCCCGCCAGCAGCAACACGCCCGTCAGCATGTGCACCTGCGGCCGCCCGCACGTCGGCGCGATCTCGAACGCGCTCTCGATCCCCACGAGCGGCATGTTCCCGAACCGTCGCTGGATCAGATCGGGATCCAGCCCGCTCTTGCCGTAAAGCGCGCTGCCCCGCCCGGCGCAGTTGAAGTACAGCCCGAACGCGGGCGGGCTCTTCGCGCGCAGGTGCGACTGCTCGTCGAGCATCGCTTTCATGTCGTCTCGTGCGCCGATCGCGTCGCGCAGCGTGAAGCGAATCGTCTGCCCCGTGCGCACCGGCTCGGGCACCGCCAGGGTCCGCGGATCGTCGTCCGACACCACGAACGGCCGCACCACGTAGTCCGAGCGCTCGTCGCACATCCGATCGCCGATGCCCGCCAGCAGCGGAATCGACAGCTTCTCGAGCGGCCGATTGCCGGGCAGCGCCAGCACCTCTTTCAAGACATCCGCCGCCGGCCGCCCGTCGATCTCCAGGATGACGTTCTGCTCGACCGCCGTGATGGGCAGCGGATCGCACACCCCCTGACAGCCGTGGGTCATGCCGACCGTGGGGAACAGCCGCCCCGGGATCAGGAACGCCACCGCCGCGTCCGGCAGGGCCTTCCCGTCGGTGAACACGCGCGCGTCGCCGTCCTCGCGGCCCGAGGCCCCCGCGCCCACCACCATCAACCCGGGCGCCCCCTCGGCGATGCCGGCCACGAACGCCGACGCGTCCAGGTGGTGCGGATCGACGAGCACCACCAGGGTCGCCCCGTCGCTGTCGTACCCCAGGCGCGCGCGCGCCGCCTTCCCCAGCCGCAAGCCCGCGTCCCGAGGCTCGGCGCGCACGGGCGTCGCCACCAGCAGCGGGATCGCCTCGTCGCCGCCGAACAGCAGCACCGCCACCGCGCTGTGGTTCTCGATCTCGTTGGCCATGGTGATGATGCCGGTGGTCGAGCACCCCATCACCGCCGCCGCCCCCGACGTCTCGCGCACGGCCGCCAGCACGGCGCGAAACTCGTCGCTGCCGTGGCGCGCGCCGGCGAACACCATCGCCAGCTGCGCCGACGGCAGCGCCGCCGCCTTCAGCGCCAGCTGCGTCGCCATGCGCCCGGCGGCCGAGCCGTCATCCGTGACTGCGAATCCCGACCCTGCGCGAAGCACGTCGCCCTCTTACTCCGGTGCCGGGCGCCATGAAAGCGTTTTCTCGATGGCGAAATGCGGCGCGGTCCGGTCAGCCTTTCGGCCTCGCCGGACCTTCCAGCTCGGTGCCGACGCGCAGCCGGTCGAGATAGCTCTGGTAGGTGAAGGAGCGATCGCGCTTCCTGCCCGTCGTCTCGACGAGCACACCGGCCCCGACCAGCAGCTCGATCGCCCGTCCGGCCGTCGGCTTGGTCGTCTCCACCAGCTTCATGACCGACGCGACGGTCACCATGGGGTGTCTCGGCGTCAGCTCGAAGAGCCTCGCCGCGACGATGGACATTCCCGGGTGCGCGAGCACGCGCGCGCGATCGGCCGCAATCAACGTGAACAGCTCGCGCGCCGATGCGACCGCCTCGTCGGCGATGGTGGCGACCCCGTCGAGAAAGAAGTCGAGCCATCCCTCCCAATCCCCGTCGATGCGCACGGCATCGAGCCGGCGGTAGTAGTCGGTGCGATGGCGCTTGAAGAACAGACTCAGGTAAAGCAGAGGCTTGGTGAGTAACTTCCACTCATCGAGCAGCAACGTCACGAGCAGCCGCCCGATGCGGCCATTGCCATCGAGGTACGGGTGAATGATCTCGAACTGCGCGTGCAGAAGTCCGGCGCGCGCCAGGGGCGGCAGGGCGTGGTCGCCACCGTGAAGGTACTTTTCGAAGGCGCTCAGCACTTCGCGCAGCATGTGCGGTGGCGGAGGAACGAAGGTGGCGTTGCCGGGACGGCTGCCCCCGATCCAGTTCTGACTGCGGCGTATCTCGCCGGGGATCTTCTCGGCGCCGCGGACGCCGCGCATCAGCCGCCGATGCGTCTCGTTCAACAGGCGCATCGACAGCGGTAGCCCCTTCGGATCGAGGAGCTGGCCGCGCGCATAGTTGAGCGCATCGAGGTAGTTGCAGATCTCCTCCACGTCGGCGTTCGGGGAAGCACGCTTTTGCTCGCCTTCGTGTTCGCTCTCCTGCGCCTCGAAGGCGAGCAGATCCACCAGCGTCGCCTGCGTCCCCTCGATCTGGGACGACAGCACGGCCTCCTTGCGGACGAAGGCGTAGATGAACCAATCGAGTGACGGGACCATCTCGCCCGCCAGCTCGAGGCGGACGAGCGACTGCTCGGCGGCGCGGATGCGCTCGGCGAGGAGGGCGGCGACGATCGGTGGCTTCGTCGGCGGGAGCGGGTGCGGCACGAAGGCCGCGACCTCTTCGTCCCCGAAGGTCGTACGCTCGTATCGTCCGGTGATTCTCTTCGGCACGGTTCGACTCGGGCCCAGGACCAGCAGGACCAGGAAAGCCCGCGCGACTGACGGATGAGCCTAGTAACGTATTCTTTACTAACGACAGAGTCTAGTCAAGGATACGTTACTAGCGCCGAACCGGCGGTTCGGTCTTGCCGCAGCCGAGCACCAGGCCCGTGCCCGGCCGCCCCACCACCTTGCCGTCGGCGTAGACGATCTCGCCCCGGCGAATCGTCGTGTGCACAGACGCGCGCGTGGAGTGCCCCTCGTAGACCGTGTGCCCAGCGCGCGACAGCAGCGCGTCGCCGTGGATGGGGCGCGGCGCGTGCGTGTCCCAGATGACCAGGTCGGCGTCCGATCCGACCGCGATCGTCCCCTTGCGCGGATACAGCCCGAACAGGCGCGCCGCGTTCGTGGAC
>DASYCK010000206.1:0-13159 GCA_036500205.1 Polyangia bacterium | reverse complement strand
TCACCTTTGGGCGGCGGTCCGCACACGAGCGCCACGACCGCGGCCTCTTGGCTGCTGTCGAGCTTGTGCTCGGGCTTCGGCCGCGCGTCCTCGCTGAGCGCGCGCTGCAAACCGCCCTGCAGATACCGTTTCCCGACGCGCGAGATCTCTCGCGGATACCCACCGACAGCGATCGCTGTGCCACGAACGGTGTGCCCACCGTCTAGCAGGAGAAGGACTCGCACGCGCCGCCAGATCCGAACCTTCAGCGGCTTCCTGCTCCGCTGCATCCGCTCCAACTCGGCCCGATCTGGCACCGAGAGCTCCAGCCCCGAGAACCGCTTCGTCTTCACCCTATGCTTAGATCAAACCTCGATCTTGGGCGCAAGTACTTTGTGATCGACGCGCCCTGGGAGCAGCACTAGATCGGGTGCTCGTCGAGCCTAACGGACCATCTCCCCGCGAGGTACGCCACCAAGTGATGCTCTTCGCTGATGCAAACCTCTTCGTTTGCCAACGGTAATACATCGACGCCGGCCTCGCGATCCTGAGTTCGGCTGGCGCAGAGGCTGGGACCCGGCGGCGAGACCATTACCGTGACCCACTTCTCGATCGTCAAGCACTGTCACCGACGAACCTGCGTATCTGATCGCTGGCCTGTTCTGCGCTGAACCGCTGCGGACCGGTGTTGCGAGGCTGTGAAAAGTACTGCAGCCATGGCCAGCTCGGCTCCAGACTGTCGCCCAGCGTGAACATCGTATTACTTAGTGTAAGACTCGCACCGCGCCGGGGCGCTGGGCCTCAGATAGAAGCGTTTCTCTCGCGCCCGGTCTGCCAGACGGGGCCCTAAGTGGCCCGCACCGCGTCCTCCGGTTGCCGCGCGGACGGCGTTGGACACTGAGCCCCGGGAGGGGCTCCCTGGGCGACACGGAGGGGGCCCGCGGTTGTCGTAACATCATAACTCGACCAGTGACGCAGTCGGACAACGGCGAGTTTACTTCCTGTCCTCGTCCTTAGGGTCCGCAAGACACCGACACGAGGCACACCGGGAGGGTTTCGAAGCGACCCGTACAGTCGGTGACAGTCTTGGCGCCAGCGAAGGTTCGCCATCGTGGCTTTCGGTATGCGCGCAGTCGGCACGCCCGATGTCCCTGACGGCAGCACTCTTCTGACGGTGCCGGACACCTCGTCAGGGTTCCACCGCCGTCGAGGGCGACTCGCCCGCTTTAGCGAGCCCACCCGACGACATCGCGGGCGACACAGCACAAAGATCTATCCCCCCGTGGCAACCGGCTCCTTTCTTGAGGACCGACCGACGTATTCCGCCAGGGCTTCCACCGACACCCGGATGGCATTGGAGACGCGGACGTGCCGGATCTCGCGGCGCTCGCAGAGTTGGTAGACGCTCGAGCGGCATACGCCAAGCCGATCGGCCACCTGAGAGACGGTCATGAATCCTTGTAAGAAGGTTGTAAGAAGACCGTCGAGAATCGGTGCTACCGGCTGCAATTTCTGGCTGTTTGGCGAACTCGGAGATCGAACGATTTCAGCTGGTTGCACATCGATGCTACCCCCTCCTAACCCCCCTTTGCCGCCTGTCACGGCGGAGGCCGCGGGTTCAAGTCCCGTCCACCCCGCAGAAGCAAGGTCCGAAGCTGGATTCGGAGATTGCGCACGCGTTCGAGGGCCGAGCGCGTCACGGACCTCCCAGACGTTCTACCCATCGCGACGTCGGATGGTCTCCTCGAGGATGGCCAGCGTGTAACGGTCTTTCGGATGCGTCGACCTGCGCTTCAGCTCCACGAGCATCGGCAGGCCCAGCACACGGATGGTTTTTCCGTCCACCAGGATGTCGATCGCGTGGGGGATCAGGTCCTCGAACGCGCGGCCCTCCTCGATCGCGCCCAGGACGTCGATGGGCCCGAGATCGGTCATCAGGAGCGAGTGCCCGGGACCGAGGAGCGCGCTCGAGGTCGGCCGCAGGATCTCATGGCCTGGGCGCCCGCGATACCGGGCGTTGATCGACGCCAGAAAGGTGAGCAAGCAATCGACGTTCTCGGGCATACGCCTCGGGACGATGTCGATGTCGTGCGTGGTGATGGGCGCGCCCTGGGCCACGGCGGCGAGGCCGCCGACCAGCACGAACTCAACCCTCGCTGCGGCCAGTCTCGAGAGCAGGGTCGTCAGTTCGCCGGGTGGCGAAGCCATCTCGTAGCTCCTGAATCGTCCGCAGCAACCGATCGTTCTGCCGCAGGCGCTCTTCGGGCGTCAGGTTCAGCATCGCGTCTATGAGCGTCGTGTCGACCACAGGGCGATGGGCGCCGGTGGTTGTCTCAGGCTCCGCTTTGGCGGCCGCTGACTTCACCTGGCCGATGGTAGCACGATGAAGTTCCTGCCTGGGCCGAGCCATCATGCAAGCGGCGGAGCTGCCAGGGGCCCGTATCGACGAGTCGACCGGTCCGGTTCCCGCAGCACCTCCCACGCCGTGGCCGCCATCCAGATCAGCATCAACAGGAACGCGATCCGCTGGAACACGGGGAGCGCGGGGGGCACTACCCGCGGGTGGGTCAGGTAGCTGCGCGCGTAGAGGACGGCATCGAGCGCCGCCGCCACCACCGCCGCACCCGCCATCCCGGCCGCGAACCGGCGGGACGACCTGACCAGGGCCACCAGAGCGAGCAGTCCCGCGCCGAGGGCTGGAGCCGAGGCGCCCAGGATCGCTGCCGCGTGCACCCAGCCCGTCGTCAGAGGCGCGATCACCAGGCCTGCGACCGAGAAGGCGCCCAGCGCACGGATCGCCGTCGCCCGCGAGCGACGTGCGCCAAGGCGCCCGGGCAGAAGGCCCCAGAAGCACGCGAGCGCGACCGCGAACGCCAGCATGGCGGCCTTCGCCAAGCCCGCGCCCAGGTGATTCGGACGGCCGTCCCCCGCGGTGCTCGAGGTCAGATCGCACAGAAAATTGAACCAGAACGAGTGTCCCCGGGCCGCATGGTCGATGGCGTTGCCCCCCGGATAGAGGTGCATGGCCGTTCCCTGCAGCACGAGGCCGGCGGCGATCGCGCCGAGGATCGTGAGCGCTACCGCCGCGCCTGGGGACGCGCCGGACATGGCGGCGCCCCGCACCGTCACGCGACGACGATCCCCGCGGGCCGCGACACCTCGACGGAGGCCGCGTCCCGGACCGGGCTCACCACCGGAAGCTCGTCGGCGGGCGCGTGCTTCGTGAGGAGGGTGCGGATGAACCACCAGTTGATGGCGACGCCGACGACGACAGCGACGTGGAAGATCTCGTGCGGACCGATCCAGTTCCGGAGCAAGGTCGGCTGGTCGGTCGCCTCCATGACGGCGCCCGCCGAGTAGAACGCACCGGCGTACAGAATCGGGACGACCGCCCGAAAGCCAATCTGCCGCCCGAGCTTCACGACCGATGCGATCCCGAACCAGCCGAGCCCCAGGTAGAGCAGGCGGCCGGGCAGCCCCGAGAACACATGGAACCACATGATCTGCAGGAAGATACCGATCGCCGCGAAGGTCCAGACGCCGGTGAGGACCCCCCGCCGCCAGAAGCCCTTGCACATGATGCCGTGCACGGCCGTGAAGGTACCGGCGATCAGCAACCAGATCGCGAAGTAGTCCGCCCGCTTCATCACGGCGCGCGCGCCACCGCCCGGGTCGAGCGAATGATAGGTCCCGCTGATGGCGAGCGTGGCGACGACGCAGAAGGCATAGATGCCTACGTAGAGCGTCCGGTGGCTCTTGCCCTTCCCGAGCCTTATGAGGGGCAAGGCGGAGACGGCCGCGACCCCCGCGGCGGCCAGGTGGGTCCAGGAGCTGATCGGCTGGCAAAACCCAGGAATCGCTCTCACACCACCGAAGATTGCCGCCACAGATTATTGTGCCATGGATTACGTAAATATACGCAATAAAAGTTTGGCTCTTTGCGCATTGTCATTTTCGCCAGCAGGTCGGTGATCGCGCGGGGGCGCAGCAATCTGGCTCGTTGACGCCCCATTTCGCGATCGGCTAGAGCTTTACGCTTGTCGAGGAGAAGGGCCATCGGTGCGGTCGTGTCGTTGCTGCTGCTGTCCACCTGCGCGCGCAGCCACGTGACCGAGCCGCGTCCCGCGGGGAGCCCGCTCACGTCGACCGAGCTGGCGGCGCGCAAGCGTCAGCTCGCGCGGATCGTCGACAAGCACACCGGCTCCGCCCACTTCACGCGGGGCATGAACAGCGAGACGATCGAAGCGCTGGCGAACGCCGCGACGAAGGACGACCTGCCCGTTCTCGAAGAGCTGCTGGCCGACCACGATCGCATCGTCGCCATGACCGCAGCCGAGGTGCTGATTCGCTTCGGTGAAGACGGCCGGCCCGCGCTGGAGCGCGGCCAGGCCCTTGCGCGGGCCAGAGGCGACGTGAACGGCGAGATGATGATCGAGGAGCGCCTCCATCCGCTGCGCCCGTCGACGATGCCGCCGCACCCCCGTCCGCGGTGAGCCGGACGGCTTCCTGGGCTGAGCTATTTCGCGCCCACCCGTTCGACGCGGTTGGTGGTCTCGTACGAGCTGTAGATGCCCAGGTTGATGCCGGAGCGGAGGCTGATGACGATCGCGTCCACCCCGGCGAGCGGCATGTTGTCGCGAACGAGGGTGAGGATCTGGTCATCGGCCCGGGGGATGCGGGGCGTGCCGTCGTCGTTCGTCGGGACGTAGCCCGAGACCACGATGCTGTGGGAATCGCCGTTCGGCCCATGATTGAACTGCTCCACGACGCCGGGGTTCTGGACACCGAGGTCCGCGACGGAGGTCATCACGCGCGCGGCGGGCTGCAGGGCGACGGGGAGGTGACGCGACAGGAGCGTGCTGGCCATCGTCCCGATGACCGCCACCGCGATGGCGGCGAACACCAGGATCCGATCGCGGCGGGGGTTGTGCAGCCGGGCGATCAGATCGGTGGGAATCCGGCCGCCACGGATGACGATCGATCCCGTGAGGAGATCGTGGAGGCCGCGCTTCAGCGGGTGAAATGGCACGAGCAGGACGCAGCCCAGCACGAGCGCGAGCTGCGTGCCGCCCAGCGCCGCGGTCATGGTCTGTACCTTGACGAAGGGAAGGACACTGCCGAGCGCGATGGCGACGGCGCCGCCGTAGGACATGATGCCCATGACCGCCCAGCGGGTCAGCGAGCGGTCGAGCGACAGATACTGGCCGTCGAGGCGCAGGACGCGCAGGCGAAAGAGGCGCTTGCCCAGGGTCTGCCCGCGACCGATCGAGCTCTGCAAGAGGCCGGTGTACGCGAGGGTGATGGGCGCGCCGAAGATCACGGCGCGCTCCCCGAGGGAGAGCAACGCCCCCCGGAAGATCCGGGCGACGACGAATCCGATGACGCCCAGAATGGCGGCGTCGAGCAGATCCGAGACGAGGCGAATCCAGAAGCCGGCGACCCGCCCCACGACCATTTCCGTCGCGTCTCCCGGTGAACGCCGTTCATCGCACCAAGCAGCGGGGAGCGCCGCGCCTGCGCGCCTTCGTCGACCACCTCCGCGCCGCCTTCGCCGCTCAGCTGCCCTGACCGTGAGACCGACTGCGAGTTGGCGGCACCGCCAACTTGATTGGCGCCTTCTCGACGATGGAGGCGCAAACTGGCGCTCGCAGAGCGGCAACCGGTTTGCAAGGATCGCT
The DNA here is from genome assembly GCA_036500205.1 of Polyangia bacterium. Lineage (GTDB taxonomy): Bacteria > Myxococcota_A > Polyangia > Fen-1088 > Fen-1088 > DASYCK01. Next base: position 7,502 of record DASYCK010000206.1, on the reverse strand, counting down.
GCCATGCGGCACCGCCAAGCTCCCTTGGGATGCGCTGCCGGTGCGTGGGCTCTCGTTGCGGTCGCTGCCCTCACCCTCGGGTCGGGCGCGGGCTGCACGGGCTCCGCTCCCCTCGTGGCGGACGGCGGCCAGGCCTGCGTGAGCGATGAGACCTTCAAGACCGCCGGGAATCCGAGGATGGACGTCCTGTTCGTGATCGACGATTCGCCTGAAATGGTCAGCATGCGCGACAAGCTCGTGCCCGCGTTTCCTTCGTTCATCACGACGTTCGCCGATGCCACGCGGGCCGATTATCCCAACCTTCACGTGGCGGTCGTGTCGTCGTCGATGGGCGGCGGTCGCTTCGCGAACGTGCCGGGCTGCGAAGAGGGGAGTGCCGGCGCGCGAGATGGGGCCTTCCGGCATCCCGCGGGCGCCGGGCTCGCGGCGGGAGAGACCTTCATGCGGTTCAACGGAAGCCCCCTCAATTTCCAGGGCGATCCGGGCGTCGTCTTCAGCGCCCTCGCGGATGTCGGGGTTGGGGGTTGCCCGTATCCCCAGCCCCTGGCTGCGGCGCGACGGGCGCTGGCCAGGGCTCAGGATCCTTCTGATCCCGACAACGCCGGCTTCCTGCGCGCCGACGCGCGCTTGCTGGTCGTCATCGTGACGAATGAAGACGACTGCTCCGTTCCGGCGGATTCCGATCTATTCGACCCGAGTCAGGTCAGCCTCACGGATCCGTACGGCGGCACGGGGACCTATCGCTGCGCCGAATTTGGTCTGCTGTGTGACGGCATGAAGCCACCCCACGCGCTGGCGGCCAGTGCCGGCGACGTGGCGCTGGACGGCTGCGTTCCGGCCGAAGCAGCCGGTCTGTTGACCCCGATCGCCGACCTGACCAACGACCTGCTCGGCCTGAAGGACGACTTGGATGAGGTCTCCGTGTCCCTGATCGGTGGGCCGCCGGAGCCCCTGGTCGTCGGACAGCAGGCGGTCGCGCTGGGCGCCGGCGTCACCGAGAACCAGCCCCGATTACAACCGTCGTGCGCCGGTTCGAGCGGCGGGCCCGCGAGCCCCAGCGTGCGTTTGAAGGCGTGGGCCGATGGGTTCGACGCGAACGGTATCTTCCTTCCATCGTGCGTCGATACGGGCATGCTGGCGACGGCCGTGGCCGGGCAACTGGGCCAGATCACCCTCGCGCTCGGGTCCGAATGCATCAGCGGCGTTCCAGTCTCGACGGCGGCGGGGCTCCCCAACTGTCTGGTCGTGCAGACGAGGATCGAGGAAGACGGAAGCCAGGTGCGGTCGGAGTTGCCCCACTGCGACGTCGACCGAACGGTGGTGCCCTGCTGGAAGATCGACGCGAAGGCATCGCAATGCCTTTACGTGGGACCAGCCTTCACCGTCTGCCGCAACGTCGCGTGTACGGCGGAGCCCGCCCTGACGCCACCGGGCGCGCTGGCCGTCCGCTGCCAGATCGCGTGTTAGGACCGACCTTTGCAAGCCAAGGACATCATGTCTCGGTCAAGGGCGGGGACGTCCGCGGAAGTCTTGGTGACCTGCCAGGGCATCCTTCACCAGCGGCCACATCGTCGTCGCCCAGCGGTCGTAGCCGTCGTCAGAGGGGTGATACCCGTCGAAGGAGAAGTACTCCGGGTGGCGTGGAATCTCGGCGCGGCTCAAGGCGTAGAGATCGAACACCCGTGCGCCGTTCTCGTCACACACCGCCTGCAGGGCCCTGTTGGCGCTGCGCACCCGCGCGTCGAGCTCGGCGCGCCACGCCTCTGGCACCGCGGGAGCCAGCGCGACGGCAGGCAGGTTCGTGACCACGACGACGGCGCCGGTGGCGTGGAGGTCGTGCACGATCTTGCCGAGGTTGCGCATCACCTGTTCCACCGGCGCTCCGTCGGTCAGATCGTTGGTGCCGACCGTCAGCGTGACCAGGCCCGGCCGAAGCCGTTCCACCCGGGGTAGCTGGGCACGAAGGACGTCCGTCGTCGTGGCGCCGCTGCTGCTGAGATTGTGCAGCGCCACGCCCGCCCTCTCGGTGCCCAGGCGCTGGTACAGGCGCTCGACATAGCCCCGCCGGGCGCCCATTCCGGCGCCCAAGGAGTCGCCGAGCGCCACGTAACTGAAAGACGCGTCGCCCGCCGGCGGCGCCGAAGCCATGATCGTCAAGGTGGTCATCAAGAGCAGCATCGAGCAAGTGTGCGAAGGCCGAGCATCAGACGCATCCCCCTGTCGGCAATTCCAGCGCGAGCGAATGTCTCGCGGTGGAACCTTCGGCCCGCCTTTCCTCCGGGCCCCCGGATGCTCATATCCTCTCGATGCCAGCCAACCTCACGCTCCCTCTGCTTTGGCTTCTGACCGCCACCACCGATGGCGCGTTCAACCACGCAGGTAAGCATTCGCACGTCCACGCCGTTCTTCCGACGATCAAGGCCAAGGGGCATGCCCAGGCGTTTCACCGGGCGCCCGGGTCGATGCTGTTCTTTCTCTGATGACGGGCCAGCATGGCGTCGAGGAGCTGCTTCGCTCCGCCGCCAGTGACGAGCGCGTGGTGGGGTTCGCGGGTGGATTGCCCGCGGCGGAGCGCTTTCCGCGGCGTGCCTTGACGTCCGCGTTCCTGCGCGCGATCGGCCGTCGCGACGCGGCCGCGCTGCAGTACGCGTGGCCCGAGGGTCTGGCGCCGCTCCGCGCGCGCATCGCGGAGCGGGTGGCCCAGCGAGGCGTCGTCGTGGCGGCGGACGACATCATCGTCACCAACGGCGCGCAGCAGGCCATCACGCTGGCGGCTCGGCTCCTCATGCGGCGAGGCGCCACCATCGGCGTCGATGCCGTGACCTATCCGTCGGCGTTGACCGCCTTCCGCACGCTGGGGCTCGTGCCGACGACCGCCACCCGGGCGTCCATTCTCTATCGGATGCCGGTCGTCACCAATCCGCAAGGCGCCGGCATGGATGCAGCGGCCCGCCGCGCCGTGCTCGCCAGCGGGCGATTCATCATCGAGGACGATGCCTACGCCGATCTTCACTTCGCGGGCCCGGCGCCGCCGCCCTTGCTGAAGGCGGCGCGGAACCGCGTCGCCTACGTGGGGACGTTCTCGAAGACGCTGGGCCCGGGCCTGCGGGTCGGCTTCTTGATCGTCCCCCGCTCGCTGCAGGCGCGCGCTTTGCGACACAAGGCGGATGACGACCTTCAGGCCAACAGCCTGTCGCAGCTCATCGTCCAGGAATATCTCGCGCACAACGACTTTGATGCTTTCCTGGTGAGGTTGCGTCGCCACTACGCGCAGCGGGCGCGCCGGCTGATGGCGGCGGTGCGGCACCACCTGCCCTCATGGACCTTCGAGCCCCCGGCCGGCGGGTTCGGTCTGTGGGTGCGCGCGGACGATCGGGTAGACGAGGTGGCGCTCCTGCGGCACAGCGTGCGCGCTGGCGTCTCGTTCGATCCCGGCTCCTCGTTCACGTGCGTCGCGCCGGCGGCTGATCAACCGACCACCATGCGGCTCTGCTTCTCGTCGGTCGCGGAAGACGCGATGGACGAGGGGGTGCAGCGCCTGGCGCGGGTCTGGCGGTCCACCGTGCGAGATCGTGGGCGCGCGCCGCGGTGACCGCGTCGATGCAGGAACACCGCGTGACGGAAGTGGCCACACCGGATCATGACTTCACCCAAGCAGGGCTCGCGATCTTGATGAAGTCCTAGGCTTGTGTTCCGCCCCGTCGGCGCTAGCGTCGAAAAGATGCGTTCCTCATTGCTTCGCCTCCTCTCCTTCGCAGCGATGGTGGCGGGTTGCGCTGGCAAGCAGACGCCGGCCGACCGGATCTCCTCACCGGGTGAAGCGCTGTTCAACGGCCGGGTCAAGCCCGACGTCGACTGCTACATGTGCCACAACGGCGACGGCACGGGAACGCTGCGCGGACCGGACCTGGCCAAGCGGGTACCGAAGCTGACCGATCAGCAGATCGTGGAGGCCATCCTGGAAGGTCCCAGCTTGATGCCTTCGTTCAGGGGGAAAGTCGACGACGCAGACATGAAGGCGATCACGCGCTGGCTCCGGGAGCGGTTCCCGCGCCGGGAGGCCGACCGGCCCCGCGCGACCCCGTAGGCGACGTATCGCTCGACGTGTGCCGTCGTGGAGGCAGACGGCGTCGGAGGCGTCCGGCTCAAAGCTGCAAGGCGTGATAGAGGATCGCGATCTCGATGCGCGCGTTCAGCGCTCGCCCCGACGGGGAGCCGTTGTCGGCGATGGGCTCCGCGGCGCCCCTGCCGTCGACGTTCATCCGCCTGGGATCGATCCCGCGCGAGACCAGCGCCCAGTAGACGGCGTTGGCCCGCGCCAGCGAGGATGCGGCCAGCTCGGCCAGCTTTCCCTGATCGTCCGTGAAGCCCGACACCTGGATGGGATAGGTCGGGTACGCCGCGAGGAGATCTCGCACGGCGTCCAGCGCCTTGGCGCCCGCGGGGGCGAAGGACGACTCGCGGTCCCCGAACAGGCGCGGCAACACGAGCACCAGCTTCTGCAGATCCTTTTTCCGCTCGAACCGCATCGTGATCCCGGGGATCGCCGAGGCCGCCTCCTCGAGGGCATGATCGCGCACCCCGGCGACCTTGAGCCGCTCCGCTTGTTCGTAGCGAGGTCGCGCGACCTCGATGGCGGACGCGGCCTCGGAACGCGCCGTGGCGGCGCGCGCGATCGCCTCGTCCCAGTTTCCGGCGTCGAACTGCTTGTGAGCCTCCTGCAGCATGCCGACGGTGGCCGTGTACTTGGCCTTCGCGTACTCCGCCGCCAGCATCGTGTCGGCCGTCTTGAGATCCAGGTCGGCCGCCCGCAGGGCGTCCAGCGCCTCCAGGTGGCGCTTCTCGGAGGCCAGCTGGTCTAGCAGCTTCTGTCGCTCGCTGGCCGCCTGCTTCTTGGTCGTCTCGAGCTGCTGCGACAGGGTCTTGCGCTCGCCGGCGATCTTCGCCGAGATGGTGGTCAGGCGCTGCTGCATGTCGACCTCCTCCTCGAGGAGGGCCAGCCCCTGATCCACCTGCGTGGCCTCGCTGTCAGCCGCGCCCGACTCGACGGCGATGGTCGCCAGGCGTTCCTTCGCCCGCTCTCCCTGCAGGATGGCCAGGGCGGTCTTCATCTGGATCTGCCCCATGATCGCGTCGCGTCGCGCCCGCTCGTCCGCGTGGCTGTCCCACTCGCCGCGGGCGCGCACCAGCAGGTCGTCCGCGGCCGCCAGCCGATCGAAGGCCAGCTTCTGAGTGCCGGTCAGCGAGGGATCCCCCCGCAGCGCTTGCAGGGAGACGATCTCGGGCGGAAGCGCGCGCCCGGCGCAACCGAGGGACAGAACCAGGCTCGCTATGAGGGCTCGACGGATCATGCTGGACCGGATCGCTGGGGCAGCCTATCCGAAACACTGGTCAAACTCGATCGCCGCGGTCGCCATTCCACGAAGTGACGTCGCGCACTTTCGTCGGCGACCTCGACCGGCGGCAGTCGGCGTGGTACCTCCGATCGGAGGCCCCCGCCATGGACGCTCGATCGATCCACGCGCTCGCACGCGGACTGCGCTGGCAAGATGCCGTGGACGTGTTCCTGCTGACGCTGCTGTTCACACGGCTCTATGCCTGGACCAGACGCACGGCGGCGGTCCAGGTGGCGTGCGGGCTGTTGTTGCTGGTGGCGTTGTCGTGGACCGCCAGCCACATGGGCCTGATCTTGACCTCGTACCTCCTCTCCGCCGTCGGGGCCGTGGCCACGGTCATCGTCGTGGTGGTCTTCCAGCAGGAGATCCGGAGGGGGCTGAACCGGGTGAGCCCGCTTCGCTGGTTGGCGCCACCGCGGGACCGACGCGGGAGCGACGGCGGGTGCTCGATCCTGGCGAAGGCTGCCTTTGTGATCGCGGCGCGACACAAGGGCGCGTTGATCGTGGTCGAGCGCCGGGACCGTGTCGCGGAACACAGCACTGCCGGGACTGCTCTGGATGCTCATCTATCTTCCTCGATGCTGGAGGCGGTGTTCACGTCGACGTCACCGCTTCACGATGGAGCGGTCGTCGTCGAGGGCGACCGCATCGCTCGGGCCAGCGTGGTCCTCCCGCTTGCCACCGATGTGATGGCGGGGCACGGAGGCACCCGACATCGCGCGGCGCTGGGCCTGTCGGCGCGGTGTGACGCGCTCGTGATCTGTGTCAGCGAGGAGACGGGCGAGGTCTCCCTCGCCACCGATGGTCAGCTGCTCGAGCTGCCCGACGCGCGCGCGCTCGAGCAAGCGCTGATGCGCCTCGGCGCCGGGTCGCCGCCGCCGGGACCTCGCGCCAGGCGGCGCCCCCTTCGTCTCCTCGACCTCGGTCCGCACGCGGCGATCTTCTGTGGCGTCCTCATCGCCTGGGCGGCGATGGCGCTCGACCGCTCGCATGCCGTCGGACGGATTGTCCCGCTCGAGATCCGGGGCTTCGGGGAAGGCATCACGTTCGATCCTCCGCGCTTCACCAGCGTGGCCGTCGAGCTCCGCAGCTCCCGGCGCGAGCTCGAGCTGTTACCGCCCGACGCTGTCGAGGCCTACGTGGATCTCTCGGGCGCCAGCCCGGGCACACAGCTTTACCGCATCCAGACCGACGCGCCGGCCGGTATCGAGGTGGTGAGCACCGTGCCGTCGAGCATTCAGCTCCAGGTGAAGCAGCGCCGCCCGACACCCACGGCCACCGCGCGCAACGAGACCATGGGCGGCGTGGCCAGCGACGACCCGGCCACGTCCACGCACCGGTGAGGCGGGAGTCGATCGGGCCGCTTCGCCCCTGAATCTCGGGGCGCGGCCCGGCGGTCGAATTTCGCACGGCCGTGCGGGACAGCGGAAGATTTGCGACCGGCTCTCGGGAGGTCAGGTCGCCGACGGTTCGGCATTTGCCGCGACGACGGCGTCACGGTCGGGCATGGGGAATGCAATCCGGGGCATGCAAACCACTGACTGGCTGGTACCACTGTTCTTGAAATCGTCTCCTGGAGGAACTGCCAAATGTATCGATCAGCGATCGTGTTCTTGATTGCGGGGTGCCTTGGCGTGATGGGGTGCGGACATGGCCACCTGGTACCGTCAGCCACCGCGAAGGTCGTTCCGGGGACCGACGGCGAAGCAGCCTTCGTGGTCGCTGATGGTCTCCGCTGTACCGCCGAGAGCGCGGCGTGGGCAGGGCGGCCGGGCGATCTGCCGTCCTTTGTCGCGCCCATCAAGGTGCGGATCCGCAACGACAGCGACCAGCCGGTGCGCGTCCGCTACCAGGACTTCGTGCTTCTCGGCCCGGATGGTCGAAAGTACCGGCCGCTGCCGCCCGTTCCCATGGACCATGCCGGCGTGACGATCAATCCCATCTACGCCGCCGACAAGTTCTTCGTTGCGCCCCTCTTCCACGACGTCTATCCGGACCTGCCATCCTGGACGGACCCTCTCCCGCGCGACCAGGTGCTTTACGACCAGGAGTACGCGAAGTGGGGAGATTCGCGGCCCGGGCGCCACGTCCTTCGCGAAGGGCTGC
>DASYCK010000205.1:0-51981 GCA_036500205.1 Polyangia bacterium | reverse complement strand
TGCCGCGCTCGGTGCTCACGCCGTTCGACTGGACCGTGAACCGGGTCCCGACCACCTCGACCGTGAAGGCGGGCGTCCGCACCTCGAAATGCCGGCCGATCTGGTGCTCGACGTCCACGGTGATCGTTCCCCGGACCAACGTCAGCACCTGCTTGTTCTTCAGCCAGGACACTTCCGTGTTCCGGGCCAGGTCGGCGGTGGCCGTGCCCAGCGAGACCCGTCCGCCGACGATCGCGCGGAACCGCAAGGGGGCCGAGGCGTCGTGGGAATTCGCGGAGGCGACCTCGACGTCGCCCCCGAGCACCCGGTAGGGCACCGGCCTCAGGGCCACCACGCCGACGATCGCCATGACGGCCATCCCGGCGCCCGCCAGGACGAGCGGCCACGCCAACCGCCGCCGTGGCGCGACCTTCTCTTCCGTCCGCGCCAGCAGGGCGCGCCGGATATTCTCCCGGGCCGTCGTCGTCAAGGGATCGGGGTCGTAAGCGCGCAGTTGCCGCACCCAGGTCAGCGAGCCGTGGTCCTCGCCGCAGCGGGCGCAGGTGGCGAGGTGATCTTCCAGCTCGAGCCGGTCCACGTCGGGCGCGTGGCCGCCCAGGCTCGCCAGCGAGATCTGAATCGCCTTGCGACAACTCAACGCCATGATTCGGCCCCCCCGAGGGACTGGATGAACGCGCGCAGGTCGGGGCGGTTGCGAACCGCCGCCAGCAGCTCGCGGCGGGCGAACCAGATGCGCGACTTCGTCGCCGCGCGGCTCGCGCCGGTGAGGGCGGCGACCTCTTCCAGCGAATATTCCTCGATGACGTAAAGGAGAAAAGCCACGCGCTTCTTCGGCGACAGGCTGTCCATCAGGTCGTAGAGACGGCGCGCCAGCTGGCGCATCGACAGCGTTCCGTCGGCGCGCGGGGTGGGATCCTCGGGCTCGTGCGCGGCGGGAACCAGCTCGAGCGGCACGGGCCGCCGGACGCCCGCGCGCAGGTGGTGCATGCAGACGTGGACCGCGATGCGCGTGACCCAGGTCTTGAGGCTGGCCTCGCCCCGGTATCGCCCGAAGCTCTGGATCGCCTCGATGAACGTCGTCTGCACGAGATCGGGCAGGTCGGAGGTCGGGCCGACCAGCCGGGTGACCACCCGCTCGACGTACGGGGAGTGGGCGCGGAAGAACAGCTCGAGGCTGGCTCGATCCTTGGCCCGGCAGCCGGCGACGAGGTTGACGTCGTCGGCGTTGGGAACCAGAAAATTGCTGCTTTTCGACGCTTCCACTCGATTGCCATGGTACCGCACCTGGCCTAGGTGGTTGAAATCGCGTGGGGGGGCAGGTGGCCGTGGGGGTTTTGGCTTCATGGGACGGGGGCGACGATCCCCAGGTTTAGCCCCAAACGGAGCGGTCCGGCGTCAAAAACTGGCGCCCCCTGAACGGTGAAACGGGTCTCGGGCACGTTGACCTCGATCCAGCCGCGCAGCTCGACGGCGAGATGGTGGTACGAAGGCCCGCGCGCCAGCAGCTCGAGCCCGGTCGTGGCCATGAGGGCCGATTCGTGGTCGGTCACGCCGGTGGCGCTGGCGTCGGCGCTCAGCCAGTGAACGCCGGCGAAGACGCCCGCGCCCATCGAAATGATGCCCAGATTGCGGAGCAGGCGCCCCTCGACCCGCAGCGGAATGTCGAGGACCGACACCGTGGCGCCCCCCTTGGTCGTGTCGGCGGTCGACGCCAGATCGGTGCCCAGGTCCCATTCGAACGATGGCCCGACCGGCGCGATGACGTGAAGCGCCAAACCATTGCGGGCGCTCGGCCCCCCCGCCGCATCGATGGGAAACGACAGCGCATAGCCGCCACCGAAAAAGATGCGGCTGGCCAGTGGCGAGGCTGCCTGCGCCTCACCGCGAGGCGGACCATTCCCGGCGACCGCCGCGCTGTCGGACGCCCGGGAGCGCGCCGGACCGGAGGCGGAGGGAGAGGCCACCGCCGCTTTCGGCCCGACGGGAGCGGAAACCGGGGCCGGAGCGGTGGCGGGCGCCATGGCCAGCGGGGCCGAAGCGGTCTGGCCGGCCGAGGGCTCCGCCCCCTCGTTTCCCACCAGGGCGGCCCGTAGCTTCAGCGCGATGGCGCGATAGACGTCCGACTTGGACGACAGATCCAGGTCGAAGAACGCGTGGCCGACGTTCTTCCGCGCGTCGATCGTGACGAGCTCGACCTGATGTCCGTTCGGGGTCGCCTGGCACCAGAACCCCAGCCGGGCCCCCCGCGTGCGCAGCAGCGCCACCAGGTCGTCGATGGCCGGCGCGGTCAGCTGCACCGGCTGCCGGTCAGGCGACTGCACCAGCGCGATGCCCAGGTCGCGCGTGTAGATGGCCACCGCGTCCATCAGCAGCCGCTCGTCGATCGTGGTCTTCTGCGAATGCCCGAGGAACACGAACGTCTGCGCGTCCGGGGCGGGGTCTTCCAGATCCAGGAAAATCAGCCTGGCGAGCAGGAGCAAAGATCGAACGCCCACGCGGGTTTCATCGTAACACGCACCTTCGGCTGCCCCGTCGCCACTTCAAATCCAACCCGCGGTCCGCCGATGCCTTACATTTGAAGGGATACCCATGGCGACACAGTCGACAACGAATGGCCGTCTTCTGGCTTGGGTGGACGAATGGACGGCGCTGTTCGGGCCCGAGCGGGTTCACTGGTGCGATGGCAGCCGCGAGGAGTACGAGCGGCTCACCACCACCATGGTGGACCAAGGGACGTTGCGGCGCCTGAACGCCACCAAGCGCCCGCGCAGCTTCCTGTGCCGCTCCGATCCGCGCGACGTGGCGCGGGTCGAGGGGCGCACGTTCATCTGCTCGCGCGTGCGCGGCGACGCGGGGCCGACCAACAACTGGGAGGCGCCCGCCGCCATGCAGGAGCGGCTGCGCGCCCTCTACCGCGGGTCGATGCGCGGGCGCGTTCTGTACGTGATCCCGTTCAGCATGGGTCCGATCGGCTCGCCCATCGCGCAGATCGGCGTGCAGCTCAGCGACTCGCCCTACGTTGCCGCCAGCATGCGGATCATGACCCGCATGGGCAGCGCGGTGCTGGACGCGCTGGGCGGCGACGGCAGCTTCGTTCAATGTCTGCACTCCGTGGGGGCGCCGCTCGCGCCCGGTCAGGCGGATGTCCCCTGGCCGTGCAACCCGACCGAGACCGCCATCGCCCATTTTCCGGAGGAGCGGGCCATCTGGTCTTACGGCAGCGGCTACGGCGGGAACGCGCTGCTCGGCAAGAAGTGCTTCGCGCTGCGCATCGCCTCTGTGATGGGGCGCGACGAGGGGTGGCTGGCCGAGCACATGGCCATCCTGGGGCTGCAATCGCCGGCGGGAGAGCGCACCTACGTGGCGGCGGCGTTCCCGAGCGCCTGCGGCAAGACGAACTTCGCGATGATGGTTCCGCCCGCCGGGTTCGACGGCTGGAAGATCTTCACCGTGGGCGACGACATCGCCTGGATCATGCCGAACCGCGACGGCCGGCTGTACGCCATCAACCCCGAGGCCGGCTTCTTCGGCGTCGCGCCCGGCACGAACAGCGACACCAACCCGAACGCCATGCAGACGGTCGCCAGCGACACCATCTTCACCAACGTCGCCCTGACCGACGACGGCGACGTCTGGTGGGAGGGGATGACGGCCGAGCCACCGGCGCATTTGATCGACTGGCGCGGCGAGGACTGGACGCCGACGAGCGGCCGGCCGGCGGCCCACCCGAACTCGCGCTTCACGGCGCCGCTGCAGAACTGTCCGTCGCTCGACGCGCGCTGGAACGATCCGCGCGGCGTCCCCATCAGCGGCTTCATCTTCGGCGGGCGCATGAGCCACGACATGCCGCTGGTGTTCCAGGCGTTCAACTGGTCGCACGGCGTGTACAACGCCGCCACCATGGCGTCGGAGGCGACGGCGGCCGCGGAGGGGCTGCCGCCGCTGCGCCGCGATCCGATGGCGATGCTGCCGTTCTGTGGCTACAACATGGCCGACTACTTCGGGCACTGGCTGAACGTGGGGCGCCGGGTGACGAACCCGCCGCGCATCTTCCGGGTCAACTGGTTCCGGCGCGACGCCGCCGGGAAGTTCCTGTGGCCCGGCTTCAGCCAGAACACCCGCATCCTGTCCTGGATCGTCGATCGGATCGTGGGGCGCGGGTTCGCGGTGGAGAGCCCCCTCGGCTGGATGCCGCGCTACGAAGATCTGCGCTGGGACGGGCTCGACTTCCCGCGCGAGACGTTCCACGACCTCATGACGGTGAAGCGCGACGCCGCGGCCGCCGAGGCGCGCTCGCACGAGGAGCTGTTCGATCGCTTCCTCGATCGCATCCCCAAGGAGTTCCTGTTCGAGCGCGAGCTGCTGCGGTCCCGGCTGTGGCGCTCGCCCGAGCAGTGGGAGATGGCGACCGAGGACTGAGCCTCCCGACCGGGAGGTGCTCGCCATCACGGCTCTGGGACGCCAGATGGCATGACGGGGCGGCGGTCCGCATCGTACCAACAGGAATCCGCGGGGTGAATTGCATGCCCGCTTGCAAAAGACTACCTTCGAGGACCCCATGAAGCGCCCTGGCTCGGTCGTTGTCGCTGGAATATCGGTACTGACACTCTCCGCTTGCGTCATCGGTTGTTCGGGAAGTAGCCCCGGGACCAACGGCAGCGGGGGGACGCAAGGCTCGGGCGGCGCGGCGAGCAGCTCGGGGGGCAGCCAGGGGTCCGGAGGGGCATCATCGACCGGCGGCCGCGTGGGAACGGGCGGCGCGACGAGCGGAACGGGCGGCGCCTCTTCGACCGGCGGCGCCGTGGGCACCGGTGGGGCGGCGAAGAGCGGTGGCGCGACAGGCTCGGGCGGCGCGACCAGCAGCGGTGGCGCGACGAGCAGCGGTGGCGCGACGAGCAGCGGTGGGACGACCGGCAGCGGCGGCGCCGCGGGCGGCGCGACGAGCAGCGGTGGGACGACCAGCAGCGGCGGCGCCGCGGGCGGGGCGACGGGCTCGGGCGGCGCGACGGCGGCCTGGGCGTGCCCGGCCGCCAGCACGTTCACCGGCACTCCGCTCCCCAGCGCGACGGTGGCGGCGACCCGCATCGTGGGCGCGCCCCCGGCCGACACGTTCAACAACATGGGGAACAACTTCACGAACGTCGAGGGCCCCGTCTGGATTGGCGACTCGCTGTACTTCTCCGAGATGACGAACGCCAACAACATCCCCCCATCGCGCGTCCTCAAGATCACGGGCAGCGACGTCGTCTCCGAGTTCATCACGAATTCGGGGACGAACGGGATGGCGGTCGATGCGGCGGGCAACCTCGTCACCGCCAATCACGGGGCGCAGGGGATCGTCCGCTTCAGCCTTCCGGACAAGACGGCCACCACCTTGGTGTCGATGTACAACAGCAAGAAGTTCAACTGTCCGAATGACCTGACCATCGCCAAGGACGGCACCATCTATTTCACGGATCCGGACTATCAGAACAACGCGAAGCCGCAGGGGACGACCAGCGTCTACCAGCTGGCCCCGGGCGCCAGCACCGCCACGTTGATCACCGACTACACGACGGAGCCGAACGGCATCTCCCTGTCCCTCGACGAGCAAACGCTGATCGTCGGCGGCGGAATGGGCTTGAAGAAATACGCCATCACGGCGGGAACGGTGGCCATGACCGGAACGGCGTTTGGTCCCGACGAGGTAAATGGCAAGAACACCGACGGCATGGCCCTCGACTGCGCCGGTAACTTGTATGTCGCCGTGGTCAGCACCGACAATGTCATCGTGGTGAAGCCCGACGGGACCAAGCTGGGGACGGTCACCATCTCGGGCGCCCAGGCCGTGACCAACGTGGCCTTCGGCGGTGACGACCATCAGACGCTGTACCTGACGGGGCAGGGCTCTGGAAAAGGTCAGGGGGTCTTCAAGACCCACCTGAACATCCCGGGCAAGCCCTACTAGCTGCGGGCCGGATCAGAACGTCAGGGCCAGGCCGCTCGGCGTGAGCGCCAGACGGCCGGGCCGGTCGGCGGCGCCGTCGTCGGGGAGATCACGGTAGTGTCCGATGCCGTCGAGCACGCCGAAGAAATAGACGGCGCCGAACAGCGCCACCGAGGCGATGTTCACGATCTGCATCGTGCGCGCCTCGGAGTAGTTCGGGAACACGTGGTGGGGCTGCTCCCAGCGCGACAGCAGCGCGTACGACGTGATCGCCGTGGCCAGGGTCGCGACCTCGAGGCCGCCGATCAGCAGCCCGCGCGCCAGGTGACCATTCTGGAACTGCCCGACCGGCGGCACGAAGTTCCAGATGAACGCCTTGTGGTTGTTCGCGCGCGAGGTGTCGGTGATCTCCTGAGCGTGGCCCGCGCGAACCCGTTCGAAGAAGGCGACGATGTCGGGGCGGGTGGTGCGCGGATCGAGCGTGCTGTCGGGACGCATCCGCAGCATCTCGAAGAACGCCGCCTCGGCGCCCGGCGTGCGCCCCGTCAGGTACAACCCGATGCCCAGATAGCGAAGCGCCACGACGCGCTGGGCGGGCGTCGCAGCCAGGCGCCCTTCGGTGACGGCGCGCGACCACTCGACGACGTCGTCGATGTCTCCGTATTCGTACGAGGCGCGCACGCGCTCGAGCGAGCCGGCGGCGTCGACGGGCGCGGGCGCGGCAGGCAACGAACCGGCTGGCGGCGTCGCGCTCGCCGCGGGGACAGCGGCCAGCGGCGACGTCTGCGCTTCGACGACCCGGCCTGCCGACAATCCCGTCAAGAGCAGCGCCAGCGTGGTGGCGCGACGAGCGATGGGACGCGTGCGTTCGAGGCGAGTCCGCCGGGGGGGAGACGTCATGCGTTTTCCGTCACTCCGATCGGCCGATGATGGGGCGACCGTCCGGGCCAGGGACGATCACCAGACTGGTTCGCGCGCCCGGGCGAACATCGTACGTCGCCACGTGGAGCTTGGGTCCCCCTTGCGGCAGCGTGCAGAAGATCTCGTGCGGGCCGGGGACGAGGCCGCTGTAGTTGGCGCGCAACGAAGGCGGGTGAGCATCGAGCGACGGTTCGCAGAAGCCGTACGACGCCCGCAGCACCATGCTGGCCTTGGCGGGACCGCTCACCGGCTTCTCGGCGCCTGTTTGTCCGGTCGGCGCGGCGGCAACTGCTTCGGGCGCGGGCTGCCGTGGCGCTTCCGCCGCGATGACCGGGGGGGCCGAGGGCTTGTCCGCGGAAGCGACCTCGGGCTCGGGCGTCTTGGAGGCGTGGTCCGCCGACGCGACGGCCGCGCGGCGCCGAGACCGAGCGTGAAGGGACTTCGGCGGGGCGGCCGGCACTGCGGCGACGGGAACGGGGCCAGGGGCCGGCGCGGCCACCGTCGGGGGTGGAACCGCGGGCGGCGGTGAGGGCGGCGGTGGAACGCTCGCGGGTACGGCGGCCGCGCCCTGGGCGGCTCCCGTCGTTTGCAAGCGCGGCTCCCGGTTCGCCAGGTGGCGCCACGCCAGCGCGGACCCTCCCACCAGCACCAGCGCGCCGGCGAGCACGAGCCCTCGTCTGCCCGCCGCACGAAAGCGCCGCCGCGACCCCAGCCGCTCGAGCAGCGCCTTCGCGTCGGCGTGGTCGGGCACGTAGGCGAGCGCGCGTCCCACCTCGGCGAGCGCGCGTGGGATCTGTCCGCCCTTACGGGCCCGCTCGGCGGCGCTGGTGGCGATCCGGGCCACGGGCGCACCCAGCGTCGCCTCGAAATCGTCGGGCTGTTCGAGGAAGCGGCGCAAGACGGCCTCCTCGTCCTCCAGGTGCGCCGCCGTTCGCGTCTCCTGCAGCGCCTCGCGAAGGGCGGCGGCGACGGCGGCGCCATTCGGGTAGCGGGCCGCCGGGCTCGCTTGCAGGCAACGCGCGATCACCCGCTCCAGGTCATGGCCCAGGCGCGGCTCGATCTCTCCCGGCCGGCGATAGTGCCCGCGCAGGATCGCGGTGATGACCGCCAGGGGATCCTTCCCCGGGAACGGCAGGTGCCCCGTGCACAGCTGATACAGCATCACGCCCAGGGAGAACACGTCGCTCGTGGCGCCCACGTCGTCGCTGCGCGCCTGCTCGGGTGACATGTACGCCGGCGAGCCCAGCACCGCGCCGGTGGCGGTCATGGTGTCGAGGCTGCCGATGTGAGCGACGCCGAAGTCCGTGAGCACGAGCCGCGCCCGCCCGCCCGCCCGATCGATGAGGACGTTGTCGGGCTTGACGTCGCGGTGAACGATGCCGGCGGCGTGCGCGGCGCCCAGCGCCTCGGCCACCCGCGCCACCACCAGCGCCGCGAGCTCGGGGTAGAGCCGCCCGCCGCGCCCTTCGACGACGGCGCGCAGCCCCGGGCCTTCGATGAGCTCGGAGACGATGTACCCCGGCTCCTCCCCGACGGGAGAGGCGAAGTCGAACACGTTCAAGATCGAGGGATGACGGATCGTCGCCACCGCGTTGGCCTCGCGGCGAAACCGCGCCTCCAGATCGGCGCGGCCGGCGAAGAAGCCGTGCATCACCTTGATGGCGACGTCGCGGCCCAGCTCGGGATCGCGGGCGCGGTACACCGTCGCCATCCCTCCTCGACCGAGCTCGCCGGTGATCAAGAAACGCCCCAGGCGCTTGCCGATGAAGCCTATGCGCGCGGCGCCGTCTACCGGCGGGGCGGGCTGGGTCACGGCATCGGTCACGTCGGGAGCTTACCCCGACTTCGGCCCGGACCTGATTCGGCGCGGTTTTCGGTCGGCCCAGGGCGATTTCGGGACGACCGGTTTGCGAACGCCGGGGGTTGATCCAAACTGCGTCGCTCATTGTCGTCCCAAGCCATGAATCGCCGTCGCTCGTCCTCGCCCATCGCCCGCCAGACCTCGCCCGAGGTGCCGGTCGGCGCCCCGCTTCGCCCCGAGCCTTACAAGGTGGCGCGCTCGCGGCTGGCGAACGGCCTGCGCGTCGTCACCATCGAGACGCCGCACCTGCACACGGCGTCCATCGCGCTTTACGCCGGGGTGGGGGCGCGCTACGAGACGCGGCGCACGAACGGGCTGTCGCACTTCGTCGAGCACATGCTGTTTCGCGGCTCGGATGCCTTCGCGAATTCGTACGCGCTGAACCACGCCATCGAGAGCGTGGGGGGCACGCTGTACGCCGAGACGGGGCGTGACTACTCCCTGTACCAGATCCCCCTGCACCCGTCGGAGCTGCCGCGGGGGCTGGAGATCCTGGGCGATCTGTTCACCACGCCGCGGTTCTCGGACATCGAGCTCGAGCGCCGGATCATCCTGGAAGAGATCCTCGAGGATCTCGACGAGGACGGGCGCAACGTGAACGTCGACGACGTGTCGCGCGCGGCGCTGTGGGGCGATCACCCGCTCGGGTACCCCATCACCGGGCCGCTGTCGAACGTGAAGCGCTTCAAGACCGACGACGTGCGCGCGCACTTCGGCGAGTTCTACGGCGCCGCGAACATGGTGCTGTGCCTGGCCGGCCCCATCGACGGGGCGAAGATGATGCCGCTGGTCGAGCGGGCCTTCGCCCGCCTCCGGCGCGGCCGGCGCGCCCGTCCGCTGCTGGCGGCCACGAAGCGCCGGCGCGCCCCGCGCCTGCGCGCCATCGAGAACGACGCCGCGCAGACGCACGTGCAGCTGGTGTGGGAAGGGCTGCCCGACAGCGATCCGGACTACGTGGCGCTGTCGGCGCTGATGCGGGTGCTCGACGATGGCATGTCGACCCGGCTGCACTACCAGATCTGCGATCAGAAGGGGCTCGCCTACCACGTGGCGGGCGGCATCGAGCCGTTGCACGACATCGCCCTGGTCGAGATCGACGCCGCCTGCGCGCCGCGCAAGCTGCCGGCGCTGGTGGCGGAGGCGCTGACCCTGGTGGGCAAGTTCCGGCAGGAGCTGGTCAGCGACGACGATCTGACCAAGGCCAAGCGGCGTCACCGCGGCGACATCGAAGCCGGCTACGACGACATCGACGGTCTGTCGGGCTGGTACGGCGGCACCGAGCTGTTCTACAAGCCGCGCACGCACGCCGAGCGGGTCAAGCTGTTCAACGCCGTGACCGCCGAGAAGATCCAGCGGGTGGCGCGCCGGGTGTTCCGCCCCGAGCGCCTCACCGTCGCCGCCGTCGGTCCGCTGACCGCGGCGACGATGCGCAAGGTGCGCGCCGCGCTCCGCGCGTTCGCGTAGCGTCCGCAAGGAGGCTCATCAACTGTGAATCGACGGTGGCCGCGACAAATGCGCGCCTGCGTGACCCATTTCTCGATCAGCTGGGCCCGCGGCGCCTCGAACCTTGGAGTGAGGCGGGCCTTCTGCCCTGTTCTCACCCGAACTCAAGTAATCTCCACGCCCATCAACCATGCGAAACATCGCAGCTCGGTCGAGGTCTTCGTATTTCACTCTTCTTGTCGGACTGTCTGTGGCTCCGACGGGCTGCCTCTCATCACCGCATCCATCCAATCCGGGCGGCTCCTTCGGGACCGGTAGTGGTGGAGAACAAGGACGAGGCGGCGCCACGAGCAACGGCGGTGTCACCGAGATCGCTGGACATCCAGGTGCGGGAGGTTCGGCGGGAGTAGGGGGAGTATCAGGCGCCGCAGGTTCGGCGGGACTTGGCGGGCAACCGGGGACCGGTGGCTCGTTGGGCGGCGAAGAGATGGTCTGCGCCGCGGGCTTTGCGAATTGCGATCGTCAGTCGCCCGATTGCGAGACGACCATCGACGCTACCGACAGCTGTTTTCCGCGCTATCTGGGAACATACGCGCCACCGACCCTCCAAGGGGTGACGACTACCGCCGTGGCACCAGACGGCTCGTACTACCTGGCCGGCTCCTTCTCTCAGCTCACCGATTTCGATCCGGGTCCAGCCGCCGACCTCCGTGGTCCACAGGGGGCGACCGACGTCTACCTGGTGAAATTCGATACCAATGGAAATTACGCCTGGACGCTCACTTGGGGCGGAGAGGGCGCATCCGCACTACCGATTCAGCTGAGCGTCTCGGGCTCGGCGGTGGTTGTCGCCGGGATCTTCACCGACACGGTGGACCTCGATCCCGGTTCCGGATCTCTCCTTAAATCCTCACCTGTCGGCGGCAGGTCGACCTTCGTCGTCAGCCTGACGGTGGATGGCACCCTCCGTTGGGGAGGGGATCTCGAGGGGACGAGCGAATGCCAAGCTCCGAGCCTGGCCATCGATGGGTTCGGGGATGTCTATCTAGCGGGCTATTACACGGGGTTGTGCGATCTCGATCCTGGTCCCGGTATCGTGCTCCCGCCGGCTGCCATCGACACCCTGACCGGCATTCTCGTGAAGCTCGACGGTGACGATGGCACCTACCTTTGGTCGAGGACGTTCGATGGTCTGGCCCATCCACTCGTTTCTCGCGCCGCGGCGGTGGCGCCCGACGGCAATGTCTGGGTGGTCGGCGAGCTGGGCCTGGAGGCAGTCATTGCCTCATTCACGCCCGCGGGCGTGGTGCGGTTCGACGAGGTGCTGCCGAATGGCGTCGACAGCGACGGCGGCAGCAGCGCGCGCGGCGTCGTGGCGGCAGCGGACGGCTCGATCTACGTGGGCGGTGATGGTTCCGGCGTCGTCGACTTCGATCCCGGCGCAGGTACCGCGTCTCATCTGTTGGTGGGCGACGACGTCGTGGGCGCGACATTCGTCTTGAAGCTCGCCGCGAACGGGGAGTTCCAGTGGGTCAAGACCTTGCCGAAGCTGGGATTCATCGCTCTGGCCGCGCCCCCGAGCGGCGGTGTGATCATCGAGACGGTTCCGCACCTTCCTGTTTCTGGGACGGTCGCCGGTATTTTCCTGGCGAAGCTCGAGAGCGATTCGACACCTGCGTGGTCCCTCTCGTTTGGAGGTCCCCTCGTGGCGCCAGATGACATCGCGGTCGGCCTGTCGTCGTTCTTCGTCTCGGGTAGCACCGACGGCGTCGGTCCGCCCAATGACTTCGACCCCGGTCCGGGCGTCGATCCAGTGCCCGGCGGGGTCACGTTCCTTTCCCGCTTCGCGGACTGATTCAAGTCACAGGAATCACGATGACTCCCATCACGATCCGGCGAACGCGACTACGGGGCCGGCTTCTTCGCCGGCTTCTTCGCGCCGGCCATCGCCTTCGCGGATCTCGCGGGCTTCGCCCCGGGCGCCTGCACGTCGACCTCGAAGGCGATGGTCTCCGAAGCGGGCTTGCAGGCCTGCTCCTGGCACATCACGAAGCGGGTCTGCGCGGTGATGGTCTTCTTGCCGGCGTCGGCCACCGAGAAGGGGATGTCGAAGCGGGCGCTCTGGGCGGTCGACTCGGCCAGATCGGCGCGGGTCAGCTTGGGCTTGGGCAGCTCGACGCCCGGGTCAGCCTTCACCGACGCGGTGATGGGCGCCTCGCCGTTCACGTGCCAGCCGTTCTTGCCGACCACGGTCACCGAGACGTTGGAGGCGACGCCAGCGGTGGCGGGGGCCGTCGTCTTGCGAATCTCGTAGGTGACCTCGTCGGCGGACGCCGGCCGCTGCGCGAGAGCCGACAACGACAGGAAAGCGAGTCCGGACAGCACGACCTTGGGGAGAGTCATCGGGGAAAAGTACTCCCTGGGACGCCCTCGGGCTACGGACTATTCGACGGCTTGCGCGGCATCATCGGAACGGCGCGGCATGTAGGATGTTGACGGTTGATGTGGTTTAACGTAACCTAACCACTGACATGACCACCAAGAAGATCTGGGGACCCATCTTCGACGATCGGCGGGCAGTCAAACGCGAGCCGGCCGACTTCTACGCCGTCGAGCTGATCGCGGGGGCGCGCTATCTGCGGCGGATCTGCAACGTCTCGAGCGGGGGAATGCTGTTCGAGGATCGCATGACCTTCAAGCAGCCCGGCTCGATCATCCAGCTCGAGCTGCCGCGTCGCGAGGGGACGCCGGTGACCGTCAGCGCCGAGGTGGTCCGCGTGGGGCGGAGCGGCGTGGGGGTTCGGACGCTCGACGGCACGTCGCTGGACGGGCTGGGCGGATCGATCCAGCTCTGAGGCGCCCGCGCGCCCGGGAGCCGGGCGATTTGATGTAAACTGCCGCGCATCATGGCGCTCATCGACAAGCCCGAACGGGCCCGGCAGCTGGCGCGGGCGATCGCGTCGGACCTCACGCTGTATCACGAAGCGAAGATCCTCGACGGCATCGCCAAGGACACGCTGTTCGAGGTGATGCGTGACGAGATCGAGGAGGGGCGGGCCCTGTACAAGAGCCGCGTCGCCCCCGAGATCTTCGCCCTGAACATCTACGACCGGGCGCTGGTCGACGTGATGCTGAAGCCCAAGGCGCACGTGAAGTCGCGCATCTGGTAGCGGTGGCCACGGCCCAGCGGCTGGTGGTGGCCGCCGACCAGGCGGGGCAGCGCCTGGACGTGTTCCTGGCCGCGAGGGTGGCGGACGTGTCGCGGTCGCAGCTGACCCGGCACATCACGGAGGGGGCGGTCACGGTGGCCGGTGCCCCCGCGGCGCCCTCCCGGAAGGTGCGGGTCGGCGACGTCGTCGTCTGGACGCCCCCGGACGTGGTGGCGACCGACATCGTCGCCCAGGACATGCCGCTGACCATCGTGTACGAGGACGCACAGCTCGTCATCGTGGACAAGCCCTCCGGGCTGGTGGTGCACCCCGCCCCCGGGCACGCCCAGGGGACGCTGGTCAACGCGCTGCTGGCCCGCATCGGCGATCTGCGGGGCATCGGCGGCGAGCTGCGCCCCGGGATCGTCCATCGCATCGACAAGGACACCTCCGGCCTGCTGGTGGTGGCCAAGGACGACGTGACGATGGTGGCGCTGGGGGCGGCGTTCAAGGCGCACGACATCAACCGGGTGTACGAGGCGCTGGCGGTGGGAAAGCCACCCGGACCGGAGGGGCGCATCGAGACGTTGCACGGCCGCGATCCCCACGACCGCAAGAAGTTCTCCATCAAGGTGAAGGCCGGGAAGAAGGCGATCACCAGCTGGCGGGTCATCGAGCCCTTGGGTGGGGCGGTGCGCCTGGAGGCCCGGCTGGAGACCGGGCGCACCCATCAGGTCCGCATTCATCTGGCGGCGCTCGGGTTGCCGTTGCTCGGCGACGCCGTGTACGGCAAGCCCCCGCGCGACCCGGCGCTGCGCGAGATCGGGCAGGCGCTGGGGCGGCAGGCGCTGCACGCGCGTCAGCTCGGGTTTCGCCATCCCAAGACCGGCGTCTGGCTCGAGTTCACGTCCGCGCCGCCAGAGGATTTCGCGCGGGCGCTGGCGGCGCTGCGGGCCCTCGGCGCCGGTCGCGTGTAGGCTGGGGCGAGGCATGCGTGAGGTGAGCTTTCACGGCGACGGGTTCGAGCTGCCGCTCATCCAGTCGGACGTCATCCCGGCCCCGTTCCGGCACGGCTTCACCACGCGGCGGGGGGGGACGAGCGCCGCCTCCACCCCCTTCGCGGGGTTGAACCTGGGGGGAAAATGGGGCGACGACGCCGCGAACGTCGCCGAGAACCGCCGTCGCTTTCTGGCCGGCACGGGGAGCAACGGCATTCACTTCGCATCGCAGGTTCATGGCCGCGCCGTCGCCACGGTCGAGCGGGGGGCCTCGGTGGCGTCGACCGCGGCGCTGGCGGCGGACGCGCTCGTCACCGCGGCGCCCGACACCTGCGTCGGCGTCTACGTCGCGGACTGCGTTCCCATCGTCGTCGCCGACGTCGGCACGGGGGCCTGCGCCGCCGTTCACGCAGGGTGGCGGGGGACGGTCGCGGGCGTGCTAGGCGCGGCGTTGCAAGCCCTGGCGCGCACCCACGGCACGAAGGCGTCCGACCTGCGCGTGGCCATCGGGCCCTCGATCGGGCCCTGCTGCTTCGAGGTGGGTCCCGAGGTGGTGGCGGCCGTCGAGGCGGCGTTTCCCGACGCGCGCGCGGCGGGCGCCATCGTGGCGCGGGCGCCGCGCGACCACGTCGATCTGTGGCGGTTGAACCGCGCTCAGGCGCTGGCCTTCGGCGTGCCCGAGCGGTTCGTCGACGTGGCTGAGGCGTGCACGAGCTGCGATCGCGCGCGCTTCTTCTCGTACCGCCGCGATCGCGGGCAGACCGGCCAGATGGCGGCTTTCGTCGTTCGTGGGTCGACCGCTTGAATTGCGGGCCACGCGCCTGATAGGGGAGTCACGCGATGTCCACCGCCGCGCAACCGCTTCCGGACGCCTTTCGCAGCCTGGGGGGCGCGCTGTATCGCCGCGTGCTGCTCGTGACGGGCGACGAAGCCCAGGCGATGCGAGCGGCCGAGGCGCTGTTCGTGAGGTTCGTGGTTCATGGGCGGGGCCCGCACGACGAGCGGGGGCGCTGGAGCTGGATCTATCGCGTCGCCACCGCGCACGCGTTGTCGCTGCTGGCGGCCGAGACCCGCCCGGGCGGGTGGGCCTCGACCTCCGAGGGGGCGCCCGCGCTTCCGTCGATGCGCGTGCTGCGCGCGTTCGATGGGGCCACGCAGAACATCGTGGTGCTGTCACGGCTCGATCGCCTGTCGGCGGGGGAGATCGCCGAGGTGCTCGGCCTCGACGAGGAGCTGGTGCGACGGCGGCTCACCGAGGCGCGCGCCAGCAATCCGGGGAGCTCCGAGGCGTCGACGCACCCGTCGCGCTACGCGCTCGATCGAGAGCGCGCCGCCCACGAGGAGCACCTGGCGGGCTGCGGTACCTGCCGCGCCGATGTCGAGGCGGCCGCCGCCACCGCGCGCGCGTTCGATGCGCGGGTGACGCCCGAGACCGTGGCAGGGGTGTCGGCGGCGCTGCGTGAGGAGCGCGCCCGGTCGTCGTCGCGGCCGCGCTGGAACCGGCTCTTCTGGATGGGCGGCGCGTTCATCGTCATCACGGTGATGGCGTTCGTGGTGGCGCGCCCGAAGGAGATCAAACCCGAGCAGCTGCCGTTCAAGGGGCCCATCACGGCGTCGCGCCTCAAGGCGGCCGGGCTGCAGATCACCGTGCACCGGGGAACGGAGGTGCTATCGCTGGCCCCCGGCTCGCCGTCGCGGCTGGGGGATCGCTTTCACTTTCGGGTGCGCACCGAAGGGCCACGCTATCTCGAGCTGCGCGTGCAAGGTCCCGGCGGTGACGCGCGCCTGTTCCCCGCCACGGGGACGACGTCCGTGGCGGTGGCGCCAGGTCAGACGCTCGATCAGGACTACGTCGTCGCGGCGCCGCAGGCCGTGGCCGGGAAGGCGCTGTGGATCATCGGGCGCTTCGCCGAGCACCCGTTCCCCCTCGATTCCCCCACGGTGCCGGAGCTGGAGATCGTTCCGGTGCGCGTCGACATCGAGCCTTGAGGGCGGCGGTGCGCGCCGGTCAGGGCGCGCGGAGGATCGAGGCCACGAAGCCGGGGCGCAGGTAGAAGCCGCATTTTCCGACGCGGGTGGGACGCCCGGTCTCGTCGTAGCCGTTGCGCTGATCGGCCGCGTTGCGCCCCTTGGGACGCACCTGCAGCACCTGGCCCAGGTGGCCCGTGATCGCTTCGCTGCGCCCGCGCCGGAAATAGTCACGCACGAACAGCTCGAAGTCGGCGCGCAGCAGGTCGTCCTCCCGGCGGGTGGGCGACCAGAGCCGCACCGCCGTCACGCGCCGCTCGGCGACCGAGGCCCCTGGACGGGTCTCGAGAGCGACGAACAGCACGCGCGCCAGCTTGCGGCGCGCGTAGCTGGTCAGCCAGGACTCGCCGGCGATGGCGATGGGATCGATCTGGCAGACGGCGGTCGATTCGCGCGGCACCAGCTGCTCGTCGACGGGGACGGTCTTCAGCTCGACGGCGAGCGCGGCGAAGTCGGGACCGCGCGCGCCGTTCGTCTCGACGCCCAGCTCGTGCTCGATCACCTGACCGGCCCAGCCCTTCGTGCGCGCGGCGCCCAGCGGAACGGAGAGCCCGAGCTGATCGGCCAGCTCGCCCAGCTCGACGCCGATCAGCGCGCGGGCGTGGGCGAGCAGCGCCGCCAGCGCGGCGGAGGAATCATCCTGGGGAGCAGCGTCGTCGCGCATCGCCGAGGCGCTAGGGCTGGTCGGGCTTTCGATATTTCTCCACGCCGATTCCCCACTTCTTCATCCAGCGCCACACGGCGGCCCGGTGCTTTCCGAGCTCGCGCGAGACGTCGGCCACGTTGCCGTTGTAGCGCCGCAACAGATCCTCGATCTGCTCCGGGGTCGGGGAAGGGCCGGCGGTGGTGCGGCGCGCGCTGGCGGGCGTCGCGGCGGCCGCCTGCGCGATCGGCTCCGGAAGATCGCGCAGCGAGATGGGACGGGTGCCGCCGGTCAGCACCGCCGCCGTGCTGACGATCTTCTCGAGCTCGCGAATGTTCATGGGCCAGTCGTACAGGGCCAGGGCGCGAAACGCCGGCTGCTCGAAGGCGCGCGCGTTCGAGGCGCGCAGGAAGTGCGCCGCCAGCGCCCCCAGATCCTCGATGCGGCTGCGCAGCGGCGGCAGATGCAGCGGAGCCGCCCCCAGGCGGCCGATGATGTCGTCGCGCAGGCCCGTCGGTGACTTGCCCGTGCCGCTGGTGCGATTGGTGGCGGCGATGATGCGCACGTCGATCTTGCGCGGACGGGTCGAGCCGAGCGGCGTCAGCTCGCGATCTTGCAGGAAGCGCAGCAGCTTGATCTGGGCCTCGTGGGTCATCTCGCCGATCTCGTCGAGGAACAGCGTGCCCCCTTCCGCCTCCTCGATGAGCCCCGCCTTCGCCTGATGCGCCGTCGAGTGCGCCCCCTGGCGATAGCCGAACAGCTCGCTCTCCACGAGGTCGCGCGGGATGGCGCCGCAGTTGATGGCCATGAAGCGGCCGCGGCGCTGGCTGAGCTGATGCACGGCACGGGCGTAGACCTCCTTGCCCACGCCGGTCTCGCCCAGCAGCAGGATCTCGCCGTCCGCGCCGGCCAATCGACGCAAGCGATCGCAAGCCAGCGCCAGGGTCGGCGAGCAGGTGGCGACCGGGCCGAGCGGCGCCACCAGATCGGCCTTGATGGCGTCCAGCTCCAGCGTCGACACCATCCGGAACACGGCGATGTGGTTTCCGAAGAACAGCAGCGAGCCGTTGCGCAGACGGGCGTGGTCCTCGACGCGGACGTTGTCGATGAACGTGCCGTTCTTGCTGCCCAGGTCGGTCAGCTCGAACTCACCGCCGCGACGGGTGATGCGGGCGTGACGGCTCGAGACGAGTGAATCGATCACGGTCAGCGCGGCGCCCTGGCTCTCCGCTTCGTCGGACGGGCGGCGCCCGATCTCGAGGCCGTCGTGAACGAGCGCGAAGCGGCGCGCCGTCGGCAGTCCCGGATGATCGGCGGCGCCCAGCATCAGCAGCACCGCCGTGTCGGGCAGCTCGGCCGCCGAAAGCGGCGACTGCACCGCCGTCTGGGTCTTCTCGCTGAGGCTCACGCGGCCGAGGTTATCACGCCGGGTTTTTCACCCGCCAAGCGCGGCCGCTGGAGGCGACCCAGATTCAGGCAACGCTCAGGCGTCGCCGGCTACCAAAACGCTCAGGCGTTGCCGGCTATCAAAACGCTCAGGCGTTGCCTTCGACGAACGCGATCGTGATCGCGTCTTCCGCGCAGGCGCGCAGCGCTTCGAGGCCACGCTTCTGGTAGTGGTCGGCGCTGTCACCGATGAAGTGCACGGCATAGCGCTGGGCGCGTGGCAGATCCTGAATTTCCAACAACCAGCCGACGAAGTGCTGCAGGCCGGCGATCCCCAGCGAGCCCGCTCCGCGCAGATCGACGCTGACCACGCGCGCCCCGCTGCGACGGGCGTCCTCGTGAATGCGCGCCAGCAGCGGCCCCAGATCGGTGGGGACGGCGCCCGCCGGCAACGAGACCGACAGCAGCGGTTCAGCGGTGGGAGTGGTCGTCTGGTTGGTCATGGGATCGGGGTCGGCCCAAACGCTGGCAGGGAACGCTCCTATCAATGACACCTGACACCCCGATCTGGATCGAAAAAATCGTCCGTGTGCGTCGATTTCTACCCGATGCGTCACCCGAAACAATCTTCACGGACAGGAGATCTGCGTTGGTTGGGCAACGGAGACCTGCAACGGCGTTCCTTCGCCCAGTTGCCCGGAATCGTCCGCTCCCCAGCATAGGACCGTGCGGTCGCTCTTCAACGCACATGTGTGGGCGTGACCAGCCGCGAGCGCGGTGACGTCGGTCATCACCGGTGTCGCCGTCGCCAGCGCTCGGCTCGTCAACGTGTCGTCGCCGAGCTGCCCGGACGAATTGTCGCCCCAGCAGAACACACTCCCGGCGTCCGAGGTCAGCGCGCAGGTGTGGGCATCACCGGCCGCGATCGCGACGACGTCCGACACGTTCATCACTTTCGCCGGTGCGCCGTGATCCACGGGGGGATCGTTCCAGCCGAGCTGTCCGGCCGCGCCGGCGCCCCAGCAGTAGGCGTTCCCCGCGTCGTCGACCGCGCAGGTGTGCCTGCTGCCCGCGCTCAGCGCCACCACGTTCGTGTTCAACGGAAACGAAACGGGGACGGGATCAGCGCTGGCCGACGTGGTGGCGTTTCCCAGCTGACCGGCGTCGTTGGCCCCCCAGCACGCGACCTGGCCGGTGGCGCGCAGGACGCACGTATGCGCGTCGCCGAGACGGATCGCGGTCGCGTCGTCGATCCCCGGCACGACGGCCGCGGAGGCGCGATCGATCATGGTGCCGTCGCCGAGCTGTCCCTGGTCTCCGGCGCCCCAACAGAGCACGGCACTCGCTTGCAACGCACAGGAGTGCGCCGCGCCGGCGGCGATGGCGGTGGCGCCGGTGAGTCCCAGCACCGCGGTGGGAACGAGCGCGTCGATCAGCGAGGACGTTCCGAGTTGACCGGAGGACCCACGCCCCCAGCACCACGCTCCGCCCGCGGCGTCGACCAGACAGCTGTGAAACTGGCCCGCCGTCAGATCGCCGGCGTCGAGCGTGGTCTTCAGCGCGGTGGGCGCCGGCCGATCGATGCGCGTGCCGTCTCCCAGCTCGCCCGCTTGATTGTGGCCCCAGCAGTAGGTCTTGTTCGAACCGGCCGGCAGGCGGGCGCAGGTGTGATCGCCCGAGGCCGTCAGCGATTGCACGTTGCCGAGCGCGGCGACGGGCGTGGGAACGCGGCGCCGGATCGGCGCCGCGGTGCCGAGCTGCCCCAGACGATCGTCGCCCCAGCAGGCGACCGTTCCGTCATTGCGTCGCGCGCACGAGAAGTTGTCTCCGGCGGTGATCTCGATCGCCTGCTGGATCCCGGTCACCGGCACGGGGACGGCGACGCTGCTGGTCGTTCCCTCACCGAGCTGGCCGGCCTGATTCGCGCCCCAGCAGCGGAGCGTGCCGTCGCCCGTGACGGCGCAGGTGTGATAGGCGCCGGAGGCGAGGGCCGTGACGCCCGCGAGCGGTGTCACGACGACGGGCAGCAGGCGCACGTCCGTCGTTCCATCGCCCAGCTCGCCGACCTGATTGGCCCCCCAGCAGGTGACGAGGCCGTCGTTCACCGCGCACGTGTGGACCAGCCCCGCGGTGACGACGCTCGCTCCCGCGCTGCCGGGGACGAGCGTGGGGACGCGCCGCGCGGTGAACGTGCCGTCGCCCAGCTCGCCTTGCGAGTTCGAGCCCCAGCAAAAGACGCCCCCGTTGGTCACGGCGCAGACGTGTCCGCCGCGCGCGGCGAGCGCTTGCACCACGGTGCCGTCGGGAAATAGCGCCGCGGTGGGCGTGGAAACGGCCGACACGTCCATTCCCGCGCCGATCGCGCCGTCGTCGTTGTCGCCCCAGCACAGCACCGCGATGGCTCCCCCCGCCGGAACGCGAAGCGCGCAGGTGAAGGCGGCCCCCGCTGCGAGCTGCGCGATGGAATCGAGCCCCGGAACCGGCGCGGGCGTCAGCACGTCAGTCGACCCGCCGTCGCCGAGCTGGCCCGCCTCATCGGCACCCCAGCACCAGACTGTCCCCGCTGTCTCTCCCGTGGCCGCCACGATGGCGCAGCTGTGGCGATCGCCGAGGGCGAGTCCGACCGCGCCCGCGGGGAGACCGGACACCGGCGCGACGGTGGAACGGGCCTCGGTGGTGCCGTCGCCGAGCTGTCCGTTCGCGCCCGCGCCCCAGCAGGCGACGGCGCCGCTTCGCCGCAGCAGGCAGGCGTGCGAGCCACCGGCGCGGATCGCCATGACGGGATCGGCGGGGCAGGCGTCCTCGACGCACTGGCCGGCGAGGCCGTCGGGGGCGTCGCTCAGATAGCGGCGCTCGGACGGCACGCAGGTCGGATCGGGCGCGCTGCACGCGCCGGTCGCCGCTTCACAGGAGCCGTTCGGGCCGCATTGCTTGGACTCGTGGCAATGAAACACCCCGCGACCTAGGCAGCCCGTGACGCCGGCCAGCGCGAACAGGAAGACCACCGCGCGGCGCTTCAATACGTCACCTGCCAGGTGAGGGTGGCGCTCTGCGGACCAGGCGCCAGCGAAACCGAGGTCGCGCCGGGGTCGGCGGACGTCGCTCCGGCGCGCCGTCTCACCACCGCGAAGCGAATGAGGCCGCCCGCCAGCAGCGTCGCGCCCGTCGCCAGCGACACGATGCCGATGGTGCGCCGTCGCCCGGCCGTGCTCCAGCGTTGATCGAAGTCCGAATAGGGGGTGGTCGACTTCATCGAGATCAGGTTGGCGTCGTTGGCGGCGCGGTTCGAGGCAACAACGAACCCGACGCCCACGCCGGTCGCGACCACGCCCGCACCGAGCGCCGCGATCGCCCACGGATCGCGCCACCAGCGCGCCGGCTCGGGGCGCTCTGGCGGTGGTCCGGGCAACGTGACCGGCTTGGGCGTGGGGGCCGCGGCGCTCACCTTCGGCGGCTGGCGGGCGCATCGATCGAGGGCCAGTCGGGTGGCGTCGACATGCAGCGCCGACGGCCCGCTGCCGAGAAACCGTTCGTAGAGCGGGATGGCGCGCGCGCAATCCCCGGCGAGGCGATAGGCCTGCGCCTCGGCGAACAGGAACTCGCGCCGCGGGTCGAGCGCGAAGCCCGCTTCGAATTCGCGGATCGCGCCCGCGAAGTTGCGGTCGCCGTACAGGCGAAGGCCCTCCTCGTAGTGCGCGCGCGCTTCGGGCGTCATCGGCCCGGGCGCGGGGCGCTCCGGCTCGGGGACGGCGATGGCGTTGCCGTCTGGCGCGGGCTGACTCTCTGGCTCGGCGCGCGCAGAGCTGGCGAGGAGGCGGCACGAAATCAAGATCGCCACCAGCGCGAACCAGGAGGTTCGCCGTCGCTCACGTGTCATCTTTCGCGCGTCATCTTCGTGGATTCGCGGCCCGGCTCAGGGCGGAACCGGCGAGTCGGGATCCCAGACCTTGGTCTGGGCGGGATGGGGCGGTGGGGACGGCCGCGGGGGCGAAGGAGAAACGGGAGGCGCTTCCGGCACGACGGCTGCGGGCGCGACCACCTGGTGGGGAGCTTCGTCGACGGGGGATGGCGCGACGGCGGTCTCCTTGCGCGACTTTCGTGTTCTGCCGGCGCGCGTCCGTTCGGGACGCGTGGCCTCGGCGGGCGTGGGCTCGTCGGCGGTGGGCGATTTCTCCGCCAGCGCGGGCGATGGCGCTGGCGCCGGCTTCGCGGGGGGGACCTCGGGGTGCGGCACCGTGGTCGCGCGCGCGGCCGTGTCGCGGACCACCTCCGCTGGCCGCTCGGCCGCGTAAATTCCCAGCGCCGCCAGCAGCGCCGCCGCCGAGAACCCGCTCGCGATCAGCCATCGTCGCCGCGAGGGCGCGGCCACGGGAACCGGCAGGACCAGCACCGCCTGCTCCCCCGTCGTCGACACGAGCGTCTTCTCGAGCGCGAAGGTGTCGGTGGCCGTTCGCGCCGCCGTCAACTCGGGCGGCCCTCCGCGTACCACCTCCGAGCGGCTCGAGCCGGCCGAGGAGCGCCAGGCCTCGACCCGCTCGGGAAACAGCGAGGCGACATAGGCCGCCAGCCCGACCGGCGACGCCACCAGGCGTTGCTCGCGCGCGAACGACTCGATGGCGAGCTGGATCTCCTGCGCGGTATCGTAGCGCTGGTTCCGGTCGCGATGGAGCGACCGCATGATGATGGCCGCCAGCTCGGGGGCTACTTCGCCCGGCGGCCAGGGGGCGTCCTGCGAGACGATCTGCGAGAGCAGCTCGAACTCGCTGTCGGCCTTGAAGGGGGGCTCGCCGGTGGCCATCTCGTAGAGCAGCGTCCCCAGCGCGAAGATGTCGCTGCGGCGGTCGAGCGGCTCGGCGCGACACTGCTCGGGCGACATGTGCGCGAACTTCCCCTTCAGCTGCCCCTGGTAGGTGAAGCTCTTCTGCTGGAGCCATTTGGCGACGCCGAAGTCGGTCACCTTCACGCCGCCGTCGAAGCTGACCAGCACGTTCGACGGCGAGACGTCCCGATGGACGATCTCCAGCGACCGCCCCTCCTCGTCGCGAAGCTCGTGCGCGTGATGAAGACCGGCGGCCACCCCGGCGCCGAGGGCCACCAGCTGCTCGATGGGGAGCGGGCCATCGGCGGCGCGGAGAATGTCGCGCAGATCGACGCCGGCCACGTACTCCATGACGAAGAAGGGGACCTCGTCATCCACGCCGTCGTTGACGTCCAGCACATGCGGCAGGTGGGGGTGGGCGAACCGCGCCATCAGCCGCGACTCGTCGAGGAACATCCGCAACAGCTGCGGATCGAGCGCGTGCTGCGGCAACAGGCGCTTGATGGCCACCAGCTTGCGAAAGTCGCCCGGTCCGACCGCGTAGGCGCGATACACCTCCGCCATGCCGCCGACGGCGATCCGCTGAATCAGCTCGTAGCGGCCCAGGCGCTGGCCGGGTGCGCCGAGGGGCGGAAGATCTTCCATGGCCACCTATGATCGTAGACGGTTTCGTTGCAAAGGCTCAAGACCCAAAGGACCGGCGGGGAAGGAAAGGGGCAATCTAGGTCGCGGGGCGAAGGTCGAATCATCGGTTGGTACGTCCGTCACATGTTGCGCAACGGACGCTTTTTCTGAAAACCCCCGGGATTGCGCGGGTTCGGGTGTCGACCGGCCGGGTCGGGCCCGCCGATCCGCGGGGCCGTGCCGCGAATCTCCGTTGCGCAACAGCGCCCCCGCGGTTTCGCTTTCGCAGGTGGCAAATTGTTCCAGAGGCGCCGAAACCCGGGCGCTTTCGCGCGCTGGAAGGTGCGCCATGCCACCCATTTCCCTGGCTTCGATATTGCTCCTGACTGGCTCGGTCAGCTCGGCAACCGACGAAGGAGCCCCCCGATGCCAAAAACGCGCGCCCTCATTCGACGATATGGTGTCTGGACAGCCGGGCTTGCCCTCACGCTCGGCGCCTGCAACAGCGGCGATGGGAGTCAGGCGACGGGGCAGCTGCTGCCGTCCGATGTCAGCGCCGTCGTCTTCCTGCAGCGCGCGCCCCGGAACAGCGGCGGCAACGTGTTCGACTACGCCAGCTACGTCGCCGGCGCCGGCCTCATGAAGCTCGAGCCCCCTTCCCCCAACGGCAAGCTGACCGACCTGACCGCGGTGGCGTCCGCCTCGGCCGCCACGACCGGGGTCGACTTCACCGGCGCCGACATCATGGCCTGGGACCTGTCGTTCGACGCCAAGCAGATCGCATTCTCGGCCCGCCTGGCGAACGAGCAGAGCTATCAGATCTTCACCATGAGCGTGGACGGGGCGAACCCCACGCAGGTGACCGCGGGGGACAACGACTACGTGTTCCCGGTGTTCTTGCCGGGACAGAAGCTGCTGTTCATGACGAATCAAAGCGTCGAGACGGGCGCCTCGCAGTTCGAGGACGAGTACGAGCGCGCCACCACCGCGCAGGTGGGGACGATCAACCTCGACGGGACGAACATGCAGCTCGGTCCCCGCAACGTCTCGCACC
This sequence comes from Polyangia bacterium, assembly GCA_036500205.1. Taxonomy (GTDB): domain Bacteria; phylum Myxococcota_A; class Polyangia; order Fen-1088; family Fen-1088; genus DASYCK01. The sequence continues at coordinate 27,129 of DASYCK010000205.1, read as the reverse complement.
GGGTCGCGCCGACCTTGCTCCCCGACGGTCACGTGCTGTACACGGAGTGGCGCCATCTGGGTGACGTCAACGACGGTCACCTGCGCATGATGAACGCCGACATGACCGGCATGAAAGAGGCGTACGGCAGCGAGCTGCAGCCCTCGGTCATGGTGTCGACGAACAGCTACCTGCGCGCGCGCTACGTCTCCACCTATCAGACCGACGATGGTACGACCGCGTACAAGGTCGTGGCCGTCGGCACCTCGCGCGACCGGACCTTGCAAGCGGGCAAGCTGCTGATGATCGACCTGGCGAAGAGCGAGGCCACCTCGTTCGCGGTCGACATGACCAAGAGCGTCCCCGGGGATCGCGGCGACTCGACGGACGGCGTGGGTCGCTACTACGACGCCGAGCCGATCGGCACGCCGGCCGGCAGCAAGTTCCTCGTCTCGTGGGCCGACGGGCCGGTCGAGTCGGAGACGTTGGCGGCGGCGAAGGTCGACGCGAACTTCGGCCTCTACGTCTTCGACGCCGCCAGCGGCGGACGCAACCTGCTCTATGACAACCCGAACATGTGGGAGGTCCAGGCGCGGCCGCTGTCGGCGCGGATCGAGCCCCCCATCACGGCGTCACCGGTGCAGGGCGACAGCTTCGTCGTCAGCGCCATCAACGTGAACGACACCAGCCTCACCGACATTCAGGCCGGTTTGAACAGCGGAGCGGCCGTCAAGGTGCGCCTCATCGAGGGCTTCTCGGGCGAGGAAGGGATTCGCACCTTCGGCTCGACGGAGTTCGACGGCGCCTCCCTGTACGGCGAGGTCCCGGTCTATGCCGATGGGTCGTTCAAGGCGCAGGTGCCCGCGAACGTCCCCGTCCACATGCAGGTCATCGACAAGTTCGCCCTCTCGCTGGCCACGGAGGACATCTGGATCAGCGGCCGCGGCGGCGAGCAGCGCACCTGCGGCGGTTGCCACGAGAATCGTTCGAAGCCGCTGGCGATTCAGCCGGGGCAGACGATGGCCGGGGCGCAGGTGGCCGTGAACCTGGACGTGCCGCGCGCCCAGCGGAGCTCGACGAACTTCACCTACGGCAACGTGCGCGGCGTCCCCTGGGACACCGCCATCCAGCCGATCTTCGACGCGAAGTGCGTGAGCTGCCATGACGGTGACGCCACCAAGCCGGGGAACCCGCAGTTCACGGTGATGGACAACACCGTCGGGAAGTCGCAGACGTTCACGTTCGATCTGACCGGCAACAAGCTCCCCATCACCGTCGGCGAGCGGATGACGGGCGACTTCACCGCCTCGTACATCTCGATCTTCGGGCTGGGCGAGCTGCTGGGCGACGACAACGTCACCATCACGCCGCCCGACGGCGAGTTCAACTTCGGTAACGCCGCGGATGCCGCCGGCTCGACCGTCATCCAGATGCTGAACCCGGTGCAGCAGTTCCCGGTCGTCGACGCCACGGTGCACCGCTGCACCAGCGCCGGAAACTGCGCCAAGAACCTGATGGGCCTCGTGCACACCACCGAGAAGGGCGTGCCCGACCTGACGCCCGGCGAGTACTACCTGCTCGGCCTCAGCATCGACATGGGTGGCCAGTTCTTCTCGCGTGAAAACCGCGACGAAGTGCAGGGGCAGCCATGAGCACCCTCGCCAACGCCACGACGACGGGACACCCCCTCAAACCTGCCATGACCAGCATCGAACTTGGACGCGCCACCGGAGGTCTTCGAGCCATGTCAAAGCTTCCCTCGCATCGCCGAATCTCGTGGGGTTTCTTCGCCGGCCGGCTGACGGCGGTGGGGGCGGCGGTGGCGCTGCTGCTCGCGGCCTCTCCCGCTCGCGCGGGCCACGGCAGCAGCCCGCAAGCGGTCGCCTCGGCCGTCGCCTCGGGCTCGGCGGATGCCATCAAGTCCGAGCTGGAGCGTTCGGAGTATCTGGTCTGCGCCGCCTGCGTGGACTACGTGACGCCGCTCATCGACAGCCAGGACCAGGGCATTCGCGAGGTGGCGGGGTGGTGGTTGGTCCGGCGCGGCGTCAGCCGCCAGATCTTCGCTGACATGCTGAACCGTCTGGGGCAGCCCGACTCGGTGAAGGCCCGCAACGCCGCCGACATCCTCGGCTCGTTCGGGTACGCCAACGCGGTGGCCCCGCTGGGAGCGGCGCTCTCCAATCCGCTGTTCACCGGCGAGGCGCGGGCCGCGATGGCGCGGGCGCTCGGCACCCTCAAGCGGTCGACCGCTGCGGCGCCGCTGCAGGCGGTGCTGACCGACGCCGACCCGATGGTTCGCGCCGCCTCGCTGTCGGCCCTGCGCAAGGTCGAGGGGTTCAGCGACGGGACCGTGGCGATGCCGCTGCTGGCGGACGCCGACGAGAACGTGCGCGTCCAAGCCATCTTCACGGTGGCCCAGTTCCACACCCGCGCCGCGGCGGCGAACCTGGTGCAGATCCTGCGGACCGATCCCAGCGCCAGCGTGCGCAAGCGGGCGGCCTGGGCGCTCGGTCAGCTGAACGCGCCGGCCAGCGTGGCCGCGCCAGCGCTGACCCAGGCCTCGACGTCCGATGCGTCCCCCTTCGTCAGATCCCTGGCGCGGGCCGCGCTCGCCTCGCTGGGGCAGTAGGGATCCGAAGGATCCGGCAGCAGGGATCCGAAGGATCCTTCTCGGCTCCTTTTCCTCACGACGAGGCAGCAGAGACGCTGTTACTATCAATGCGAATGCGGAATCGCTTCGACCGCTGGGGTTGGCTAGCCGTTTCGCTTCTGGTGGGTGGCTTCGGCTGCGTGAAGAAGCCCACCGAGAAGTACTACTACGATCAGCACATCCAGCCGATCCTCACGCAGTCCTGCACCGGGAACACCTCCCCCTGCCACCGGGTCGATCCGGCCACCGGCACGGCGCTGGGGAACCTGGACCTCACGTCGTACGAATCGGTTCACAAGCGGCCGGACGTGCTGCGCAAGTACGGCAGTTATCCCTACCCGCTGCTGCTGCTGAAGGCGATTCCCGAGGCGTCGATCCAGATCCCTTACCGCGGGAACCTCGTGCAAAGCGAGATCACCCACGTGGGCGGCAAGTCGCTGTCCACCGATTCGGACGCCTTCTTCACCCTGGCGACCTGGCTTGAGAACGGCGCCACGCTCGACGGGATCGCGCCGCCCGCGGCGGGGAACCACGGGCAGGGCGCCTGCAACACGGCGCTGCCGCCCGATCGCGATCTGACTGTCGTCAACACCGGCAGCGCCGCCTATCAGGCGTTCACCACCGATGTCATGCCCAAGCTGAAGACGTCGTGCGCCTTCGCGACCTGCCACAGCTCGCCCCAGTCGGACTTCTACATCACCTGCGGCGACGACGATTCGCAGATGCGCTTCAACTTCCTGCAGGCGTCCGACTTCGTGGCGCCCGCCGGCACCGCCCCCGAGCAGAGCGAGATCTTGCTGCGCCCGCTCGCCCCCTCGGGGGGCGGGGTCAGCCACACCGGCGGCATCTTCTTCACCTCGCGCTCGGACGCGACCTGGCTGAAGTGGAAGGACTGGGCCGTGGCCGTGCAGGCGGATCCCATCGCCGCCGCCACGCCCGAGAGCACCGGGCAGATCTTCTTCGAGGCGAACGTCATGCCCATCTTGTTGAAGCGCGGCTGCGCCCTCGAGGGCTGCCACAGTCCGGACGGCTTCAATGACTTCCGGCTGCGCCCGGGGGCGCAGGGTTTCTTCGCGCCGTCCGCCCTCAAGCGAAACTACGAGACGCTGATCAACGAGTTCATGGCCGTCGACAGCATCGACGTCAGGCAGTCACGCGCGGTCAAGAAGAACATCTTTCCGGTGTCGGGCGGCATCACCCACCGCGCGGGCGCGCTGCTCGAGACCGGCTCGGCGATGCTGATGAACACGACCGCGCCCGATTCGGCGCGTGACTGCCCGCCCTTCGATCCCGCCAATCCCACCACGTCCACGGCGTTCTGTACGTTCACGGAGTGGCACCGGCTGGAGCGCGTCGATCGGGCGGCGGCGGTGTCACCGCTGGCGAGCGGCGACAAGGTGCCGCTCGCGTACGTGGTGCGACCCCCCGATCCCGATTCGCTGCTGGCGTTCGACACCTTCCGCGGCGGCGCCGATCTGATGGTGGCCGACGCGACCTTGGGAGCGCGTGGGGCCGTCACGGCCGTGGGGAACGCGCGCAGCGTGCTGGCCGGCTGCGCCGGTCTGACGGCGGGCACGGCCGACGTGCGCGGACCGGAGTGGAGCTACGACGGCACGAAGCTGGTCTTCGCCGGTCGGCCGTCGGCGGCGAGCGGGCTCGACCTGTGGATGATCGACCTGGGGGCCGGGGGGGCGTGCACGCAGCTCACCGCCGATGGCGGGCGCTTGCAGGGGGACGTCAAGGTCCACAACTTCGATCCGGTGTTCGCGCCGAACGGGGCCGTCGTCTTCGCCTCGACCCGCTCGGGGACCTGGACGCAGAAGACGTTCTTGCCGAACTCGGACCTGTTTCGTTCGGGCCCGAACGGTGACTTCACGCCCCCCATCGAGCAGATGACGTTTCTGCTGAACTCGGAGCTGAGCCCGGCGTTCATGCAGGACGGCCGGCTGTCGTTCACCGCAGAGAAGGCGTCGCCCGAGTTCTATCAAATCTCCGGCCGGCGCATGAACTGGGACCTGACCGACTACCACCCGTTGCTGGCGCAGCGGGCACAGTCGACCGACACCTTCAGCGACGTCCTGCATCCGTCGGTCGGTTACTCGCAGGCCACCGAGATCCGCGAAGGGTTGGACCGCAACTTCCTGGTCATCCTGTCGGACGTGGGGGCGCAAGGGGGCGCTGGAGCGCTGGCCACCTTCAATCGCTCGGTTGGACCGTTCGAAGCGGACCGGCCCGAGGCGTCGTTCCTGAAGTCGATGCAGATCCTCGACCCCGCGGCCACCGGCCGGGCCGGAACGGTGGGCGCGTATCGTTCGCCCTTCTCCCTTCCCGATGGGCGGGTGCTGGTGTCATACGCGGCGAACGTGACCGATCCGGCAACCGATGTGCCGAAGTACGATCTGGTGGCGTTCGATCTCACGGCGGCGGCCGCGGGCACCAGCCCTCGGGCGGCGCTGCTCTCCGATCCGAGCCGGTCGATCGTCGAGGCGACGCTCGGTTACAAGCGCGCCGAGACCGCGCTGTTCCGCAACCTGCCCCAGCTCGTGTTCGGCGGCCACTCCGGCGACGTCGCCGGGATCATGCACTTCCCCGACGTGCCCATGGTGGCGACCTTGCTCGGCGCCAATCTCCGTCGGGGGCGCGACGTGCAGGCGATGGACGCCGCCGTGGCGCTGAAGGTGTACCAGGATATCCCCCCGCCCAGCGCGAACCCCGGGGGTCTGGTGGGCTCGCAGGCGGTCTATTCCAACCGCCAGGCCATCGGCTCGGCCGCCTTCGAGTCGGATCATTCGTTGAAGGTCTACGTCCCCGTCAAGACGCCGCTCATCCTCGAGCTGGTCGACGGCAGCGGCAATCCGGTGTTCACCATGACCGAGGAGCACCAGGTCAGCGCCGGGGAGTACGTCACGCCCGGTGTCCCTCGCAACCTGTTCAACGGGATCTGCGGCGGCTGCCACGGCAGCATCAGCGGCGAGGAGCTGGACGTCGCGGTGACGCCCGACGCCTTGACCGGCGCATCGGTCAGCCTGTCGCGCGACCAGGATCCCAAGCCGCTGCAGTAACGGGCCGCCGCGGCCCTCACGCGCCCTACTGAAGGCCCAGGCTCTTCCCCTTCGACACCGACGAATCGAGCACCCGGCGCACCTTCTGCGCCAGGGTACGGGGCGTGAACGGCTTCTCGACGATCTCCGTCGCCGGATCTTCGAACACGGTGCCCAGCGTCGTGTGCCCCGTCATGAACAAGATGGGCAGGGTGGGGCGGAGCGTCCGCAGACGTTCCGCCAGGGCCTTGCCGCCCAGCCGCGGCATCACGATGTCGGTCAACAGCATGTCGATGCGGACGTCGTTGTTCTGGTAGATCTCCAGAGCCTCCTCGCCGTCGGCCGCCTCGAGGATCGTGTAGCCGAGCAGCGCCAGCGAACGTGACGCGATCTTGCGGACCTGGTCGTCGTCCTCGGCGATCAAGATGACCTCCGAGCCGAGGATGTTCTCGGGATCGCGCGTCAGGTTGCGTTGCTCGGCCGGCCCTTCGATGCGCGGCAACAGCACGTTGAAGGTCGTTCCCTCGCCCAGCTGGCTCTCCACGGAGATGAACCCTTCGGCCTGCTTGACGATGCCGTAGCAGGTGGACAGCCCCAGTCCCGTGCCCCGCCCCTGCTCCTTGGTGGTGAAGAACGGCTCGAAGATCTGCGCCTGCGTGGCGGCGTCCATCCCGATCCCCGAGTCCTTGACGGCGATGCCCACGTACTCGCCCGGCGTGACGCTGCTGAGCGGATCGACCGTGACGTTGCTGGAGCTGATCGTCAACGTCCCGCCCCCCGGCATGGCGTCGCGGGCGTTCACGGCCAGGTTCAGCAGCACCTGCTCCAGGGCCTCGGGATCGATCTTCACGTTGCCGAGCTCGCTCCCCGGGGAGACGACGATCTGGATGTCCTCGCCCAGCAGGCGACGCAGGATCCGCTGGGTGCCCTCGACGACCTCGTTGACGTTCAGGATCCGCGGCGCCACCGGCTTGCGCCGCGAGAACGCCAGCAGCTGGCTGGTCAGGCTCTGGGCCCGCTGCCCCGCCTTCAGGATCTCGTCGATGTCGAGCCCGATGGGATCCTCCGCGGGCAGCGCCTCACGGGCGAACGAGCCGAAGCTGAGGATGGCCGTCAGCAGGTTGTTGAAGTCGTGCGCGATGCCCCCGGCCAGCCGCCCCACCGCTTCCATCTTCTGGGCCTGGCGAAGCTGCGCCTCCAGATGCTTGCGCGCCGAGAGATCGAGCACCACGCCAGCGATGCGCAGGGCCGAGCCATCCGGGTTTCGCGCCACGGCGCGCGCGAACACGGCGACGTCGACCCAGCTGCCGTTCTTGCGGCGCACCCGCAGCTCCGCGTTGAAGCGGTCGACGCGACCGGCGTGCAGCCGCCGCATCTCCGTGCGGGCCACCTTCTGGCTTTCGGGTTCGATTCGTTCAGCCGCCCACAGCCACAGCGAGTCACCGCGGTCGGGCAGCTCGGCGATCCGGTAGCCGACGATCTCCGGCCAGGGGCCGCTGTAGTCCACCGTGCCGCCGGGGGTCTCCAGCTTGATCTCGAACACGCCTGCGTTGCTCGCCTCGATCGCCAGCGCCAGCCGTTGCTGCTCGCGAAGCGCGGTCTCCTCGGCGATCCGGCGCTGCTGGCGATTGCTCGCTTCGCGCACCTCGCGGGTGACGGCGGCATGAAGCCTGGCGAGATTTCCCTTCAGGAAGTAGTCCTTCGCGCCCGCGCGCATCGCCTCGACGGCGCGCTCTTCACCCAGCGCTCCCGACACGAAGATGAACGGCAGGTCCGAGCCTTCCTGCGAGATGATGTCGAAGGCGCGCAGACCACTGAAGCCGGGCATGGCGAAGTCCGAGATGACGATGTCCCAGGGCTGCTTCAGCGCCTGGCGGAGCTGGTACTCGGAGTCCACCCGTTCCCACGAGAGCAGGAAGCCTTCCTTTTCGAGAACGCGCCGGACCAGCTCGGCGTCATCCTCGTTGTCTTCGATGTGCAGCAGCCGCAGAGGTTCTTCCATCACCCACGCTCCTCAGGTGAAAAGCGACGACGAGGGAACCGTCCTGTCTTCGTTCTCCCTCACCCAGCTCTTCAGCCCGCTCTGACAATTCAGAACCGTCATCCAATGTAACATAAGCCACGTTTCCATGGCTGAAAGCGGGCGACGGCCATTCGGGGTCGGAATGTTTCGTTGTCGTGTCGTTGCCTTACGCGACAACTGACGACGACATGCGTTGACGGGCAGCGCAACGAAGCTCGAGTCAGAAGCGCAACGACACCGAGGCCTGCCAGATCGTGGCGAGCTTGCGGTCGGCGTTGGGCGCGAACGCGGAATCGAGATGATAGAACAGCCCCTCCCACTTGAGAGCGGCCTCGATCTCGCTGAAGAAGCTGTGTTGCCCCGCTTCGGGTATGCGCAGGTAGGCAAGCTTTCCGCCGACCAAGAAGTTCTGCATCGGTGACAGCTCGCGATCGCCCGTCCAGTACTTCCCGTTTGGACCGTGCAGGAAATACTCTTGTGCGTCCTCATAAAACACCGCGCCCCGCTGACTGTGCACGCGTCCGCGCGCCGACCAGATCAAATACCTCGTCAGATACTGGTTGAGGTTGAGCTCGCCGGTGACCGCCTCGACCCCCCAGGTATCGCGGTAGGCTCGGGCCATCGCTTGCACCGAAGCGCGCAGCTGGGGGATGGCGTAGGCGCCGCGAGCGAACAGCGCGTAACGCTGGCGTAGCTGCGGCAGCGTCTCCTGGGGTCGCGCCCCGGCCCTTCCCAGGTCGACCTGGCGGTACGGGTTCGATTGGAAGCCATCGAGGATCAGCGCCGTTCCGCCCCCCTGCAGCACCAGGCGCGGCGTGACCGCCCAGGTGATCGAGGGCTCGATGGCGTCGATGTTCAGCTTGCGGGTCGCCACGTCGGGCGTTCCCTTGAAGCAGTTGGCCGAGGTGGCGAGCGCCTGCCGGGCCAGGGGCAGGCCCACCGTGTCGGTGTTGCTGGCGTCGCACACGCGGTCGAAGTTGTGGGTGTACGACAGGCCGATGGTGAAGATGTGATCGAGGACGTCGGTTCGGGTGTCCACGGTGATGGCGTGCGATTTGTAGTCGTTCTCCCACCCGTAGCTGTACGAGGCGCCCACCGCGCCCACCGGCCTCGTATAGCTGAGGCCGCCATGGACCTGCTGGCGGATGTCGGAGAACTTGGTGGCGCCGGAGATGGCGTCGAGCGGGCGCCCGTTGCTGTCGTTTCGCACGGAGAACACGCGCGGCGTGGCGCCGCTGACGATGTCGACCGCGTATCCGGCAGCGATGCCCAGGCCCGAGGCGAACGTCGTGCTGACGTCCGTCTGCGGATGAAAGACGGTGATGCCGGCGTTGCCCGAGATGTTCGACGGCTCGAGGAACAGCGTCGCGCGCTGCGACGCCTCCACCTCGACCGCCTCCGCGCGCCCGGCGAGACAGGCGCCAGCGACGAACGTCGCGACGACGACGAACGTCGCGACAACGACGCACGTCGCGACAACGACGCGCGTCGCGACAACGACGCACGTCGCGACAACGACGCGCGTCGCGAAATGAAGGGCCCTCAGTTGCAACCGCAGCCTCCGCCGGCCGTGCCCGTCGCGCCCACCGCCCCTTCTCGGTTCGACAGCACGTGCTCGTCGGCCGAGCGCTCCTGCGCGTTCCCCTCCAGCGACATGATGCGGTCGGCGAGCAGTTCGCGTTGATGGGCGCGCACGCCGATGTGACGGCATCCCCCGACACCGAGCAGCCCGACCAGGAGGCACACCTTGATGCACACCCTAAAAAACAATGCTGAGCGCACCGGTGTACTCCTGGATTCGTTGGGTGTGGTTGGGATCGAACAGCACGTAGTGCCGCGCGTCGCCGCGCAGGGTGATCCGCTGCTTCAAGGCGACGAGCAGCCCGCCGCCCACGTTCAGCACCGTATAGGTCCCCGTGGGCACGACGAACTGATCCGCCTTGGTGCGGCTGGAAGCCCCGCCCATGGCCGCCCCCAGAAAAGGGGTGACGGGCGACGAGGGGAACAGGAACACGTTGGGGCCACCGCCGTAGTAGATGACGTCGATCTGATTCCCCACCGTCTCGCCGAAGAAACCCTCGATCGAGAAGTGAGGTTCGAGGATGAAGGCCGGCCGAAACAGAAACGCCGAATCGCCGCCGAGGACGCCCGCCGAGAACGACAGACCGATCCGCCCCTCGAGCAGCGGCGACGGGGAGAACACCGCCTCGCTGAAGCGATGCCACCAGGAGGGGCCCCGGTGGACGTCGGATTCCTCGAGATCGAGGGGAAACACCTCGTCGCCCAGGATCCACCCGTTGGTGCCGTCGGGCAGCCGCACCCGGAACCAGTTGGCGCGCGTGGCGCGCTCGACGACGGGGAAGACCTCGCCGCGCGTCGCCACGTAGACGACGCGAAACGCGAACCCCGGTCCCGTGTGGACCTGGGCCTCTTCGGCCGTCACGCGGGCCAGCGCCTCGTCGTCGGCGCGCGCCGGCGCGCCCCCCGTGATCAGCAGCGCCATCACGACCGCGGCGGCCGCGCAGACCCGAAGCGCTGTCCGCGACACGCTCATGGCCCGGGGGTCACCCACTGTTGCAGCAGATCGAACTCCGGTCCGCCCGGGGGAAACAGCGTTCCCCCGCTGTGCGCCGCCAGCAGCCCCGATGGCTTGGCGTAGAGCGGTGAGCCGGTGACGTCGGTGCAGCTCATCTCCTGCGAGGCCGAAAGATAAGCGGCGAACCAATCCGAGCCGGAGAGCAGCGGATATTCTGGCGTGGAGGTGGGGGTGGGGAGCTTCAGCGCGCTGCTGGTGGCGGCGCCATGGCAGTTCGCATCCGCGCAGGTCTTGCCGCCGTAGTCCTTCGTCAGATAGTTGGGCCACACCTGTTCGACGAAGAAGCGCTGACTGGGCCGGCAGGCGTTGACGTCGGCGGGGGGGGCGCCCACGTCGACCGTGCTGCACGCCCCGACGAGCAGCAGCGCCGCCACGGCCAGCGAACAGCGGGCAGGCGACGCCATCAGAACGTGTACCTCACGTCGGCGGTGGTGGTCAGCGCGCTGCTCTGCGCGAGCCCGGCGATGCGTTGAAGGCCAGCGTGCAGACCGAAAGAGAAGTGACGGGAGAGCGTGTGGTAGTCGACGCCCAGGCCGCCGCCGAACGCCAGCGACGTGCGACGATCATTGAGCCCCGCCGTGGCGAGCACATTGGTCGACGTCCGGACGATGCCCACCGTTCCGTCGCCGGAGACGATGAGGTAGCGGTACCGAAAGCTCAATTTCACGGCCCCCATCAGATGGTAAAGCTGCAGCAGCTCCCCGTCCTGGGGCGACGCCGAGAATTCCGTGGTGTGATTCGAGCCGAGGCCTCGCCCTTCCACGGCCAGCCAGCGGGTGATGTCGTAACCCACGGCCAGGCCCAGCGCCCACCCAGGGCTGAGGTGGCTCCCCACCGGGCCGATCATGGTGACCGCCCCCATCGCCCCTTCGGTGTAGAGGCCATAGGCGAACTTGCTCGGGTCGGGGAACAGGGCGGCCTTGGGCGCCTCGGTCACCTGGGCGAGCGCGGGGTGGGCCATCGCCCCCAGGACGACGACCAGGCCGGTGGTGATGAGGCAGCGCGGGCGGAGGTTCAGGATGGGACCCTCAGGTGGTCATCGCTGACCATCACATCTTGGGAGCGATGGTCGGCGTGTAGGTCGTCGGGGTGGGAAGGAACTGGACGTCGCCATCTTCCCACAATCGTTGATCGTCGTCGCGCACCCGCACGAGGAATTCACAACGCATCGGCTGGGTCGAATTGAAGCGCGGGGTGATCTCCCACAGGGCGGGGCGGATCAAGTCGGGGGGGACCATCGCGTACTCGACGGCGTTCGTGGCGGCCGACTGCGCGTTGTTGGCGTCCGAGCGATACAGCAAGACGGCGGGGAAGTTCGGCGCCATCCAGCGCCCCATGGCGTCGAGGTCGAGCGCCATCTCGTGGAAGTCGTCCTCGAGAACGGCCCCCTGCAGAACCTCTCCGGGGGCCAGCGATTGTGCCGGCGGGCGGACCTGAAACAGCCCCCGAGGAGAAGGGGCATCCATGTCGGCGGCGACGAACGCGGCCGCGACCGCGTCCTCGTCGTACCGCGCGAACTCGGACGCCCCGTCGATGTTCAGCAGGAACGCCGCCTCGCTGTCCCCCAGATTCGTGATGGTGTAGCGCAGCTCGACGTGAACGCGATCGTCGCGCAGCCAGGGCACCGGATAGCCCAGGCTGGAGATCAACTTTTGCCGGCTCGCCTCCTCGGCGTTGGTGGCCTGGCGAAACGGGACCTGCAGCGTCTGCTTGGCCTCCATCCCCGACCCATCCACCTCGAGCGGCATCGCCCCGGGGAAGTAACGCGGTTCGTTCGTTCCACAGCTCGCCAGCCCCAGCCCCAGCAGCAGCGCGGTGCTGCCCAGTGCCCGCCTGCTCACTAGATTCCGCCCTTGAACAGGAAGGGATAGCTCTGCACCACCGTGCGGCCGTCCGACTTGGGGAAGACCCACTGCTTCACCTGGCGGGCCACGCAACCCTCGACGGCGCTGTCCTCCATGGTCGTCGAGGCGATCTTCGACTTTTCCACCGAGCCATCGGGGACGATCACCCAGTACACCTCGATCTTGCCGGCCAGGGTCGGCTTGCGCTGCAATTCCTTCTCGTAGCAGAACTTCACCGCGTTCGAGTGGGCGCGCACCACGCGGGCCACCTGCTCCTTCGTCAGGCCGCCCCCCTCGTCGACGTTGCCGGCGGCGATGTCCAGCTTCACCTCGCGCTCCTTGCGGCTCGTCAAGGTGGGGCCGCGTCCGTGCCCGCGACTGGCCCGTCCCCCGGTGTCCATGTCGCCCGCGCCGTAGAGATGCCCCTGGCCGGTGCCGCCGCCGCCCACGCCGCTGCCGGTCGTCGACAGGCCCCCGCTGCCCCGGCCCGCCACCACCTGCGCGCCGGCCATGCCCGCCACCGCCTGCTCGACGTCGAGCGAGTTCTCCGCGAACAGCTTGGCCAGGCCCGAGCCCTGCGGTCGCTCCTTGCCGATGAGGCCGAGCAACCCGACCTTCGAGACCTTGTCGCGAAGGACGTCCTTCTCGCCCTTGGGGATGATCGTGTCCTTGGCGGGCGCGTCCTTCTTGCCCAGGCGCCCCTGATCGCCCTTGGCCTTCTTCATCTGCCCGGACTCTTCCTTGGTCTTTTCTTCCGCCTTCTTCTTGGCCCCCTTCTCCGGAGGGGGAGGCGCCTCGGGCGGCAGGATCTTCGCGATGCGGTCGACCGTCAGCGCCAGGCTCTTCGGTGGCTCGTCGGGCGCGAAGATCATCGCGCCGCCCACCAGCAGCGCCAGTAGAAGCGAGGTGACCGAGGCGATGCGAACGAGAAACGGCTCGGTGTTCCTCAGCCGGGGCCGGGGAAGATCCGCGGGCGGCTCGACGAAACGGACCTCGAGGCGCAGCCCTTCGACCCCCGCGAACGACAGCCGCGCCCGATCGCCCGGATCGAGATCGATCTCGCGGATGGCAGCGTCCTTCGCGGAAGGCGTGCCGGTCAGCAGCACCTCGGCGACCTGCTTCGTCTCGCCCTTCACCGTCAGCTCGCCGGCGAGCGTCGGCGTCAGCCGCAGGCAGAACCGCCCGCGCGGCTTCCCCGGCCTCAGCAACAGGAAGCTCCTGTCCTGCCCGCGCGCCGGGGGGGTGGCGAACGTCGTCGAGGATGACGGTCCGACGGTGACCTTCTGCCCGGGCGAGATCAGGCGATAGGCAAGGATTCGCCCCTGCCAAACCATCGCGATCTGCAAAACGGAGGTGGGTTTCATCGGTGTCCTGGTGAGGCGCCCCTCTTAAAGACTCGGATCATCGGCGGTCCGCTCCAACTCCTTCATGAAGGACCGATGATCGGGGGCCGACATCTCCAGCTCGAGCTTGATGCGATTCAGAAAGTAGAGCAGTTGCGGGGTCTTGAGCTTGCCCTCCACGTCCATGGCGCCGAACGTGTAGACCTTGGTCTTGGCGGCCTTCGTGGTGGTGGGCACCGCCGCACCCTCGCCGCCGTTCGCGGCGTCGCTGTCGGTGAGAGCGGTGCCGGTTTCGGTGCGTTTGCCACCTGGGGCAGGCGCCGGCTGCGCACGCACGGGCGCCTGCACGCGCCGCTCGGCCGTGGTGGGGGCGGGCGCCAGGTGCGAGGATCCCGTACTTTTCCGGTGCTTCGGCGCCGCGTGAGAGCCCTGTGCCGCCAGCAACGTCGACGTCAGGACCACGGCAGCGCCGAGCGACATCATGGCTTGGCGCCCCCCGCGGTCTTGTCCGTCACCTTGCCGCGCTCCGCTTTCGCGCGTTCGGCCTTGCTCTGCGACTCGAGATCCTTCAAGCGCTGCGTGGCGTCCTTGTGACGGGCATCGTCGTCGTCGGCCGCGTCCAGGAACTGCGTGAAGTAGTCGCGCGCCTTCACCGGATCCTTGTCGAACTCCATGTAGAAGATGCCCAGGTCGTACAGCGCCGCCTGATGCTCGGGCTCGATCTCCAGCGCCTTCTCGTAGGCGCGGCGCGCGTCGTCCAGCTTGTTCTCGCCCCGCGACGCGACGCCGAGCGCGACGTAAGCATCGGCGTCACCGGGGCTGGCGTCGACGGCGCGTTGAAGCTCGACGCGCGCGTGCTTGTAGTCGCCGCAATCCATGAAGATGACGGCCTTGTTCAGGCGCGCTTCGACATATTTTGGGTCGAGCTCAGACGCCTTTTGGAAGTTCAAGAAGGCCTCCTGATCACGTCCCCGCGCAAAGGCGACGAGACCCAAGTTGTTCCACACGAAGGCGCTGTTTCCGTCGAGCTCGACCGCCTTGCGCAAGGCGGTCTCGGCGAGATCCAGCTTCTCCATTTTATAGTAAATGAGGCCCAGCGAGTTATAGGCAAATACGCTCTGCGCGACGTTTTCTCCCGCTTGTCCCAGGGCAATTTTCGTTTGCGCGAGTGCTTCCGGCAGCTCACCACCGTCGCGCAACACCTGGATGTAGCGGTTGCGCAACTCGTTGTCGCCCGGTTGCGCGGTCAAACGTTCACCGTAAAGCGCGGCTGCCTTCTTGAAGAAGCCGGCGCGTCGCCAGGTCTCGCCCAGCGCCAGGGCCGTCTCGCGTGAGCCCGGTTGAATGTCGAGCGCGCGCTGAAACGAAGCGGCTGCCTTGGCGAAGTTCCCCCGGCTGGCGTCGAGCCAACCGAGATCGTGCCAGGCCTCGAAGAACCGCGGATCCAGCGTGGTCGCCTTGACCAGGTGCGCGCGCGCCTCGGCCTGTGACCTTCGTCCCTGCTTGAGGACCCGCAGCGCGGTGTCGAATTCGGCCTTGGCCTCGAGGACGACGGGCGGCAGCACCGCGGCCACGATGGGCTTCGGCGCGGCCGTGGGGGGCGGCGCGCGGTGCCCGCACGAGGCGGTCGCCAGCAGCGCGCACAAGCCGAGGAGGAGGCGCGTGGTGGGGTCACTTGTCACGGCGCACCTCCTCGAGCTTGCCAATGTGCAGCGGCGGCTCGCCGGCGCGCAGGCCGGCGCGGCTCTCCAGTTCCTTGGGATAGGTGGCCTCGTCGAGGCGGGTCAGCGCAGCGCGAATCTCCTGCGTGTGCCTGTTGTACACACCGATCTCCAGCGACTTGTTGTAGCCGGACTTGTAGGCGTCGATGGCCTTGTCCTCGACCACCACGGTCAGCTTCTCCAGCTCGTCGCGATAAACCTGCTGCTCTTCGGCGTTCAGATCCTTCGGCACGGGGGCCTGGCGCATCGCCTTCGCGAACGCCTCGTAGCCCTGGCCGATGCGCAGCAGCGCCGCGGTCGCCCACTCGGGCGACTGATAGGTGACGACGTCCAGGTAGATCTGCTTGGCCTGCTCGAGCAGCTTGGCCTTCTCGTCGAGCACCTTGGCCAGCACCTTGGGCTTGCCGGCGATCTTGATGCGCTCGTATTCCTTGAACACCAGCTCGCCTTGCAGGTAGCGCGCCTGCGCGGCCCAGGCGCGCGTCTCACCTTCGCCGCCCTTTTTGCCGTGGCCGTTCGCCGCGGCGAGCGCGCGCGCCAGCGCGTCCTTCGCCTTGGCGTCGCTGCCCGCCTTCACGAAGGCGTCTCCGGCGCGGGTCAGCGCCTCGACGGTGCGCTGATCGCCAGGGTGATACTTCACGTAGTCCTCGAAGCTGACGGCGGCGCCCTTCCAGTCTTGCTGCTTCTCGCGCACCACGGCGACCTGGAAGGCGAGGTCCTTGGCGTCGGCGTGATCCTTGTACTTCCTGGCGTACTCGCCGAAATGCTGGATGGCCTTCTCGTTCTCCCCCAGCGTCTCGCGCAAGATGCCGGCGTTGCGCAGCGACTCCGCCGCGTGCTTCGACTGCGGGTAGCGCGTGTACACCTGCTCGTAGAGGAGGACGGCGCGATCGTACGAGGCGACGCTCTCCTCGATGCGGGCGGCGGTGAACAGCGAATCGGGGGCCTCGGCCGCCTGGGGGAACTTGTCGGCCAGCTCCGTGTAGGCCGCCACCGCCTGCTCCTGACGCTTGCCGCGCTCGAAGATGGTGGCGGCGTTGTGCAAGGCCTGCGGCGCCTTGGGATCCTTCGGGTACTCGTGGGGGATGCGCAGGAAGAACTCGGCCGCCTTGTCGTTCTTCCCTTCGGCGGCGTACTTCTCGCCCGACTTCATCACCGCCACCACGATCATGCGGTCCAGGCGGTCCTGCTCGCTGCGCTCGGCGAACGCCTTCGTCTTCTTCAAACGGCGCGCCCAGTTCTCGATGTTCTCGTAGTCCTTCGCCTTCGACAGCGACTCGAGGATGCGATCGCCGGCGGGGCCGGCGTTGGGATCGTCGGGGTGCCCCTCGACGATGAGGCCGAAGCGCTTGATGGCCTCGTCGTAGTCGCCATAGTCGAAGAAGAACTGGCCGTTCTTGAAGATGACGGTGACGATCTCCTTATCCTTGGGGAACAAGGTCGCGTAGATGTCGGCGGCGTCGGCGAACTTGCGATCGGACTCCGTGATCTCGCGCTTGCCGCCGCCCGCCGGCTTCCGCAGCTTCTCGAACGACGTCATCGCCTGCAGCAACGCGTCCTTGTGATAGGGCCCGGGGGGCTTGCTCTTGCCCACCGCCAGGTACTCGTCGCCCGCCTCCGCCAGGCGCCCCAGCTTGAAGTAGAGGATGTCGGCCCGCAGGTAGCGCAGCTCGGTGGCGTCGGCGGCGTCACCGAAGTTCGTCAGATAGAAGCCGTAGGCCTCGGCGGCGCGTGAGTAGCGCTCCTTGTCGATGACCTTGTTCTGCTTCTCGTTCGCCTGCGCCTCGGCGTGCAGCGTCTTGGCCAGGGTGCGGATCTGCTCCTCGGCGATCTGACGGGCGTGCGCGATGGCCTTGGGACGATCCTTGTTCGCGGCGGCCCACGGGCTGTGCGGGCCGTAGCTGGTGGCGAGCTTCCTCATCTCGGCCACTGCGCCCGCGGGATCGCCCATGAGCTGCTGGCACTCCACCACCCGCTTCTGGTAGTCGGGCGCGTCGACGCCGTTCGGATCGAGCGTGATGAGCAGCCGGTAGGCCTCGGCGGCCCGCTCGTAGCGCGTCTGATCGAAGACGGTCTCGGCCAGCCGCCCCAGGATCTTCTGCGAGTACTCCTTGCCGCCGATCTGGGCGAGGAACTCGAAGGCGTCCTGGGCGCTCTTGGTGTCGTCCTCGGTGAACAGCTCGACCAGGTACTCCATGGCCTGACCCTGCAGCTCCTCGGCGCGCTTCTGCTCGGTGGAGGTCTTTCCCGCTTTCTTCTTGGCGAGATCGAGGACGTCCTTGAAGCGCAGCGCGGATTTGGTCGTGTCGCCCAGCTTCCAGTAGCACCAGGCGGTCTTGAACAGCGCCAGGTCGTACAGCGGCGACTTCGGGTACCCCAGCACCTTCTCGTAGGCGGCCAGCGAGGTCTGGTAGTTCTGCTGCTCGTAGAAGCGGAACTCGGCGATCGCCATCCAGGCGTCGGCGGAGAAGCGCGACTTCGGGAACTTGTCGAGGATGATCTGGAAGTACTTCACCGAGTCGCCCAGCCGCCCCTGGTCACGCAGCGAGAAGGCGTACAGGTAGATGACGGTGTCGATCTTTCGGAAGCGTGGGTACTCGCGGATCAGGCGATCGTAGACACCCTGAGCTTGCGACAGATCGAGACGGGGCGGCCGGCGCGGCACCTTGGCGCAAGCGGCGCGGTCCTTGTGACAGGCGGTGACGGCGGCCTGGTAGCTCCCCATGTGCGCGAGGTAGCCCGCCTTCGATTCTTCCCAGTACAGCTCCGCCAGCTTGTACAGCGCCTCGGCGGTCTCCCGAGACTTCGGGCTCGAGCGCAGGAAGTCCTCGAGCAGCCGGATGCCCTCCTGGCGCGCCTCCACGACCTCCTTCTCCTTGTCGGCGATGGCGGCCTCGATCACCGGCGGCAAGGTGTGCTCGGGCTTCGAGTCATCCGTGTCGTCGGGGTCGTCCGCCCCCTGCGCCTTCGCCGGCTTCGTCGTCGCCGCCTGCGCCAGCCTGACGGTGCTCGCACTCACCAGGAGGGCGAGCACGAGCGTGCCCTTTCTAAGCAAGGCGTTGCTCCGTGGTGGGCAGGGCGTCACCGGTAGTTTTCATACTCGTCCGCCCAGTACTCCCCCTCGTAGGGCCAGTACTCCTCGTCGTCGCCGATCAGCCCTTCGACCTCCAGCTTTCCCAGCATCTCGCTCGGGTAGCGCCCCTCCGCCAGGTTGGTGATCTCGATCTCCAGCCGCTTCTTCTTGCCGATGACCGCGTCGATGTGGGTCAGCCGCGCCTGGCGCAGCAGGCTCTTCAGCCGCTTGTCCAGGTCGACCAGCGCCGCCTCGGCGATGGCGCTGGTGGCGTCGACCAGGCGGGCGCGCAGCTGGCGCGTCTGCTGCGACAGATCCTGAAGCTTCTCCGCCTCATCGGCGAACGGCCCCTGCAAGCTGATGGGGCGGGCGGCGCGGCGGGTCTTCACCAGCAGGTCCATCGCGTCGTCGTGCAGCTCCGGCTCCCCCCGGCTCTCCACCGCCAGCGCCTGGGTGTCGGTCAGCAGCTGCGCCGCCTCGGTGGCCTGCGCGCCGCGGGCGGCGGCTGCCTGATTCGTCCCACGCGCGGCGGTCAGCTCGTCCCACACCGCCGTCTCCGTGGGGATCAGCCCCGCCTCGCGATCCAGCGATTCGAGGTAAGAGAAGTAGCGAAAGAAGCGGGTGTCGAGCTTCAACAGCTCGACGATGGGATCGTTGGCCCGCCCGATATCCTGCCGGCTCAGCAGGCGGCGATACAGCGCCTGGCGCCGCCTCGGCTCGGCGATCAGCCGCGCCACCTCCGCCTCGACCGGCGCGTAACGCTTCACGAAGACATCCAGCACCTGGCGGACGTCGTCGAAGCGGCAGGACTTGAGATCGATCATGGCGTGCAGCAGCAGCACGTCGGGGCCGAGCGGCGAGCTCGGGAAGGCGTGGTCGAACTCCTCGATGAAGGCCTTGGCCGCCACGTACTCGCCCTTCTGGAACATCGACCAGGCCGCCTCGAACAGCGCGTCGGGCAGCCGCTCGGAGTCCTCGGGCACGCGAAAATAGAAGTAGTAAGCGTCGTCGTACCGCCCCTGCTCGTGCGAGATTCGCCCCAGCGCCAGGTAGGCCAGATCCTTGATGGCCCAGTACCGTCCGTCGACGAAGAACGTGAAGCGGTCGTTGTCGGCTTGCTCGACGATCTCGCAGAGGTTGCGGCGGGCGCTGGCGTAGTGCTGCGACCGCGCGTCGACCAGGCCACGGAAGTAGAGCGCCGAGGCGAAGAACCGCGACTGGCGATCTACATCGGAGAACGCCCGCGCCGCCGCCGCGAACTGCCCCTGCCCGTAGGCAACTTTTCCCTCCAGGTAGGACCGTTCGTTCGCGCTGTCGCGGGGCAGCTCCTGCCCCTCCACCAGGAGGCCCAGGCGTCCCAGCACGGCCGCCTCCTCGCGGGTCTCGAGGGCGATGTCGACCATGGCGCGATAGGCGGGCGCGAAGAACGGTTGCTTGGCGCCGCGCTTCAGGACGCGCCCCAGGAACCGCTCGGCCGAGCCGTAGGCGCCCCCCTTCACCAGCGCACGTCCCAGGGTCAGCTCGGCGTTCTGGTACTCGGGATCGTTCTTGAACTTCGCGAAGGCGCCCGACTCCACCAGCGCGAACAGGTTCGTGGTGGCCGTCTGAACGTTGCCGGTTACGAGATCCTGCTCGGCCGACACCAGCCCCGCGCGCAGTCCGTCCAGCGACGCGTCCTTCGCGCGCACCACGCCCGCCTGCTCGAGGTCGCCCAGATATTGCCCCACGGGATCCGCGGCCGCGGCCAGCAGGGGAAGCAGCAGGACCGAGGCGATCATTTGTCGGTCTCGATCTCCAGTTCCAGCTCGGGCTCGTACTCGGGCGGGTCACCGTCCTCATCGCCGGTCAGCGCCAGGTGGGTCACCCCGCCTTCGGGCACGACGATCGCGAACGTGTGCTCGGAGGTGTAGCCCAGCTTGTCGGCGCCGGTCTTGGTGCCCCCCTTCTTTTCACTCTTGGGGCGGATCTCCAGCCGCACCGTGAAGGCGTGCGGTCCCGGCTTCACGCTCCGCTCGGACACGTCGATCACGTCGTCGGTCTGGGGGCGATCGGCCGAATCCCACAGCTCGGCGCCGTCGAGCAGCATGCGCGCCTTGCGGATGACGAAGTCGGGGCTGCCTTTCCAGCGCAGGTGAACGTCCATCTTCGACGGCCAGACGGTCTCGGAGACCTTTTGACTGCGCACGCGCGCCTTGAACAGCTCCTCGCGGAGGCGATCGTACTCGGCGCGCAGCTTCTCCAGATCGGGTGCGGCCGCCGTTCGCGTGGGGGGCGGTGGGGCATCAGCAGTGACGGCTGCCGCCGGGGCCGCCACCGTCGCGGCAGGCGCGGGAAGCGGTTTGTCGGCCTGCGCCGCCGCGCGGGCGCCCGGGCGCGCGTCAGCGGGGCTGGCCTCGGCCCGCGGCAGCCAGGCGACGCCCAGGCAAACGCCCAGCAGCGCGCTCCGCGCCCTCGCGCCCGTCACCGTCATTCCGTCACCGGCAGGAAGATGCTGAAGCCGAGGGTTGCCGTCACGTCGTTCACCCATTCCTTCTTGGCGAGAAGCTGTTGGCGATACACGTAGCTCCGCACATCGAGTCGCATGGCCATCGCGCGTCCCATGAAGAACTTGAGCCCGATGGCGGCGTTTCCCGCGATGTCGCTCGACAGCACCGAATCGATCACGCCCGCGCCGGCCGCCACGTACAGATCGAAGTGCTGGATCGCCCCGCCCAGTCGCAGCTTGCCGTGCGCCGGAGCCCACACCAGATCGGCGTGAAACAGCAGCTCGCGCCGCGGCTTGCCGCCCAGCACCGAGAAGTTCTGCTCGAGAGCGAGCTCGGACTTCGATCCCAGGTGGGTCATCGCCCCGTGCGCCTCGACGGCGAAGTCCTCGGTCATGTGGTACGCGTAGGCGGCGCCCGCCACCCAGGTCCCGTCGAAGAGATCGGAGACGTAGTAGCCGCCCAGCAACGTCAGCTCGTGGCGATTGGTCTGCTGGAACAGACGATCTCGCACGTCGCGCCGTTTTCGCTTCGCGAAGAGATCGGCCTTCACGTTCTCGTCGATGCAGGCGTCCGCGTCGCTGTTGTCGCTGGCCGCCGCGGTGGCCTCGGCCTTCTCCGGCGTCTCGGCGTCCGCCGCTGTCGCCCGCCCGCCCCTTCCCGCGAGGCAAAAGAGCGCCGCCAACAGCGCCGCCCCCGCCTCTCCCCGGCCGCGCCCTCGCATCGTCATCCGGGGGCCCAGCCGCAGAGGCCGAACATCGTGATGATGTTGTGCGTGGTTTGTCCGTGCCCCAGGACTTCCTGCTGGATGATCAGGTCACGGATGTCGATGCGCAGCGAGAGGAAGCGGGCCAGATAGAGCTTGATGCCCAGGCCCGCCTGAAAGGTCAGCCCCTGGGCCGCGTCGCTCAGCGTCTGTCCGGCGCCCGCCACGATCAGCAGGTCGGCGTGGGTGATGTGGCGCTCGCTGAAGCGCAGCTTGGCGTGCACGGGTGACCACACCATCGCCGCGAGGCCGTTCCAGGCCGTGCCGGGCTTGAACGAGTGCAGCAGTCCGGCCGCGATGATGGGATCCTGCAGCCGGTACGAGACCGGGTTGCGCAACACCATCGCCTCGAGGCCGAAGTCCTCCGATAGAAAGAACGACACCGACCCGCCGTAAACGTACGTCGACGACAAGGCGTCGGAGGCGTAGGCGCCCCCCATCGCCGCGATCTCGAAGCGGTGCTTTTTCAGGAAATCGCGTCTCTGCACGCCGCGCCGGGCGCCGTCCTGATCGTTGCCCCCTTCGCCCTCGAGGCAGGAGAGCGCCCGCAGCGGCGCGCCCGGGGCGTCGTCTTCCGAATCGCTGGCGTCGTCGTCATCGCTCGCTGCGTCCGCGTCCTGTCCGAACGGCTGGTCGGGCAGGGCGCTCGACCGCGGTGACGCGGAGCCGGGGCGTGACGACACCGGCTCGTCCGCGCCGTCCGACGGCAGAGCCGCGCCTTCGGCGGGAGCCGGCGGCGAGGCTTCGGGTTCCGCGGCCTCCGCCCATCGGGCCACGAGCGCGAAGCCGACGGCTAGAGCGATCGTCGCGCGCAACAACGCAGTACGGTAACGCCCGCGAAGCGGCCTTGGCAAGTTTGCCTGACGAAGTTTTTCTGTTTTTTCCCCAAATGATGCGATCCTCGTGTGGGTACGAATGCGCCGAAGGACCGAACTGTGCGATGGGACTTCGCTTCGCGCCGCGCGCGTGCTCGGCGCGTGGGCGCCGCACGGGCGCGCGTTTCTGCTGTGCTGTTTCGGCGTGGCGATGGCGAGCCTCGGCGCTGCTTGTGGCAGCGAGACCTCACCATCGTCCGATGCCGAAGCGGGCATGAGCGACATGTCGATGCCTTTCGAGGGGAGCGGACCGCCCCCGACCTGTCAGTCCGCCTCGACCGTGTGCAATGGCGGCGCCGTCTACGAATGCGACCTGGGCCAGATGGGCGGACCAATCGAAACGTGCTCGGACGCGTGCAGCGGCGGTCGTTGTGTCAGTCAGGCTTGCGCCCAGGCCGAGGCGGGCGACGCGCTGAGGGGGTGCCGCTTCTACGCGGTTCAGATCGACAACATCGACAGCGAGGACGGTAAATCGATGATGTTGCTGCTGACGAACGCGTCGTCTTCGTCCCCCGCGTACGTCGTCGTCGAGGCCCGGTCACCGACGGGCTGGGATCAGGTCGCCTCGGACTTCGTTCCAGCGGGGGGAGCGGCGCGCTTCGCGGTCACCCGTCCAGTGCGCGATGCGGGACACATCCTCGAGGCGGCGCTGCGAATCACCAGCGACAATCCGGTCCTGGCGGTGCAGCTCATCAGCGACGACACGGACCGCCTGTCGAACAGCTCGTCGGGGACGGTATTGCTGCCCGCGCAAGCCCTGGGCACCGCTCACCGGGCCCTCACCTTCGCGGAGAAGGAAACCACGGCGGTGACATCGACCGTCGGCGCTCGGAACGGCGCCGGCGTCATCACCATCGTCGGCACCATCGACGGCACGCACGTGACCCTGATCCCGACGGCGCTCACGGTGGTCGCGGCGGGCATGCCGCCGTGGCCCGCCATGGTCGCCTTTCCGGTGACACTGGACGAAGGGGACGTGTTGCAGGTCTTCTCGAGCGGCCCGGGCGCCGATCTCTCCGGCTCCACGATCGACTCCGATCGTCCAGTGGCTGTCTTCTCGGGGAACGTCTTCACGACGTATGGCGCCGACCTCACCGGCTTCAACGGCGGGGACATGGCCATCGAACAGATGCCGCCCACGTCGAACTGGGCGAGGGAATACGTGGGAGCGCGACTGGCGCCGCAGAACGGGTGCGATTCATTCTTTGGGCTGGGCCGTGGCTCCTGGCAGATCGTGGCGTCCGATCAGGACACGATGGTGACCTTGTCGCCTTCGCCGGGGACGGAGTTCGCACAGGGGCTGTCCACCTCGTCCGGTATGATTCAGCTGCATCTGAAGGCGGGGGAGTCGCTCCGTTTCTCGACGTTTCCTGATCCCAACCTCGCCCCGGGAGCAGACGCTCCCACGGGGGACTTCGTGTTGAAAGCCTCTCCTCCGGTGTTACTGGCGCAGTGGCTCGACTGTTCGCCTGGGTTATCGCTGGGCGTCGACACCCGCTTCTTCCAGGACGATCTGCTGTTCGCGCTGCCCGCCAACTTCGAGCATCAGGCCGTGATAGTCCGACGCTTGGGCGTCCCCGTGCAGCTCGACGGGGAGAGCGTGCCGACCAAAATGTTCTTCCCCGCGTCGACAGGTCAGGACTACGAGGTGGCCCGGTTGACGGACAGTCAGCTCGGGCCCTGCCTCGACACCAGCGTTCCCGACATGTGCCAGCATCACCTGTCGGGCGCGGCGATGGGGCTCAGCCTGCGCGGCATGGACATCTCTTGCAGCTATTCCCTGACCATTCCCCCCGCCCCCATCTGCGTGCTGCCCGCGCCTGGGTGTGAGCACTTCTAGGCGTCTTCGTCGGAGATCGCCCTCGTTCGCGCGCGGGGCGCTCAGTTCTTGCGCAGGTCGTCCATCGTCGTGGCGAGCTGGGCGTCGCCGAAGCCTTCGCGCTTGCGGCGGATGTCGAAGTACAGCAACGCGGAGGCGATGACCGGAATCGGCAGCAGCAGCAGCGTCAACGCGTCCTGTAACAGGCGCGCTCCGAACAGCCCGCTCAGCAACAGCCCCGCGAGGAACTGCGCCATCCACGACAGGACGGCGAAGGTGACCAGCAGCAACAACACGCGCAGCCAGTCCGCCCTCACCAGCTCGTAGCTCCGCCGCAGGGCCGCGGTTCCCCCCACGTCCTCGAACAGCGCCACCAGCGGCACGAAGCAGAAGCAGAACGCCAGCACGACGCCGGGGATGAACAGGAAGAAGAACCCGACACCCGTCAGCAAGGCGGCGGGGATGATGGCCGAGAAGATCGTACCCACGCGGCGAATCAGCCAGGTCCAGGTCTCCTGCCAGGTGGCGGGCCGTCCCAGGAGAAGGTTGGCGGTCGCCAGGGCCAGCGCCCCTTGCGTGAGGGGCAGTATCACCCCCTGCAAGAGAATGCCCGTGACGGCGGCCGCCAGCAGCCCCAGCACCGTCGCCGTGAACGGCGCCACCAGCATCCCCACGCCGACCGGGTGCGCGAGCGGCTGGTGCGTCACCGGATCGAAGGCCATCCGCATCATCACTGTGGGCGCGAGGATCGCGGCCCGCGCGCAAGCGTGCGCGATCGCGCCGGGGACGAAGACGACCGCCGCGACGGTCAGCAGCGTCTTCGCGTGGAGCTTGTAGAGAGACAGCGCCTGCTGCAGCAGATCCAGCACGCCCTTTTCGGGCGTCGGGTCGACGGCCGGCGCCGTCGACCCACGCGCGTCCGCCGCCGGTTGCGGCATGACCTTTCCGGTCAGCGGGCAGAACGCCGTCCGCGCTTCGTGCGCCTGTTGGCAGTGTATGCAGATCTCGTCCGGCACGTCGGGCTCCTTCCGGCGGAAGAACAGCCAGCATAGCCCCAGGGATGGTCACGATGGTAAAAGCCGGGCGTGACGTTTCCGAGCGCGCATCCTGTTTCGGTCCGGCGACGAGCTCGCGCGGTCCGCTGGTTCTCTTCGGCGGTGCTGGCCGCGGCCGTCGGGGCGGTGCTGTCGGGCGCCGGCGTGGCGTGGGCCGACGAAGGGGTGACGGAAGCTGGCGCGAGCGGGGCCCCGGGAGGCGCGGCCGAACCCTATCCGCCGATCGCTTCGCCACCGGTGTCACCGACGCCGCCGATCGCTCCGGTCGCGGCGCCTGCTCCGGTGGTGGTTCCGCCGACCGCGCCGCTTCCCGCGAGCGACCTGCTGGGGGCGCCCGCCATCGCGTCCGCCGAGGAGGAGCCGCTTCCCGCGTTTCCCCGCCCTGGCTTCGCCATCTCGGCGGCGCTGGGTGTCTCGATCGACAACGCCGGGATCGCCGACGGCAGGAACGTCGCCATCCCCTCGTTCACCGTTCAAGGGGGGATCGGCCAGGGGCGGCTGGGCTTCGACGCGCGCCTGTTCGCGAGCGAGGCCGCCGGTCAATTCGCGACGCCCAGCCAGGTGACGGCGGACAACAAGGCCTTGATCGCCGACGTGGGGGCCGACCGGCAAGCGGTCGATCTGATGCTGGCGGTGCGGCCGTTCGCCACCTGGCGCGCCGACACAGCCTCGTGGTCTGCCCGCTTCGTGCGCCTCTTGACGGTCGATGTCGGCGCGGGGGGCGAGCGTCTCAGCGTGGGGGCGAAGACCGTGTTCCGCCTCGGGGCCGTGCTGGCGGCCTACGCGGATTTTCCCATCACGCCCGCCACCGACACCAGCGCGCTGCACCTACGTCTGACCGCGCGGCGCATGTTCAGCACCAAGGAGACCATCGCTCTCAACGGCCAATCCTCGATCGTGGGAGACACGAAAATCGAGCTCTTCGGTGGGCTCGCAGTCCTGTTCTGACCACCAAGTCCTTGAAACGAACCGAAGATGACACGGTAACGTGTCGTAAAAAAACAGTACATTAAGTTACTAAAAAATTCTAAAGAAACCTTTGGCGCCGCCGATGGGATTCTCAGCATGAGCTCTCATCGTCGACCGCTGGAGATTTCCCTGGTTCTGGCTGGCGTGGCGACTCTGGGGACATTGGCCGGCTGTGGCACGACCATCGTGCATTCCCGCCGCGACGCCACGATGCTCATCCCCAAGGTCACGGCCGTCGTTGCCCTCACCCCGAAGCTGGGATTCGGTCGTTCGGCCGATCAGCGCCGGGCCGCGCGCCACATGGGGGATACGTTGATCGAGGCCTCGGGAGGGCACGCCATCCTGGCCGAGGAGCTGACCCGGACGGATCCGGAGCTGATCGCCGACGAGGTCCGCCGCCTGGGCGAGGATCCCACGCAGACGCTGACGTTCTCGGTGACCGCGGCGCGCGGCGAGCGCATCGAGGCCGTCGCGGGCGTCTCCGCCGTCGCCGGTGCGGCCCGCCCCGTTCGTCGCTACTTCGACTACGTCATTCGCATGGACGTTCGCCGCTCGGACAAGCCCGAGGTGATCGGCAGCATCGAGACCTGCGCCACGGCGTTCGCGAATGCGTCCGACATGGACGCCGAGGGGCACCCGCAGGGTCTTCAGAAGGCGATCGGAGTTGCGATCCAGAACGCGTTGAAGACGTTCGCGCCGCAGCTGATTCCGGCGGCGCCGTTCCCCACGGTGGTCGAGGTGCCGGCGCTCATGGAGGACAACCTGCAAGGTGGGTCGCTGGCGGCGATCGACAAGCTGCGAAAGCTGGAGTCGCTGTACCCCGAGCTGTCGATGGATGACCTGGCGGCGCTGGCGTCGAGCCGGGCGCGGTTTCTCATCGTCAGCCCCGGCC